>JADHTJ010000131.1 GCA_016785015.1 Anaerolineales bacterium
ATTGGGGATGGGACGCAAATGCAACGCGGAGACGTAATAAACCAAGAAGTCGGTGAGTTCTGAGGTCAGTTGGTACCAGGGCTTGCCATCGGGCCCCTTTACGATATCCGTAATCCAATGCGTGGTTTCGTAATAGAGGCGGTAATCGGGTTCCCAACCATAGGTTTTTGAGTAAGAATAGGCCTGGGAATAGGGCACAGTCACCTCGGCTAATTGACCGCTCTCAGGAATTTGCTCGAGGGGAGCGTTGTAGCGAAACTTGGCCACCTGCAAATATCCACTGTGGATATAGCCGCCAAAAACTCGATACCAAATGGGATTGTAGGGAGGGCCCTCCACGGGTGTAAGTTGATAATAGATGTTGAGCAGCTCATCCTGGCGCGTCCAGCGCGTAATCCCACTATGAAAGCGCGGCTCTTTGTAGATAGCTGCCTGCTGATCGACGGTCACGCGCCCTACCAGCATCAGCCCGGCTTGATAGTCGTCATAGGGAGGCGGGAATGGGTTAAAAGCTAAGCTACCCAAGCCCAAGGCGCTGAGTTTAAGAAAATCGCGGCGAGAAAGTCGCTTCGTAGCCATATGAATGCGATTGTAATCAAGGATAGGTTGGAAAGCAAGCCAAATATTTCGAATAGAGATTAGAATTGGATAAGCTCCAGTGCTTTCTAAAAGTACCGCTTTGTGTGTCATTGCGAAGGCAAAGCCCGAAGCAATCTCCTTCTTACTTCACGTGAGATTGCTTCGTCGTCCCAAATCGGCTCCTCGCACTGACAATATTTGCTTATATTTTCGAAGTTAAGAAGCCTGTGGGCGAGAGTGGTCGAAAAAGTGGTGTTGAAGCTAGCTGAAGAGCTTTTTGAGTAAATCGAAAGTCTGCTGAATCGTCGCTGTCTTCGAGAACCTAAGACAGCGGCTGAGTCAGAGGGCTGAGGCTCTCGAAGCCCGGCTTGCCCTGTTTGATGATTTGATCACCACGAAATTGACCACTCCCCGTGGGCTATGGTTCTTTGGGAATTGCCGTGAGAGACCTCACATTTGGGGGTAGGGGGCGTGCGGAGCACCCCCCTACCCCCAAATGTGGCACCTTACCAAGGGCCCTTACCACGGCGATTCCTGGAGACCCTGGGCTATGTTCCAATATAGGTTTAAGAACCTGCTAAAATAATAAGAGTTTCAACATGTTTTCACAAAATCCGGCAAAGTGAGTAGGAGCATTTCATGAAGTTGCGCGTAGTGGTTCTGGGGGCAGGGTTTGGCGGCCTAGAACTCAGTTCTATCCTTTCTGAAGAGAGGGGGGATGAACTGGAGCTGATCTTGATCGACAAGAACGATACGTTTTTCTTCGGCTATTCAAAACTAGATGTGATGTTTGGCCGAAAGACGGTCGACTCTGTGCTGCTGTCTTATCGGGATTTCGTAAAGCCAGGCGTGACTTTTCGGCAGGAGACTGTTACATCCATTGACCCTGAAGCGCGACGCGTTATCACCGACGGAGGCATTTACGAGGCAGATGTGTTGGTAATTGCCCTCGGTGCGGACTATGACTTTTCAGCAACCCCTGGCTTGATCGAAGGCGAAAACGAATTCTATTCCTTTGCCGGTGCTGAGCGCTTGGGGGAATTGCTCTCCACCTTCACGAATGGGCATGTCCTCATAGGTATGACTTCCGCCCCAATCAAATGCCCGCCTGCACCAAGCGAAGCAGCCTTGTTGCTGCACGATTACCTGACAGAGCGCGGTGTTCGGGCGGATTGCCAGATCAGCCTCGTAATGCCATTCAGTATCCCCATTCCCCCCTCTCTTGGAGCTTCTAAAGCGTTGCTGAAGGTTTTCAAAGAGCGCGGCATAACGTTGATGTCAAATCAAGGTGTAACCGCACTGGACCCTGAACGCCGCGTCGCAATCCTCAGAGACCAGAGTGAAATTACCTATGACCTGTTCCTTGGGGTTCCGAAACATCGCGCTCCCGATGTAGTCATCGCTAGCGGCATGACCTATGATGGCTATATTCACGTTAGCCCGGACGATCTGACCAGCGAATATCCTGGCGTGTATGCCATTGGAGATGTAACCTATGTTGGCGCGCCCAAGGCTGGCATGTTCGCCGAAGGCGCTGCAAAAACTGCTGCCGCCCACATCATTGCACAAGCAGAGGGATACGAATCGTCCGAAATCTACCGCGGCGATGGAATTTGCTACGTGGAGTTTGGAGGAGACCAGGTTGCCCGTGTGGAAGTAGATTTCCTCTCTGATCCGTCCAGTGGAACTTTTGTTGAACCTACGCTGGGTACCGCTAGGGAGAAAGAGCATTTCGGTGCAAGCAGAAGTGCACGGTGGTTTGGGGCTTAAAGCGACTCGCCCGGTTTGCGCTGCAATTTGCGCAAGCGCTCGACCATGGCCTGGGCGCGCTCTAGGGCTTCACGCTCACCGTCGTCTTCGGGTTCACTCCAGGGTTGGGTGACGGCCCAGGTGATCTTTCCGTTGAGCGGCTCTTCGGGGAAAGCGCCGGGATCGTGGAGTTCGTAATTTTGAAAATCAACCGGATTTTCCTGGTAACAGCTCCACACAGCTTTGCGGATCAGTGCGGGATCGCCCTCGAATTGCAGATCAATCAGGGTAAGCTGTTGGCGAAAACGCTCGATCAATTCTGTGGGGATATTATATAGATAGGGGTGCAATGCGTCGGTGCCGATGATGCGTTTCTTATCATTAACGCCATTAGACAAGAGAGCCTTGAGAGCCTGCCCGGTCGAATGTCCCTCAGACTCGGGCCCGCCCAGGATCAGGTAGCGGATATTAGGATTGCCGACGACATTGCAGATCATCTTTTCCAGGCCAATGTTTGGAGTTTGGATAGAGCCCGAAAGCGCCGCGCCACTCTCCGCCCCCGTCCGAATCAGCCGTTCGATGTCTGGGGGAATCTTATCTTCATCGCAATTCAAAATAATTGCCACTGCCACCGGGGAGAAATCATTCCCCCTGATGAAGCGTCCCTCCTCGGCAGGATAATCTGGGTGGGGATTCACTTTCAACATTGTTTCACTTCTTCCTGCCTTTCACAATGCCAGTGACGGCTGGCCCAAATTCCGCGTAACCATATTCCTGAACACGCTGCTTGATTTCGACGCGCCCTTCACGCAATTTGACTCCCAGGCTGGCATTATGGCCTTGTAGTAAATATTGATCGGTGCGTGAAGGCTGGTTGATGGGTTCGATACCCTCGACAACCTTTTGATCGAACCAGGTTTGAATATCGCTGGGAATTACTCCCTGATAGAACCAACGCACTTCAACTGTGGAAAACATCGGTCATTCGATAGGGTAATTTCGGATGAACTCTTCGCGCTGCGAAATTAGATGTTTCCAAATCTCGACAGGCACCAGCGACCGAATGGCTTCGTAAATAGACTCAATTTCTGGCGATTCTTCGATCATGCTGGGGATTTTATATTCAACGCCGTCTGCAGTGATATCCAACCATTCCAGCGACCCACCCACTGGAGCGTCCTGTATCTCCGTCCAGTTTTGGCGAAATAGATCTCTCTCGGTCATCAACAGGTAGAGTGCCGCGTGGGCATCGGCCGTGACCGCAAATTGCTCAATCCAAGCAGGCAGATCGTGTTGAGGGTAATCGGGGTAAAAGTTGATTGTCCCTATGAGCCCCGTCCCAAATTTGATGCTGTATTCATAATAATGCGGGGGCGGGACTGTTCCCTCACACCAGCGATATTTGAAGGAGAAATCTGATGGTATTTTGTTCATTTTTTGTTCACGCAAAGACGCCGAGACGCGAAGGTAAATAAATTAAAAAAATTTGCGACTTTGCGCCTTAGCATGAGAATCATTTAATTGCTACGGCCACGGCACTTCCACCGGATCAGAATAGCCATGTTTTTCTGCGATGTACACCCAGGAGCGCGATGGCAGAAGGCAGCCGGCTTCATCCTTGACATAGAGATCGTTATTCTCAGTGTGGTAGGCGGTCCAGAAATAAGCGCCGCCCTGGCATAACCATAACTCGATCAAATAGCCGCGGCGATCCTCTTTGGCAATGTAATGGGCATGTGACCAGCTTATGGTGACTTCGTTTCCGTCTCGAGACGCGGTCACACCCTCGGGTAGGCGCACAAATGTGGATTTGGGAAGCTTGGTTTCGACCACATTGGCATCCATCGCATCACCAACGATTTCGAAAAGGGAAGCTGCCGCCCAACAATGACGGTCGAGGTCGTGGGGCTGCACCCAAAACCAGGTGCCATATTCATTGCGCCCGTGCACTAAAATGGGATCGCCCTGATTGAGTTCGTGAGAATAAAGATAGGCTTTTCCAGGCCCATAGCGGCAGAACCCCTGAGCGACGATGACATGTCCGTAGGGACCATCGGGGGTTGGAGTGAATGTGATGGTTGGAGTTTGTGTGCTAGTTGGAGTGTTTGTGGTAGTCGGCGTAGTGGTATGCGTTGCGGTTGATGTCGCAGTAAAAGTCGCTGTAGGTGTTTGGGTTAGTGTCAATGTATAGGTCGGTGTGGGAGTGAAAGTGAAGGTCGCTGTCGGTGTCGGGCTAGCGAAAAGCGTGATAACAGGCCGTTTGCATGCCAGAACCGTAATGATTAACAAACCAACAGCTAGAATGATAAGTTTGGCGAATTTGCGTTGCATATTTTTTGTCCGTTTCGCTGAATGCCGTGGTGTTAGCTTAGATTTGATTTCCCTGATTTTAGCAGATTAAACTGAACTCCGGTTGCATGATACGCAATAGCAACCGGAACTTCTGGCTAGACCCCACTTATTTTATGCAAATCAGTTTTTGCTTAGAATCTCATGGAATGTCAAATCCTTCGAAAAGAACATAGAAGGGAGCCAGAAGAAATTAATTCCGGTTTGTATCACTACAAGAATAACTGCCAAGAGTACCAACGTTTTCGGGGTAAGTTTTCTGAGCAGCAAAAGAAATATACCCATCAGGGCATATGTCGCGAGAATATCACCATCCCAAATGAAAATCGCATGTACTAACCCAATGACCAGTAGCGCAATGCCTCGAAGTATATCGATAACTTGAATGCGCTCTTTGCCCGTTATTGGAGAAATGCTTATTGCTGTCATTTTTGAATTCTCTTCTCTGCAAGAATAAGGTTATTTTTGGGTCTCTCACGGCAATTCCTATCGAACCTTATTTTTCAAGAGCTGGTTGATCATTGGTGACGCAATGGATGCCGCCGCCCGCATTGGCGATTGTGCTGGCATCGATCAGAAATACATCGCGACCGGGGAACAAGGATTTGAGTTGAGATTTTAGCAATATATCGTATGCATCGCCTTCGCCCATGGCCAAAATAAATCCATTACCCACCAACCAGTTTAGGTCTCCTGAATAACGAACTACTTTTAACCCGATTTCTTCGGCTGCTGCAGCAAGACCATCAAAATCGATCGGCGCTTCGTAATCAGCAATTACAAGCGTGTTCGCGTCGGCGAATCTCGCAGTGGCGTCGATGTGACCGGTGGTACGTTCCCCAGGCCAATGACCAAAGGCCCAGATGATTTGTGTGACGCCAAAAGCATCCTTAAGTATCGCCTCGTGCTCGGATTGGGTCATTCCAGGATTGCGGTCATTTTGGCAATCCCAACTGAGAACTAGAATACCAGCCCCATTGAACTCCAGATTTCCCTTCTCCAGTACATAGTCTTTGTGACCCTCTACGACCATGCCCAGGTATTCGCCCACATAGTCCGGGGCGCGATTATCGTTTCCATAAAGGACATCATTTCCAAAATTTCCACCCCAGGCATCGAATTTCCAGTTTTGGATCCAAATATCTTTGCCGTCAGTCACATAGATTGGACCATTGTCTCGCATCCAGGCATTGTCCACTGGGACGATATGCCAGGTGATATTCGTATCGGTTACCCCTTTTTCGAGTAAGAACTGCTCAGCTTCGGCCTTCTCTCTCTCGCTGCTGGTCAAAAGGTGAACGGGTTCGTAAGCCTGAATAATATTGATGATATCTGCAAAGGCGGGTCGCATTTTCGACTCCCAACGGTTGGGCCACTGCATCCATGTGGCGGCGTGAGTTTCCCACTCAGCAGGAACTCTAATCCCAGAAGTGGGAACTCGTTCTGTGTCTACATCATCAATCTTGGGAAGGTTTTCAGGTATTGATTTGAAGGTGTCCGTCACTGCGTTGTGGTCATCAAAGCCTACAAGCAAACCAGCCATCACGACGACAACTAAGAGAACTAATAATTTATTCATTTTCATCAGCCTTTCTAGCGGTGAATTACTAATCCCCCCTAGGATATCGGAAAATGTCTCTAGGCGTATCGGTCTCAGGATGTATTTCCCCCTCAGTCTAAGGATTTATGAATTTAGTAGTTACGGGGATGGAAAGTGTTTCTTGTTCTCCGAATTTAATTGTAGAAGTGTTCAGAAAACCGCACTTTTCGAAGGGCTTCGGTGGTAAGCGGAGCGATTGTCATCTATGTGGCTCTAGCAAATACTTATCCAAGAAACCAATCACTCGAATTTCGTATGCATCTGGAAAAGCTGTCAGCATGCCAACATGACCAACATCAGGCTCTGTCCAGAGCAATTTTGGTTCTCCCGCGGCATTGTATAAGCGTTGTGCCGAATCAGATGGTACAGTTTGATCAGTCTCACCTTGAATGATGAAGACTGGCCGCGGGTTGATATTTTGAATTACATCTACCGGGCGAAGATCATCAACCTTCAGGCCGGTTTCTTGTTCGGTAAAGAATTGGATAAACGGTCTGAAAATTGGATATGGCGAGACAACCTGAATCATGTCCCCGATGGCTGCAAAGGCGCTGTCGGCGACAACGGCCTGGATTTGGGGTTGCTCTGCGGCAGCGAGAAGCACGGTCGCTGCTCCCATAGATTCGCCGAACGCACCAACCTTTATTGCTGGATCAAGATTCAATGCGTATTCCAAAGCGGCTTTGACATCGCGGCGCTCGTAATAACCCCATGTGACCAAATCGCCTTCGCTTTCACCATGTGCTCGCGCGTCCCAAGAGATGACTCCATAACCATGCCAGGCGAAGAATGAATGCATCAGCGCGGAGCGAGCGCCAGCATAGCCATGTGCCACCAGGATCAGGGCGCCATTCTTTGAAGGTGTGTACCAGGCTGAAAGATTGAAGCCATCCTCGGGAGTTAGCGTGATGGATTGATATGCGACATCAAATTGGGAAGGGTCATCGCCCGCTATGCGTTGATAACGATGTGGATGGGCGTAACTCTGTGCCCCCTGATAGCTAAATCGGATCAATACGAATAGCGCCCCAAGCAGAACAGTCCCCAGGGTGAATGTTAGTAAATTCAGCCGGTAGCGCCAATCTCTGTATCGGTTCATATTTTTCGTGCTATGTACTCAATATTTACCTGCTCGAGGATATTTTCGTTAAACAGTTTTTCAAGCCAACTTTTCTGTTTGCGCAGGATAACGAAATTCTCAAAATATTCATCAGCCTCGTTGTCTTCATGTTTGGCGAAGCGCGTGCTTTTTAGTAAATCCACAGCGGGTGCAGTCTCACAGAAGACGCTGTCATCTGGATCGTCTACCGATTCGAAGTTGACATATACCAATCCCCCTGGTTTGAGCACTCTCTTGATCTCGGCCATGGCAATCGCAATGTCAGGTTTAGTCATGAACATGATGGCATTAAAAGAATAAGCAAAGCTGAAAAATTGGTCTTCAAAAGGGATTGCGCGCATATCCCCACGGAAGATATTCAGCAGCATATCATTTTCTCTGCAAAATATTGCTGACTCATCCAGCGCTGGCTGCGCAATTTCAATGCCGCAGGTTTTGTAGCCATTTTGGTAAAACAGAGAAAGTGGCGGTAGGTTTCCCCCAGCACCGCAATCCAACACGATTTTATTGAGGGGGCTGGCGTTGCACTGTCTCAAGAATTCGTATAAGGGAGTTGCCCAAGTGATTTTATTCATGTAGGGGGTTTTACAACAGGGAACTTTTTAAGTTCATTTAACGTCAAATTAATTGTAATTGATGGAAAGGATGAAGGATGAAAAAATATAATCTCCTCTTGGTTGTCTTTATTTTTATGATTGCGTTTTTCCTGGCTTTTTGTAATGATGAATCAGGAACCGCTGCGGACCCTCTCGATGGTACATCCTGGGTTCTATTCGCATATCGGAAATCTAAGCCTATTCCTGAGACAACCATTACGGCAACCTTCGAAAATGGTCAGATCCATGGCTCGACAGGCTGCAATTCCTATAGCGGCGTCTATTCAATCACTGGCGGTAAGATCAGCTTTGAAAACGTCGCTAGCACATTGATGGCCTGTCTGGATCCTGAGGGGATCATGGAGCAAGAACAGTTGATCATGCAGTTCATTGGGGATGCTCAAGCCTATCGATTGTCCGACGGGCAGTTGATGATCTTCCGATCCGACGACGAGGCGCTGACGTTTGTTCCAGGCGGTTAATTTGACCAAGCTGCGTGCAAGGGTGGCAGACTAACCGCGTTGGCCGATTTCAAGAGTCGCCCATCTTGGATAGGCAGCTGCCTTCTGGGAAAGTTATTGTTCCCTCGCCGCCTCGATCAGTTTGCGGGCGTTCTCGCCAGTGACCTGCCAGCTCAGACACCGCACACTGCCGCCCATAAAGCACACGCCCTCGGCGTTGATCGGGATGATCGCTTTGTTTGTTAGCGCCTCAATGGCTGCGCTGGATTTCTCATCGTTGTTGCTCCCAAAAACGGGCATGTAGATGAAATGGTCTGTGACAGTTGAATTCAAATTGATGCCGCAGGCCGAGACGAAATCTTTCCAGATCTCGAGAGAATAATCGGCCTTGATCTCAACCATGTTGATATTTGGTAACTCATGTTACGCACACGTAGCGAGGTTTCCCTGGGAATAGGGGGTCGGGGCGAAGCCCCCACCCCCTATTCCCAGGGAGGTTCTCTTTAGGTTGCGTAACATGAGTTAGGTAAATCTCTTTCTAGGGCGGAAATCACCTCTGTGCGAAATGGCTCGCCATAGGCGTTGACCACAACTACATCGTCAGAGACGAACATGGCGATGCCATCTGCGCTGGAATTACGGTGGTGAAATCGCGCATCCAGATGTCTGCCGCCCCGGCATGTAAGAGAAAATCGCCTGGTAGCGCATCTTCCAGAGAGGGCATTGTATCTTCATCGGCCAAAATGATAATGTTGTCATGACCTAAAACGGCATTGGCGTAGGCAATGTCGAATTCGATAATTTGATCAAACACTTCGGCGTAATAGGGTTCGTTTATTGAAGGAGCGGAAAGCACAAGCAGCATACGATCTTCGTCGATATGATTTGAAAATGAAGGGTTTGTCTCCCTTTTTGAAATACTTCGAGAAGAACATGCCGTCAAGACCGTGATCAACCCTACCAGGGAAATAATGATGGATTCTGGTTTCATCTGTTCATCAGGGTCAATCATGCAAAAACGAAATTGAAAAAACGGTCCCTTTCGATCGATTCAGTTCGATTTCCCCATGCAACTGTCCGACCAGCGTACTCACTAATTGTAACCCCAAAGATTCCAGGTTATCTAAATCGATATTTGAAGGAATTCCTATGCCGTTATCGGAGACAGAAATAGTGATACGATTCTGATCCCCAGAACACAATTCAATCAGAACTTCGCCCCGTCGTTTAGCTGGGAAACCGTGCTTGAGAGCATTCGAAATTAATTCGCTCAAGATCATTCCGCAAGGGATGGCTGCGTCGATATCTAAATATATCTTTTCGGCATTGATTTTTATTTGGATAGATGCGGCATCTACTTGATACGCATGGTGAATAAATGCCACCAGATCTTCAATATATTCAGCAAAATTAATCTGTGAAAAATTGTTTGACTGGTAAAGCTTGTCGTGGATTAGGGCCATCGAGCGAACTCGATTTTGGGTGTCCAGAAAGATCGAACCCACCTGCGAATCCTCCATTTGCGCAGATTGCAACGAAAGCAAGCTGTTGATAATCTGCAGGTTGTTCTTGACGCGATGGTGAATTTCCTTCAAGAGAATTTCTTTCTCGTCGAGAGAGACTTTGATCCGTTCAAACAAATTGGCATTGCTGATGGCAGTAGCTGCATGGTGGGCAAAAGCTTCCAACCATTTGGCATCATCTTCCGAAAATTGGTTAACGGTATCTCCATTGACATTTAGAAAACCGGCCACAATATGCCCCAGGCAGATCGGAGCTCCCACGTACGATTTGGGTTGTTGCCAGTCCTCACGATGGGTCCAAAGTGAATTCGTTTCCGTATCAGCAATTACGAGTGCGTTCTCGGTTGTAGCCATATATTTGAGGGTTTGGAATTCATCAATCTCGAGAATGTACTCCATGATGGTGCGGACTTTAGCATCATCGTCATATTTGTGGCCGCGAATGACTTTGGCAACATTTCCTTCTAGAAGCATGATATTGTAGGTATCCCCATCGATCACTTTTTCAACTTGCTCGAAGATTTGGTCGAGCACGGTTTCGAAATCTAAAGTGCTTCCAACGATAGTGGCTGCTTCTTGAAGCGCCTCGGCCAGAAGGCGTTGTTTCCTTTCCGCCTGAAAGAGGCGGGCTCTTTCCATCGCTGCTGCTGCATCGGCGGCTATCGTTTGACAGAGGCGGATATCGGCCTCTGTAAATTCTCTGTCAAAACGAGTTTCCCACAATTCCATAAATCCGATAAGTTGTTCTCGAATAATTAGAGGAACGACGAATAGGGTTTTGATAGCATATTTTGAAATAAAGTGATCATTGGTGAACATTTGATCATGCTTATGGGAGTAGTAGCTGAAGGTATGCCCATCTTTTAGGGCTGCAAAGATTTCAGGGTATTCCCATAAATGGCATTCTGTACCGATGTCCGAGGTCTGATTGGCTGCATGGGGACTAATCCATTCAGCCAAGACCTTTCCTGATGATGTTATCAAATCCAGGTCGCAAATGTAAGCGTTGCTGATATCCAAAACCTGGCCTAGTTTTTCAACGAGGTTGTGAAGCACTTGATCGATTTCTAAGGATGATGAAATTGAGACTGCGGCTTCATGCAAGCTGGTAAGTTTTTTTGCCTGGTGTTCCTTGAGCTGAATGAGACGGCTGTTTTCGACAGCGACAGCTGCCTGGCGGCCAATTTGGTTGAGCAAACGTAACTCATCGCGGTTATAAAGGTCTCCCGATAATTTGCATCCCAGGTTGAACAATCCAACCAGATTGGCATTTAGAATCAGTGGGATGCATAATTCGATGCCTTGCGAATCGAAATATTGGATGGCATCTTTGGGGATTTCCCTGGGCGGTTGAAGCCGTAAAATCGGCTTTTTGTGTCGTTGCAGGTATTTGGGAACTGGATGACTAATCGGAAAAAGATCGTGCTCGCGATCATTAAAATTTATGAAGTGCGATCCGTTGGCGTCCAAAATCGCTAAGGATGCGGATTTGATTTGTAATTGGTCTGGCAGCTGCTTGGTTAATAGATCCACCAGTTGAACAGGGAGAATGCTGGTCGCTATTTTTTGGCTTAGCTCATTTGACAGCTGTTGGAAGTTGACTTTGACACGGAAGAATACTCTGTCAATGATTTCTTGGGTACGTCTGCGCAATGGAACAAAGATGCTGGCGATACTTAGTGTAGCAACAAAGACGACCAGCGTATCGTTTTCTCGTTGGATGGTTAGCTGAATTAGGTAGGTTAATGCGCTGACGATGAAGAAGTAGATAGCTACCAGCATCGCGGTGAGCGTGGTGTAGACGATGGTGCGGTTGATGATTATATCGATATCGAAAAGGCGGAAACGAAGGATAGTGAACCCAAAGACCACCGCCATATACACGATCAATATCATGACGATGGGATGATGAACATAGGGTCTTGCTCCCGTGATCAAGGGCAGGATATAGCTTGGAATAATCAGCGCAACACCGATAGTGGCACTCATGAGTATCCAGCGCACTTGCGCTCTGGTAACCGGATCGCGGGCCTTGATCCCAGACCGAATTCCGAAGCTTATGGCCAAAAGGATCTGGATGATGGCGGTGCTCCAAGAAATCGTGTTGGCCAGGGTCAGCCCCAATTGCCGGGTTGGGGAGAGCTGCACGGCAAGGAAAATGAGCAACAAGGGAATGAAATACAGCACAAAGGGAATCAAACGAGGAGAACGTTCGATTAGGGGGTGTTTTGCCGGATAGATCAGGGTAAAGTAGCAGGCTGTAGCGACACTAATCGTGTAGACCACAAATTCAAAACTGAAGTGAATCCAAAATGGCCATTGCCAGAGAATCGCAGCATATTGGAAATTATAAGCATCTCCTAAATATTGAAGGGTGAGTGAAACGCAAAAGAGCAAGAAGACGCGCGCGTCTAGTTGTTGAGGCTTGTTGAAAAAGACAAACATCCCAATGAGAAGATATGTCAGCGCGCCGAGTAGTTGGTACCACCAATGTTTGAGTATGGACAGGAATGTGAGCGGAATTAGGGGAATTTCTAGATCTAGAGGTTTGCCATTTCGCAAGATTTCGTAATGAATTGTTTGACCAGCTTCCTGGATCGGATCTGGTTGAGCGACGTCCAGCCATTCTTCGATTGTTTGCCCCTCTGCGCGAATAATGATATCGTTCTTTTGCAATCCTTCAGGTCGGTCTTCGATGATCCAATGAACCACAAATCCCTGTGGAGTGAAGCTGCTCATATCCCCCGTAGAACCGTCTGTGGGCATCCATGAATACAGGGCGATAATACCTCCAGCAAAGAGGATCCCCAAAATCCAGACCGCATGCCAGAACCCGCTGTGCCTAGATGTCACGCAAGCGCCCTTTTTGAGTCCACCAATTGCCAAAAAGATACCCAAACCATGCCCAAGCAATGCCTCCTAAGGGGTCTAAGAGATTGTGCTGCCCGGTAAACAATGTTGACAAGATGATGATGATGGCGATTGCCAACCATAACCAGCGGTATTTGGGCTGCCACTGCCACCAAAAGAAAACTATCAGCATTGTAGTATAAGTGTGTCCACTTGGAAATGCATTGTTTACCCGATCATTTTCAAAGATATTGCGTATTAGCTCATGTTGCCACCCGGTACCTACGACGTTTGGCCTTTCAACGTACGTGGGGAAAACAATGTAAACCAGATAACTAGTCACCAGGGTGAAAGCCATACTTATGATAAGTGCTCTGAAGCGAGTCGTATCCATTTTGAGATAGGCCCAGATATAGCTACCAAGCCACCAAAGGAGGCTCGCCAGGTAGGGTATCGCCCACATGGGCCAAAATGGGATCAAGGCATCCCAACTCACCGCAAGCACCCATCCGCCTTGAATGGTGCGGTTTAGGGGAAAATATATTGCATGTAAACCGATTAAAAATGCAAAGTAGGATATTCGATGATCAAGAAACGAAGTCAAATTTTTCATTTAAGTTACCAATAAATAATATGTAATATGACTCTACTGCAAAAAGCCACCAAGCGAGTTTCCCTCCGGAATATATGGGGGTGGTTGCGGAGCAACCACTCCCATATATTCCGGAGGATGCCCTCGTCTGGTAGTTTTTTTCAGTGAAATTCACCAATTCTAACCCTGCCAAAT
>JADHTJ010000132.1 GCA_016785015.1 Anaerolineales bacterium
GAGGTCGGTAAACTGGCTGAACGCAATGCCTCGGAGGTTTCTCGTTTGCAAAAAGTTCAAAATCAATCCGATGCATTATTGCCTCTTGAGGTTCGTCAGGCCTATGATGGTGCATTGGAAGCTCAGCAACGCTTATTCTTGATGCGCGGTCAGGTGGACAAATTAAATAGCGATAAAAAGAATTTAGAGAACCTGGTGAGTACGCTGGTGAGCGTAACAGAATTATTGGGGGACAGCAGCCAGATCCCCAAGGGTGGTGCGGACAAAGAAACCTTCAGTATGATTGAAGCGATTATTCAGGCGCAGGAGGCTGAGCGCCAAAGAATGTCACGTCAAATGCACGATGGGCCAGCCCAGGCGCTCTCAAATTTCATATTGCAATCTGAAATTGCAATGCGTCTCTTTGATGTTGATCAAGATCAAGCGCGGGAAGAGTTAGTTTCTCTAAAAATGGCTGCCACTTCTGCTTTTCAGCAAGTGCGAAATTTTGTTTTTGAACTACGCCCAATGATGTTGGACGATTTGGGTTTGATTCCAACCTTGAAGCGTTATTCTGAGGCATTTAAAGATCAAACTGCAGTTGAAGTTGAGTTAAAAATTTCTGGTTTGGAGCGCCGCCTTGAATCGTATATTGAGGTGATCATCTTTCGGTCGCTGCAAGATTTGTTGGGGTTCGCCCATCGAGAAGGCGCGGCGACGAAAATAACGATCTCAATGAATATAGGCGAAAACAATGTCAAGATTTCCATGGATGATAATGGAAAAGGTTTTGACGTTGAAGAAGTCTTCAAGGGATCAGGTATCTCGATTAAGGCAATCAAGGATCGCATTGAAATGTTGGGCGGCTTCATGGAAGTCGAAAGCACAGGGGGCAATGGTGGGTATTATAATTTCCAAATTCCCGTTAGCGCCACGAGCCAATCCGTATTTACAGAATTGTAAGGGTTTGCTATTGATCTCTGGTAGAGATTTGCTATAATGGTTTTGACATATATTAGGTCAAGTCTTATGAGAAAGGAGGAAGTAGCTATGTTGTTCGCACCGAAAGAAAAAGGCCAAGGTTTAGTAGAGTACGCGTTGATTCTTGTTTTAGTAGCCGTTGTTGTGATTGTTATTCTTGCTCTGCTCGGCCCCGCCATTGGTAACGTTTTCAGCAATGTAATTAGCAACATCTAGTAGTTGAAAATCAATAAGTATACATATACTGAATAAGGTTCTGTCTTATGGCAGAACCTTATTCAGTTAAATCGGCATCGCTAACAGCGGCATATATCTTGCAATGTTGTAAGATGCCCACTTTCAAGGTGCAGGGGGTGGAAATTATTTACAATATCAGGTAGACTATAGGTACTATTCACCCTTCACTTATCTGAATTGGAGCATCATTTTAGCGATAAAATTGGGGAACAAAATGATGATAGGATCGAACTTCTTTAATTAGCCAATGACTGGGAGGCTATTATGCGTCGAGGACGAGTTTTCTTTTACTTAGCTGCAATCTTGATTCTGGTTTTGGTGGGTGCCTTTGTTATTCTGCAACGCTTTCAGCAACCCTCTGGAGAGGGTACCGCGGATGCGCCCGCTCCGACGCCGATCATTGATTTAGTTGAGATCGTCGTAATAACCCAGCCAACGCCGCGAGGTACGGTTCTCAATGAAACCATCCTAGGACTCATTGAACTACCAAGAGACAACGTGATCGAAGGCATGTTCACGGATATGGCTCTTGTGGTTGGCCGACAAGCGAAGTTTGACCTGGATTCTGGCATCCCTGTAACTGCTGGAATGCTGGTAGATGCAGCCGCGCAGCTCTCTGACACTGGTTCGATAGCATCACTATCAATCCCACGTGGTAAGGTTGCTGTCTCGATACCGATAAGTCGCTTATCGAGTGTTTCCTACGCACCTAAATCCGGCGATCACGTGAGCGTCATCGCCACGATGATGTTCATTGATCTGGACAGTGAATTTCAGACTGAATTGCCAAATCATGTTAGAGTTGCTTCGGGTCCGTATATAGACGCAGAAACAGGTCAAGCCTTCATAACACTTGATGTCGAAAAGCCTTCTGTTGATGCGCCTACTTCATTTCCATTCTATGGCCGCACTGAACTTGACCCAATCCTGAACGAGCTTGTTTATGTTGTTCCAGGTGAATTACAAAGACCGCGCATTGTTAGCCAGACGGTGCTTTACGATGTTGAAATTCTGCAGATTGGTGATTTCCCGTTAGTCGAAGAGGAACCACAAGCACCTGCAGAAGTGATTGATCCGGCTGAAGCAGCTGCCCAAATTGATCAAGCTGGGCAGGCCCAGGCAGCAGGTGAGCAAGAAGCAGCGCCAATTATTCCTCCTGACGTGATCACCATCATTGTCAACCCTCAAGATGCAGTGACCCTCAATTATCTACTTTTCAGCGGCGCGGAATTGACCCTGGCGCTTCGAGCCTCTGGAGATGATTCGATCACTACAACCGAAGCAGCGACCCTGCAATTTCTGCTGGATGTCTATAATATCCCCATTCCAGCCAAATTGCCCTATGGGATGAACCCCCGCATAGACGAATTGACACCACCCATATTGGAAAACGACTCAGTTCCTGAGCAATAGAATCAATGCCTAGCATGATTCTATCGGAGACTTTACATGGCTGATGGCGACAACATTCGCGTGATCATTGTTGATGATGTTCGTGAAACCCGAGAGAATATTCGAAAGCTATTACAGTTTGAAAGTGACATTGAAGTTGCTGGTGTTGCGACAACTGGGCGTGAAGGTATCCAGTTAGCCCGAGATGTATCACCAGATGTTGTCTTGATGGATATCAATATGCCGGACATGGACGGCATCACAGCAACTGAGAATATACTCAAAGAGCTTCCTCATATTCAAATTGTAATACTGTCTGTTCAGGGAGATCCCAACTATATGCGCCGGGCAATGCTCGCCGGTGCACGTGATTTCTTGACCAAACCTCCCATGGTCGATGAGTTGATCGCTGCGCTGCGACGCGCAGGCAAAATGGCTCATGAGGAAAAACAGAAAGCTGAAGTCAGATATCAAACCACTGAGCTTGGCGGTCCATTAGGGCCAGGGGATTTCGGAACGGGGGCTTCTTCGTATGGCAAAGTAATTGTAGTGTTCAGCCCGAAAGGTGGCGTTGGTTGCACAACAGTTACTACCAACCTGGCAGTTACCTTGCACAACGCTGAAACTCCGGTCGTGGTCGTCGACGGCAATCTGCAGTTTGGCGACTTGACGATTGTCTTGAATGAACGTGGCAAGAACAGCATTGTTGATCTTGCGCCAAGAGCTGATGAATTGGATACAGATATTGTCGATGATGTACTTATCACACATCGCGCAACTGGTGTGAAGATATTGGCCGCCCCCCAAAGCCCTGAGCAAGCCGAAAGCATATCAGGTGAACAATACGGCAAAATACTGGCTTATTTGCGCAGGCTTTATTCATATGTCATTGTCGATGCTGAATCGGCGTTATCAGATATCGTTTTGAGTGCTTTTGATGCCAGCACGATGGTAATTCTAGTGGCCAACCAGGATATTCCTTCTATCAATGATGCTCGGTTGTTCCTGGATTTATCAGACGTTATTGGTTTGGACCGCGATCGAATATTATTTACCCTCAACAAATTCGATAAGCGCATTTCTATAACCCCAGAATCAATTAGTGAAAATTTACGTAAAGAGATCGCCATAACCATTCCGGTCGACGAGCGTGCGGTGCTGCCATCGATCAACCGGGGTTCTCCGTTTGTACTCGCAGATAAAAAACGCCCTATTGCTCGGGCAATCCTTTCTTTAGCTGAAACTGTCCGTCTTCAGCTTGCCGAATTAGAATCAGTAAATGAGTGAAACTATCGTGTGCGTTAGTAGTCGAAAACAGACCTAACCAGGAAGTGTGATGTATGTCTTTATTGAGACGAATTGAGCAAGGCCAATCGGGCGGTGGAGATGAGGGTGATCAGGGGAGATTAAAATCGCTGCAATCCAGGAGAGTCGCGCCACCTGATGGAGATGCTCAGCGTGACACCTATCTGGATTTGAAGACTAGAGTACAGAATCGTTTGCTGTCTGAGTTGGATCCAACAACAGATGTTACTCAGGTTGGGGTTGTTCGAGGAACAATTCGAGAATTATTTGAACAGGTTCTTACTGAAGAAAATATAGTTCTATCTCGTCAAGAGAAACACCGCCTTTTCGAGCAGATTGCAGCTGAAATTCTGGGATTTGGACCTCTCCAAACATTGTTGGAAGAGGAGGACATCACCGAAATCATGGTGAATGGGCCGAAGAATATCTATATAGAAAAACGCGGTAAATTGCATCGAGTGCCCCTTTCATTCGAGAGTGATGAGCATGTGATGCGTATCATTGAGCGGATCGTTGCCCCCTTGGGGCGGCGCGTGGACGAGTCCAGCCCCTATGTGGATGCTCGTTTGCCTGATGGTTCGCGTGTTAATGCGGTTATCCCACCGATTTCTCTTGTCGGCCCTACGTTGACCATTCGTAAATTTTCCAAAAACCCTATTACCATTGAGCAGTTGGTCAAATTTGGTAGCCTGACACCTGAGTCCTTGCAGTTTTTGAAAGCCTGTGTTGAATCTCGTTTAAATGTCATCATCTCAGGTGGTACTGGTTCGGGCAAGACGACCCTCTTGAATATCTTGTCTCAATTCATTCCATCGGACGAGAGGATCGTGACCATCGAGAACGCGGCTGAATTGCAGTTGCGGCAAGAACATGTTGTCACGCTCGAATCCCGCCCGCCCAATATCGAAGGAACAGGTGAAGTCACCATTCGTCAATTGGTTGTCAACTCCCTGCGTATGCGACCTGATCGAGTCATTGTCGGTGAGATTCGTGACGAAGAAGCATTGGATATGTTGCAGGCTATGAATACCGGTCACGATGGCTCCATGACTACCGCCCACTCTAACAGCCCGCGCGACACACTGGCTCGTATTGAGACCATGGCGCTGATGGCTGGCATGGATTTACCCATCCGTGCCATACGTGAGCAGATTGCCTCGGCCATCGACTTGGTTGTTCATCAGGAACGTTTGCGGGATGGCACGCGTAAGGTAGTCAACGTCACAGAAATTAGCGGTATGGAAGGTGATGTGATCACCATGACGGATATATTTGCCTTTGAGCAGCAAGGCTTGGAAGATGGTGAAGTGCTTGGTGAATTACGACCAACTGGATTGCGACCAAAAGCGATCAGCCAGATCGAGGCCTCAGGTATTCATCTTCCGCCATCTATTTTTGGTGTTGGTGCGCGGCGCGGATATTAGGAACGATGACCGAATCTAAATGGAGAGTAGCATAGAATGAATCTTCTTCTGATTGGTGGTGGGGCGCTGATATTAATACTGCTAATCGTCGGAGTTGTTGTCTCTATGTCGGGGCAATCTTCTCTGGTGGAGGAGCGCCTTACCGAATATGTGGGGGATGATTTTTATCAAGATGCTGCTGGCGAAGAGAAGGCATCCCCGGTTTCTGAATGGGTAAACATACAAGTCGAAGGGACGCAATGGGGCGATGGTGTCTCGCGCAGCCTTGCCCAGGCTGATGTTAAGTTGAAACCTGGTGAATACCTTGCCCTGATTGTCATTGCGATGATCGGGCTTGCATTTGTAGCCTGGTTTTTTGGCGGACGTTCGATTGTCTCAGCGATCATCGGGGCGATTGTGGGATTTTTCTTGCCCAGATTTTATATTAATAGGCAGAAAAACAAGCGCCTGGAATCATTTAGTGGTCAGTTGCCCGATATGCTTAGTTTGATGGTCAATGGATTGCGAGCGGGTTTTTCTACTGCCCAAGCCATGGAAGCAGTCAGCAAAGAGATGCCACCACCGCTGTCAGATGAATTCAAGCGGGTCGTGCAGGAAATGCAAATTGGACTTTCGATGGAAGACTCCATGGATAATATCTTGCGGCGCATTCCATCAGAGGATTTAGATTTGGTGATTACGGCCATCAATGTGCAGCGTGAAGTTGGTGGTAACCTGGCAGAGATTTTGGACACCATTGCCCACACCATTCGTGAACGTGTGCGCATCAAGGGTGAAATCCGGGTTTTGACAGCCCAGGTCATGTATTCGGGCCGATTTCTGGCACTGCTACCTTTTATCCTCTCGAGCATAATTTGGTTTGGGAACAGGGAATATGTGATGTCAGTTTTCCAGCCCGATGTGATTTATTGCGGATTCGCCATTTTTGGTTCAGCATTGTGCCTGGTAGGTCTGGGCTATTTTGTCATGATGCGCATTGCGGATATTGAGGTATAAAGATTAGGATAACTCCATGAATATTACATTGATTTTGATTGTTGTCGGTGTGATCGTGGTGGGCGCAATTACGCTGGTAATTGTTGGGTTACGGGATCGCTCTGGGAGTGAAGACGCGCTCCAGGAGCGTTTGGCAGATTTTGTTGGTAGAGGAGAAGTAGCGACGCTCGAAGAGATCGAGATGTCGCAATCGCTTACGGATCGCGTCATTATCCCCATGGCGCGGCGCTTTGGCGATGTGGTTCTCAGGATCACTCCCCAGAACGCACTCGACAATACGGCTCGCCAAATTGAAATAGCCGGTAACCCCCGGGGCCTTGAACCAACATTATTTTGGGTAGCTCGTTTTGGAGCCGCCATCGGTATCGCAGCGCTGTTATTCTTCGTGCTTTCAATTAGCTCGATCGACTGGCCTTGGTTGCGCAAAATAATGATCGTTGTTGTGTTTACAGTATTGGGCTTTAATATCCCTCAACTTTTGCTCAATAGCCGCATCAACCGCCGACAGGACGGTATCCGTAAAGCTTTGCCCGATGCTTTAGATTTATTGACCATTTGCGTCGAAGCGGGACTGGGTTTCGACGGTGCCATGGCCAAGGTCAATGAAAAATGGGATAACGAACTTTCTCTTTCATTCGGCAGAGTATTGCGTGAGATCCAATTGGGCAAGCTGCGCCGTGACGCTTTGAAAGATATGTCTACTCGCATCGATATTCCTGAAATGACCAGCTTTGTTGCCGCGATCGTTCAAAGTGAGCAATTGGGTGTCAGCATGTCTAAAGTGCTACGTATCCAGGCTGATCAGATGCGTATCAGACGTAGACAAGCAGCAGAAGAAAAGGCTCAACAAGCCCCTATCAAAATGCTCTTCCCCATGGGAGTATTGATCTTCCCATCTTTGTTGATCATTCTATTGGGACCGGCAGCGGTGCAATTGATGCAATCTGCTCTCGGCCAAATGTTTTAAGTCATCATCTTTTCCGCTCTGGCATGCTTATGAATGCGATCATGCATCAGAGCTTATTTAGCAAGGAGTCCATTGGTGCGCTATACTTTGTATCGATGGAGTTGGGCGGCTCTTGATCTGTTATTTCCGCCCATCTGTGGGGGATGTGATGCTCCAGGCACGCGTTGGTGCCCAGAGTGTCAGAAGAATACTGCTCGGATTAAAACTCCACATTGCCAATATTGTGGGCAGCCTGTCTCGGGGCAAGACCGTTGCGATCGTTGTGCTGAGTCACTTCCTAAAATGACCGCCATTCGATCGTGGTCAATTTTTGATGGTCCGATCAGAAATGCGCTGCACCGTGTCAAATACCAACGTGACATTGCCCTGGCGGAAGTGCTAATGCGACCTGTTGTAACCTATGTACATGACCTGGAATGGGGCATAGATATTGTTGCCCCAGTTCCGCTCAGCAAGAATCGGCTTCGAGAGCGCGGATATAATCAGGCTGACCTTCTGGCGAAACCATTAGCATTGGGAATGGGTTTAAGATATCAACCAAAAACGTTGAGGCGTGGACGAGATACACGGTCCCAGGTTGATCTTAATCTGGCGCAACGCAGAGATAATGTAAAAGATGCTTTTTCCGCTACGAGTAAGGTAGTAGATGGAAAAGCAGTCTTAGTTGTAGACGATGTCGCCACAAGCGGATCTACGCTAGATGCCTGCGCTGAAGCACTTTGGCAAGCCGGCGCAAGCGATGTTTATGGAGTGACTCTGGCACGTGCAGTATTAACATCGAACTAACTCAATTTGTCATTGCGAGCGTGGCCACCAGAGCTGAGCAAAGCGTGGCAATTCTTCAAGAGGGAAGAGATCGCTTCGTCGCACAGCTTCGGTGGCTGCTCACGATGACCCAAATTAGAATGGAGGTATACGATGGCAATGGAAGTTAAACTGTTCGTACGTGATCTAAAACTGACTGAGAAATTGCACGATTACGTGGAAAACAAGGTCAGCAAACTAGATCGATACATTAATAATATTAACGAAGCGCGGGTAGATTTGGCTCATGTCAAGAGCGCGCGTGATGCGAACGATCGCTATGTGGCTCAAGTTACGATCCGTGGGAAGGGTTTTATCCTGCGGGCTGAAGAACGTTCTGATGATATTGTGACCGCAATTGATGCGGCTCTCCCTAAAATTCAACGCCGGATAGAACGATATAAAGGCAAGCATCATATTCATCGCGGCGATGGCGTGAGTGCTGCTGATGCAACCATGGAATTTTCTGAGGATATGGATGGAGTCGCAGATGTGGACACAGATCCAGAGATCGTGCGCCGTAAACACTTCATTCTTACCCCTATGGATGAAATGGAAGCCATCGAGCAAATGGAATTGCTTGGCCATGAAGATTTCTTCTTATTCCTCAATGCCCACTCCGGGCAAATCAATGTATTATATAAGCGACGTGATGGCAAGTATGGCGTCATCGAACCCGAGATTGCCTGACCATCTCAATTTTGTCATTCTGATCGAAGTGAAGAATCTGCACATTTGATTTAGAGAGATACTTCGGCCGCTTGCCCGCGGCGCGCCCTTGGCGGCTCAGGATAACAGTCCATCAGAATTTATCATCGTGTGGTGGCAGACCCCTCTGCCACCACTTGTTTTTAATGCAGATTGTTTGTAGCGGGTGTAAAATAGTTCTGTCAGAAGAATCGCCCTTTTCTTGAATTTATGAAGTAGACAGAAGCAGGATAAGCAAGTATCACGCAAAGCCGCTAAGACGCCAAGAAAACTTACAAGAAACACTTTGCGACTCTGCGTCTTGGCGTGAGAATAAACTGTGTTCAACATGTCCGTGTCCAATTGCCTAACAGAACTGTAATGCCTCCCGATACCCCAGACCTATTGACCTTGGTATATACTCAATGTAATCTTTAATATCGATGGTCTATTTACGATATGCTCGCACTCGGTAGGTGTGAGGATGATTGTTATGAAAAAAATGTCTTCTCAAAATAACCCTACTCCACTTAATGGTCAGAATGAAAAAGCCCAAGGAATGGTGGAATTTGCTCTTGTTTTACCAATCTTGTTGCTCTTAGTAATGGGGATAATTGAATTTGGGCGATTGTTGTTTATTTATTCCGCCGTGAACACTGCTAGCAGTGAGGCGGTGAGGTATGGGTCTGCTGTAGATGATTCTGGCGGGACAGCTCGCTATGTCGATTGTGCGGGTATCGAAGCAGCTGCATCTACAATTGGATCATTGGTCGATATATCATCAATTACGATCAGCTATGATGAGGGACCTGGTGAGGCGGTTATATCTACTACCTGCCCGCCACCAGACCCAAGCGATATCGTTGGCGGCCGTGATCGAATTTATGTGCAAGTCCAAGCGCCATATTCACCCATAGTGCCATTCGTGGCGCTCTTCGATAATCTCAGCTTTACATTAAGTGCAGATAGCTACCGCACGATCGTCAAAGATATTGAACTTGGCGAGGGCGGTGCGCCTTCTGGAGGTGGTGGTGGAGGCGGAGGAGGGGGTGGTGGGGGATGTGATCCAAGTGTCGCAACCGTTAATTTCGAGGCAGATAAAAGTCAATTGGAAGCCGCAGGGAATATTGATGTCTCGATAAATATTACTGGATCACCAGAAGATGTTGTTACGGTCGAATTTAGTGCTACGGGGGGTACAGCTGTAGGCGGAGGAGATGACTATACTATTAGCACGTCTAGCCCTGTTACGCTTCCGGGAACGATCACTATTCAAGTGCACGACGATTCGACGTTCGAGCCAGATGAAACCATTGAATTAACCATGGGGACGGTAACCTGCGCCACCAAAGGGGATGATGTAATTGAGTTAACCATCTCGAATGATGATGCCCCATCAGCAGATCCGGATGTATCAGTCTCTTCGGGCAACAGCCCAATTGCTGAGGCTGGCGGCGTGAGTACCATAACGGTAACTCTATCTGCTGCACATGCTTCCCAAGATGTGACTGTTAATTTCAATATTGGCGGAACAGCTGAAGGTGAAGGTAATGATTTCACTTTATCCAATTACTCCGTGATCATCCCTCAGGGTAACCTTAATGCAACTACGACAGTTACGGGCCTTGATGATGCCGACACTGATGATGAGGTTGTTATTGTTGCAATGTCATCCTCGGTTAATGCCAACATAGTCGCACCAAACTCTTACAGTGTTACCATAACAGATGATGATGCTGCTCTTACTATGCACGTTGATGATTTGAACGGTTGGTATAGCGATGGTAAGAACGCTAATTTTAAAGATGCAAATGTAACCATCAGAATAGTTGACGTGGGAGGCTCCCCCCTCGAAAACGCACTAGCTGGAGGAACCTGGGGTGGGGGTGGTTCTGGATCTGCAAGCTGTACGACGAATGCCAGTGGTGAATGCACTGTGGTTGAAGAAGACGTGCATCAAAATGATTGGCCAGTCACTTTTACCGTTACCAGCGTGGTTAAGGCTACTTATACCTATAATGCGGCCGACAATGTTGTTTCCGATGTCACAATAAATTATCCCTAAGCGATGGATTGCGAGCAAAGAAGTCTAATGGACAAAAAAAGCTTGACTAAACAAATTTGCCTTGATAATTGCTCCCCAAAGCACGAGGGTGGACAAAGCCTTGTTGAACTGGCCATAACTCTTACAGTGATCCTGATCTTGCTGGCAGGAATTGTAGATTTGGGACGCGCTTTCTTTGCCTATATGGCCTTACGTGATTCGGCGCAAGAGGCAGCCTTGTTTGGGTCCATTGACCCAACCGATACCATTGGAATGAGCAATCGCGCATTGGCAGTCTTAGCAAACCGAGTGGATACTTCGAATGTGACCATTACACCGGTGGTTTCGGGGAGCTCATGTGGTAATGGAAGTAACAGTATCACAGTCACGGTACTTTACAGTAATTTTGCTATCACAATGCCTTTTTTAGGCACCTTAGTAGGTACCCAAAGCTTCGACATCTCGACCAATATCACTGATACTATTCTAAGCCCACCTTGCCCGTAATGGAGGTATGACGATGTTACCAATTCAAAAAAAATCTGAGGAAGGACAAGCTTTAGTTCTCTTAGTGCTGGGGTTTGTGGCATTCTTGGGTTTTGCTGCCCTGGCCATTGACGGTGGGATGGTCTATTCAGACCGGCGGCATGCGCAAAATGGCGCCGATGCTTCTTCATTAGGAGGCGCGGGCTCGGCTGGCAATACAATGGAGAGCTTGGGAGTGTTCTATGCGAATTTTGATTGCTCTGGTTTTGGTAATGCAGCCACCGATATCGGCCAAGTACATGTTGCAGCATTAGCGGCTGCCAGCACCCGGGCAACCAGCAACGACTACTCCATCGATTACGATATCTCTGACAACCATGGTGTGGTGGCGACATGTGTCGATGATGAAGACAAGGGTTCTTATATCGATAAATATATCGATGTCAACACCCATATTACAAGAGTAACCGATACTGCCCTTATTCATTTCGTCTATAGCGGCCCTGTGCAAGAACAGGTTGAAGCGGTTGCCAGAGTACGACCACGGACACCATTAGCTTTTGGGCACGCTGTTGTGGCTTTCAATGATGCTCCATGTCAGGGGAATAGTTTAATAGGAATTAAATTCTCCGGCAGCAGCGATGTGGATATCAATGGCGGAGGCGTGTATTCAAATGGCTGTATGGTTTGCAGCGGCGGCGCATTCGATGTTGATGTAGTTGATGGTAATGTGAATTATGCAGACTCGACAAATTGTACCGGCGGAGACCCAGTCTCGCCCCCGCCTCAACAAGTATCACCACTGCCCTCGGGTTCGCTTACAGCTGACCCGCCAGATTGCACTGGGTTACCGAACCAGGGCAGCCATTCCGGAGGTGGCACGATCAATCCGGGGACTTATACCCAGATCACGATCAGCAACGGCAGTTTGGTCATGAACCCGGGGTTGTACTGCATCACCGGTTCGCCGAATGCTTTCAGGGCCAACGGTGGCGATATCTCTGGCGATGGCGTCACCATCTATGTTCAAAATGGCGGTGTTGATGTCAGCGGTAACGTCGATCCAATCGATTTACGGGCTCCAGATGCCAACCCCGATCCATCCCCAGCTATCTCGGGCATGTTGTTCTATGTTGAGACAGGGGGTAATGCAGTTCAACTCACTGGGAACAACAACTCTTATTATGAAGGCATGATTTATGCGCCCAATGGGGATGTAACGATTTCTGGCGGGAACGGAACCTTCCCAACTTTCAATACGCAGATTGTTGGGTATAATGTCGAAATAACTGGGAATGCCACTGTTGATATCAATTTCAATGGCGCTGAGAACTACGCTAATCCACCCAAACTGGATTTGCAGGAATAAACCTGAACAATGGAACTTTACTATTTTTTTTCACTACCTAAAAGCGGAGGCCTCAGCCTCCGCTTTTTTGATTACCTTTTTGATCATTCTCTCTCAACGAACTCACACGTTGCGTGCATATAGTAAAAATCGCGGCGTGGGGGGATCAATTCGAAAATCTCGATCACCTTCAAATCTGCATTGCCCACTTGAATGCTCTCGCCAACCTTGGGTAGTTTCTCCAAGTTGACGATTCCGCCCGGATGATCGCTTCCTGTAACAACGTAACTGACTTTATAAACGGCCATTGTGCACCCCTCAATTTCCCTTGATCAAATTGAGATGCCTCAACTTGAAAGAAAGATCGGCGGCCATATTGCGCATGACTACAAATCCCACGCGTGCGTTGCGTTCACACAGGTCAAGGAAATCTTTGTTGCGAATCACCTGGGCCAGGGTGGGATCTGCAATCGCTCGCACAGATGCGGAGCGCCTGCCTAAATCGATCAGCGCCATCTCCCCGATAAGTTGGCCTTCTCCCAAATGCAAAACCGTGCGAGGCGTTGGGAGAGAAGCGCCAATAATCACCTCGACGGAGCCGTTTGTGATCAAGTAGAATTCCTCGCCGATATCCCCCTCCTCGACCAGGCTTTCACCAGCTTTCATTTGCCGGGATTGACTGATGGCAACGATTTCTTTGAGCTCGTCATCGGTCAATCCTCTGAAAATCTCCACGTTACGAATGAGTTCGGGCACGGTTCATTTTGGGCAAATAATTAGTTGACACTTTTTAGCACCTTACAAACAGAAAAGGCATGAGGTCAAGTAGCAGCAGGACCAGCGAAAAGGCTGTCGAAAGCCTGCAAAAGAGAAGGCGGATCAGGAATGC
>JADHTJ010000133.1 GCA_016785015.1 Anaerolineales bacterium
GTTGGGCTCGATGCCGATCACGATGGCAGCGGCAACGTTGGGGTTCTTACCGTAGCCGATCAGCGTGTTGAAGGTTAGATCCAGGTCTTCGCCGAATTGCAGGCGTCCGTAGGGATGCGATAGGGCATAGGTGCCGCGGATCAGGCTGGCGACTCCTTCGACGGCTGCATTGGAAATGTCATCTACAGAAATGATCAGCACGTGATTGCGAATGCCTACGCGGCCGTTGTCGCGGCGATAACCAGTAATGGGGATATCAGCATAGTTCGTCATAGTATTACTCCTTATGATGCTCCATAATCTGATTTTTGCCGCTCCAGCGCAGGCTCTTCAGGTTATGCGTATGCACGTGAGCGCCTGCGGCGATCGCTTTACTGGCATAGCCAATCGGCGCGCCGTATTCAATGACGTGTTTCTTCTCATCCATATCGCGCATGGCGATTTTATGAGAAAGAGGCACAGCTGTTGCCAGTGTAATCTCAGTCACTGGCTGGCCTTCTAAGGTCACAGCTTGAATAACCTCGCCAGCTGCCAAATCCATGGCGGCCACGCCGACATCGTCATCGGCTTCGTGTAATAGAATTCCTTTTTTCATTGGGTTTTGCTCCTTAGTAAGCGTCAAATAAATTCATTCTGCTTTAGAAGCTAAACTTCTCAAAGAAGTTTAGCTTCTCATTGGAATTAAGATTTCTTAGAAAAGCTCATCAATCAAAACCACTTTACCTGCCTTGATTGACTCTTCCGCGGCAACACCCACAACCACCGACCAGAATCCTTCTTCGACGGTGGCGGCATTGGTGTTGATTCCTTCCATGTTGTCGATGAAATTAACATGCTCGAAAAATGTCGCGCCGTTATGACCACTTTCCTCGATATGGGGGGGGTAGCAAGGGTTGCTGATTTTAGATGGTCTTGCTTCTCCACCCAGGATCTCCAAATATGTCTTGGGGCGAGGGACCGACAAGAAATCTTCTTTTTCATAGGCTTTCAGATAGCCCTCGTCACCGCATAAGGAGAGTTCTTCGTAAAACATGGGCGCAAACATGCATAAGTTGAAGCTGGCCCTAACACCGTTCTCGAAAACGACGCTGACCACGGCATTATCGATGATGTCAGACTTGTCACCGTTATACTCGAACTCTTTGAAGTTCACGGCCATGCTGCCAGTGGCGAACACGCTGACTGGCTTCGAGCCGGCGAACATGTTCAAGAGATCGAAATAATGGCAGCACTTCTCAACCAGGGTTCCACCAGAAAACTTGGAAAATTTGTTCCACTGTTTGACCTTGTCCAGGAAGGGTAGGCGATGCTCAATGATATTAACCATCTTGATCTCGCCAATCGATTTGCGTTCAAGGGCTTCGTGGATGGCTTCCACGTACATCGATTTGTAGCGATACTGCAAACCAATCTGCACGATGGCTGGATATTTTTCTGCCAACTGCATGATTTGGCGTGCATCCTCGATGGTGGTGGCCATGGGCTTTTCTAAGAAGATGTGCTTGCCTGATTCCATCGCTACGCGTAGTATCTCCAGATGGGTGTAATTGGGCGTGGTGATGATCAGCGCATCGGCGGCAGGGTCGCTGCAGGCAGATTCCAGGGTGTCATAGACAACCAGTTCGTGCCCAGTTTGGAAACCGGCGAATGTTTTTTGGGCTAACCCAATCGAGCCGGGATTCTCGTCGAAGATGCCGTGAATCGTGGCGCGACCTTCGAGCATAGTGACATAAATGTGTTCGTTGCCGTTGAGCCCGCAGCCGATCAAATTAAACTTATATTTTGGGGCCTCCCGCGCGAAAAGGTAGCGATCTTCGTCGGCTAAATAACTGAAGCGAGGGTCGAGGGAAAAGGCTCTAGATTTGAGCTCTTTGCCACCTTTCATTGGATAGATTCCTTTCAATAATTTTAATTTTTTCTTCCGTACATCCAAGAAATAGGACGCGGATTACACGGATTTGACGGGTTTTGAAATAGTCAGGAGCATCTTGAACAATAAACCTGTCATTCCGAGCGGAGAGAGGAATCCCTGATAATCTCTTTGAATTATTACCAGCGCAGGCACTTGAATTGTTTGCTATCAGGGATTCCCTTCGACCTGCTCAGGGCAGGCTTCACTTCGCATGGCTGAAATACAAGCCAGGCTCCGTTCAGAATGACAAATTCATGAGTGTTCAAAGTCCTCTTGACTAATACAGAATCCGCGTGAATCTGCCTAATCTGCGTTATCCGCGTTCCGATTTTTAACATGTTTGCTCATAGTTTTCCTTGGCGATCTTCGCGTCTTCGCGGTTGAAAAAGAACATTACTCGTATTGGGTTTTGTCCCAAAAGTCACTGAAGATCTTGATGCCCTTTTGGGTGTAGGGGTGGTCAAAGCCATCCTGATACACTTGCAGCCCAGCGGTGACGATATCCGCTCCAGCCACGGCAGCATCAGCGATCTGCCGGGCGTTGCGCACCGCGGCGACAATGATCTCCGTGTCGAAATTGAAGTTGTCACGGATGATGGATACATCTTCGATGAACTGCTGCACGTCCTCAGCGTTGGATTCTTTCCAACCGATAAAGGGAGAGATATAGTACGCGCCTGAGCGCATGGCCTGTAAGGCTTGCATGGCCGAGAAAATCAGCGTGCAGTTGACGCGAATTCCCTGCTCAGAGAGGGTCTTGATGGCTTTGAAAGCCACCTCTACACATTGCAGTTTGATCACGAAGTTTGCGGAGATTGCGGCCAATTTCTCGGCTTCAGCGATCATCTCAGCGGTATCCATGATGTGAGGGTTGACTTCCACAGAGATGGTCTTCTCAGTGCCCTCAACCAGGTTGGCGATCTCTTTGATCACTGACATGAAGGGCTTGCCAGAAACCTGAACGTGGCGTGGATTGGTGGTGATGCCGTCGATGTCAAATGTATCGAGGGCATATGCGATTTCATCTACAATCGCACTGTCAAGAAAGAATTTCATTTGATGCTCCAATAATGGTTTTTGCCACAGAGCTCACAGAGATATATGGTTTTTTCTCTGAGTTCTCCGTGATCTCTGTGGCAATATTTACTTCATGCCAGTTGTGGCAATTCCTGTGGTGATGTTCTTTTGCAGGAAGCCAAAGACTATGGTAATGGGCAGCAGGGTCAGCACGGTCATCGCCAATATTAAATGCCACTGCACGTTTAGCTCGCCTTGGAACGAGTTCAAGCCAACTTGCAGCGTGAACATCTCGCTGCGGCTGAGCACGATCAGCGGCCAGAGGAAGTCGTTCCAGCGCCACATCACCGAGAAGATGGTCAGCACTGCCAGGGCGGGTCTAGACAGCGGCAAGATAATTTGTGAGTAGATGCGCCATTCGCTGGCGCCATCGATGCGGGCAGCGTCGAGCAATTCATCAGGGATGGTTAGCATATATTGGCGCAGCAGGAACATTCCTGTAGGGGTGGCAGCGCCGGGAACGATCACGCCCAGGAGGTTGTTGTTCCAACCCACCTTTGTGATTACCAGGAAGACGGGCACCAACACCACCGAGAGCGGCACCATCAGCGTGCTAATCATCACCAAGAAGATGGCCGTACGTCCACGGAATTGATATTTGCTCAGTGCGAAGGCGGCCATACTGTTGACCAACAAGGTTAGCAGTGTTGCAAAAACTGTCACGACAACGCTGTTGCGCAAATAGCGGGCGAAGTTGAAGCTTTCAACGCCTTCGACAAAATTATCTAGATTGAAAGAGACACTTTCGACAGGTTCAGATTCTTCGAGCCTGGCTTTGATAATTTCTTCAGGGTTAGCCGGATCGATAAGCTGTCTCTCTAGACCGATGCGGCGTATCTGAGCCAGTTGTGCAACAGTACCATCCTCAAGCGTAACCGTATAAAGAGGCAGCGCTTCTTCGTAACCTTCGACGACGACGGTCTCTTGACGATAGGGCAACAGGCGTGGGGGAAATTTCACCACTTCAGCTGATGTTTTAAAGGATGAAAGCACCAGCCATAGTACCGGCCCAAACATGACGATCACGCCAAGGCTAAGATAAATATAGGTGACCATATCCGTGAAATGTAACTTATCGGTACCGCGAGTGCGGGTGAAGAATTCCATTATCCTACTCATCGAACGCCCTCCTCTTCACCGCGTGCAGCTTGCTGGACCAAGGTCAAAACGATCAACACGCCGGCCATGATCAATGAAGCCGCGGCTGCAAGCCCAAATTGTCTGCTGGGACTGGCAAAGCCTTTACTGTAGATATATTGCACAAGATACAAAGTCGCCGTGCCCGGCCCTCCGCCCGTAAAGGCGAAGACCACGTCGAATATCTGAACAGCCCTTATCAACGAAAGCACCAGCACCACAACCATAGAAGGCATCAAGAGGGGCAGGGTGATCTTAAAGAAGGTGTTCCAATTATTAGCCCCATCAATGGAGGCCGCTTCATAGAGGTCGGCTGGAATGGCCTGTAAGCCTGCTAACAAGATCAGTGTGTAAAAGCCCATGAAGGCCCAGACGCTGATCACCACCACCCAAAACCGAGCCCATTGGGCATCGACTAAGAAGGGGATTTTGTCGCTCCCCAAGGCAACCAAGATACCGTTGAATAACCCGTTTTCTTGTAAGACCCACTTCCAAATCAGGGCCACAACAATGGGTGAAAGCAAGACGGGATAGAAGTAAACGCTACGAAAGAAGCCGCGCGCTTTGATCTTGCGGTTGAGCACAACCGCGGTAACCAACGAAGCCACAACCATCAATGCTACCTGGAAAACCACATACCCAGCTGTATTAAAGATTGCTCGCCAAAACAGATCTTCACGGCATGTATTAGGATCCAGAAAGCTCTCACAGGTTAGAAGCTGCTCGAAATTGGCCGTACCTACAAATGGGCGCTGATCGGGAAAGAAATCAATTCCACCGGTGAAGGCATAGACAAAGTTGAGCAGCATGGGGAAAAGAATGAAAATTCCGAAGATTAGTAAATTTGGCAGCACGAAAACATAGGGCATGCCGCCTATGCCGATCCAACGCTGTAACGTACCAAAGATCCAGTCGAGGATCGAGACAAAGAAGTTAAGGATGGCAGTGGAAATCTGATCGAATACATCCTTGATGGATTTTCCTGATGCTTGCACTGTCATAAGACACCCATCCCAATCTGTGGAGGCGCAGGCCTGGTAATCAGGCTGGTTCTGCGCCCCCACATTTGACTACGCTCAAGCCAGTGTCTTAATTAAGATGCCGACCAGAGCTCTAAGGTTTACACGAAAAAGCTTGTATTTATCCGCCGGCCTCTGCGATGGCGTCGTCGATATCCTGCTGCAGGCGCTCGAGAGCCTCGTCGAGGGTCAGTTCGCCGGTCAGGTACTGCGCAATGCGATTAGCCGAGTTGCGGTAGTAGGCGAAGGCATAGGGATGCACGTTTAGCCCGACAGCGGCATCGTTCAGCTTGGGAACTTCGGCGGTGAAGCCAGCCAGGGCGCCCAACACAGAAGCGTTATCGGTCTGGAAGTCGATCCCAGCAGAGGCTGCACCCGTGTGTGCGGGCAGAGCCAGCGTACCTGCGGAGAACTGAGCATAGGTCTCAGCCTGGACCAGGTATTCCATCAGACGCCCAACGGCCTCGGGATACTCGGTGTCGCCAAAGGCAACAACAGCGGAGCCACCAGCAACGCCGGTGGAGCCGCCATCACCCGTGGGGTTGGGGACTACGGCCCAATCGAAGGCATCGCCAACATCATTGGCTAAACCGTTGATCTGCCAGGAGCCAGACATACACATAACCAGGTCGCCGCTCTTGAAGAAATCGATGCAGCTGTTGAGGCTGTCACCCACCAACCAGACCTCGGAGGGCGTGATGCCATCAACGTGCCAGCCATTGAGAACTTCAGCAAAGGCACCAAAGCCAGGCTCGTTGACTGTGAAGTTTCCATCGGCATCGATCAGGGTGGCACCCATACTCAGGGCGGGCCCTGCGAAACGATGACCTGTGCGGTCGATGGAGATAGCGTACTGCACGCCAGTAGCTTCGGCAACGGCCTTAGTCGCTTCGGTCCATTCGGCCCAGGTGGCACCTTCGCCGAGCAGATCAACACCCGCTTGTTCGAAGAGAGTCACATTGACGTAAGGGCCGGTCACTGTGAAGGAGTCGGGGAAGCCGCCGTAGCCCAGAGCACTCAAGATCGGGCCAGCGAAGTTGGCTTCGTAGTAGGCTGCATCTGCCATGTAATCGCGCAGATCGAGCAATTTGCCTGCATAAGCACCAAAGTTGGTGATACGGGCCAGGTCGGGGCCTTCGCCAGTTTCGACCTGGACGGGCAGTTGCTGGTCGATGGTGTCGTAAGGAACAACGTCCAAAACAACGGTGATGTCAGGATTGTCGGCCATGAAGGCATCCAGAAGGGGCTGCATCACGTCGGCTTCTACGCCATCGGCGTAGTAGGTGAAGCGCAGTTCAACAGCTTCCATAGCGGGGGTTTCGCCCTTGGCTTCGGCGATAGCAGCATCGATATCGCCTTGCATGCGGTCAAGAGCCTGATCGAGAGTCAGTTCGCCGGTCAGGTATTGGCCAATGCGGTTGGCGGAGTTGCGGTAGTAAGCGAAAGCGAAGGGATGCACGTTGAGACCCACTGCTGCGTCAGCCAGCTTGGGAACCTCGGCGGTGAAACCAGCCAGGGCACCTAACACTGACGCATTGTCGGTCTGGAAGTCAACGCCTGCAGCGGCTGCGCCCGTATGTGCGGGCAGTGCCAGTGTACCGGCGGAGAAAGCGCTGTAGTTCTCAGTCTGAACCAGGTATTCCATCAGCTTGGCAACAACTTCGGGGTGCTCAGTGTCACCGAAAGCAACAACGGCGGAGCCGCCTGCCACGCCAGTGGAGCCACCATCACCCGTGGGGTTGGGAACTACGGCCCAGTCGAAGGCGTCGCCAACGTCTGCGGCTAAGCCATTGATTTGCCATGAACCTGACATACACATGACCAGGTCGCCGCTCTTGAAGAAGTCGATGCAGCTGTTCAGGCTATCACCAACCAACCAAACCTCGTTGGGGGTGATACCATCAACGTGCCAGCCATTGAGAACTTCAGCAAATGCACCGAAGCCAGGATCGGTAACGACAAAGTCGCCAGCGTCATCGATCAGGGTCGCGCCCATGCTCAGAGCGGGACCAGCGTAGCGGTGACCTGTGCGGTCGATGGAGATGGCGTACTGCACACCGGTGGCCTCGGCAACTGCTTTAGTCGCTTCGGTCCAATCAGCCCAGGTGGCGCCTTCGCCAAGTACTTCCATGCCAGCTTGCTCAAAGAGAGTCACATTGACGTAGGGGCCGGTCACAGTGAAGGCATCGGGGAAGCCACCGTATCCCAAAGCACTCAAAATTGGAGCGGGGAAATTAGCTTCGTAAAATGCCGCGCCGCTCAGGTAATCGCGCAGATCCAACAGCTTACCGCCGTAGGCACCAAAGTTGGTGATGCGGGCCATGTCGGGACCTTCGCCGGTCTCAACCTGAACTGGCAGTTGCTCATCGATGGTGGCGTAAGGCACCACATCAAGAACTACGCTGATTCCAGGGTTATCGGCCATAAAGCCGTCAATGAGCCCCTGCATCACATCAGCTTCATTGCCATCGGCATAGTAGGCGAAGCGTATTTCAACGGCATCCATTGCCTCTTCGGCGGGTTCCACGGCTTCTTCTGCCTCTGCGGGGGCAGCTTCTTCTGCTGGTGCCACTTCTTCTGCGGGGGGTTCAGGCGCACATGAGCCTAGCAGCAAGGCCAAGATGATCACGAATATAAACAGCCATCGTTTCATTTTATTATTCTCCTCTAGAGTAGTGATAATCGTTTTAATCGGGGATAGCGGTGTGCTATCCTGTTTGATAAGGGTTTTGTGAATTGGGCAATTTTCTTATACAACTCACCTCCTAACTTATGCACGATACAGGTAGATCGAGCATACTGGCCAATGCAGTTAATTCGTCTTTGTACTCCCCATATGTAATGGAAATATGATGTTCTAACCCTTTATCCAATATCGTGTTGATTACATCAATCGCGGGCTTATCAAACCGAATTAAGCCCGATGTTCCTGAAAAACTTTGCGGGGCACGTATGATCTCTCCTTCGCCGATGATCAGCTGATAATCACCAGAAGCCTCGCTCAGTCGAGCAATGGTGACAGGTCCCGGTTTGAGAGTGAACTCCATCAGCAGGGGCAGCTTGCGGTTGGAATGAATAGTGACGCGTTTCTCGCCCTCAGGGTCAGCCATAGAGAGCGGCGCCAGTCCGCAATGCCAAATAACCAGGGCATCATTTTCTTTATCAACGGAAACCATGTCTGTGCCGAAAGCTTGAGTCCCGCTAATTGACTGTAAGATCAATTGTGTCAGCGTGCCGTTGACATCGGCTTCACAGCTGCAAGGGATCATTTCGTCCGAGAGCATCGACATCGCTCCGCAGGCAGCACAACCCAATTCAGTGAAAAACTCAGGCCAACAGCGTACCGCAAAACCGTGGAGACCTTTTTCTTTAGCGATTTCTTTAAGGGTCAGGTAGGTACTCAGCGATCCATGAACCGCCTCGGGCTCCATTTCGTCCAGGTTGCTGACTTGTTTGGATAATTCTGCTTTGACAGGCTGTGTGCTTCCAGGTTTTATGCCGCGAACTTTCTCGAAGACATCCTCTTCTAGGCTGAGTTGTAGGACTTCGACTCCGAAGCGCTCTTTTAGCTCTTCTGGACGCAGCAGGCAGGTTTCAAAGCCATCAGGGTTTTCGCCGACACGACCGAGATGAGAGCTGCGCAGGATGCGGCGAGCGCGTCCAGCACGGGCTTGAATGAGAATGTTTTCTATAGCACCAGGATCATCGGGAGCAGCAAAGGCATAACCATAACGGAATCCCCCCCGAGTGAGGGCATGACCCGCCAGGTTGATGCCGCAGAAGGAGTTCAAACGTAAGCGTCCGCCTGTGTGCGGCTCTGGAACTGACCATAGAAAAATAGGCGCCTCCAAGGCCGCGGCAATCGACATTGCCATAGAGCTATCCGCAAAGGTGGCTTGAAATAGAACTACCAGATCGATCTCAGATTCCTTCAAAGATTGAGTGGCACGCTCAACACCCGCAGTATCTGTGACCAATTCAGTGGGACCAATCAGATCCACTTGTAAATCACTGAAGGCCGCTCTGGCAGCCGCGGTCATTTCTTCGGCAAATGGGATATCGAAGGTTGTGCGAGCGATGGGCAGAAAGGCAATTTGAAGGTTGTTCACGAGATTTTTTCAGACAGTTTCAGTAGTTTGGTAGAAGAAATCCATCAATGCCAGGGCCGCAGCACCGACCACGCCGGCGCGCCAGCCAAAGCTGGTTGGCTCAATGATGACATCGTCACCAAGGCCGCTAAAGGCGGTTTCGCGCATGACTTTGCTGGCAATCGGACGCACCAGATCATCGCCCTGGGCAAAGACGCCGCCCAGCAAGATCATCCCAGGATTGAGCACATTGACCAGGTTTGCCAGGGCAATGCCCAGGTAACATATTTGATCATCGAGCATCTTCAAAGTCAGCTCATCACCATCGCGGGCGGCAGCAAATACGGTTTCAATGGATGGCGCTGCAGCGCTTTCATTTTCCATGTACTTGGCTAATAAACTCTCTGGATGCTGCTGAGCCAGTTCAACGGAGCGGCGAATGATCACAGGCTCGGTGACCAAGGTTTCCAGGCAGCCATTCTGGCCGCAGCGACACTCTTGTCCACCTTGGGGTACGACAATCGTGTGGCCAATTTCTCCGGCACCGGCCCCGCTGCCGCGGAACACCTGCCCATTGACCACAAATCCAGCGCCAACGCCGATGCGTCCATACACAAAGGCCAAAACGCCGGCGCCTCTACCGGCGCCAAAGAAAGCCTCGGCAATGGCCATGGCGCGCACGTTGTTGTCCACGCGCACCGGAAAGCCTAATCTGGCTTGTAATTCGGCTTGAATGTAAATGTTATTCCAACCCAGGCGGGGAGCAATAACGTTTATCCCCTGGTCGTGATTGACCAGCCCCGAAGCGCCCACACCAATCCCCAGAATGCGAGAGCGGTCGATGGCCATTTCCAGCAGCAGATCTTCGATCTCAAGGGCTATTTTTTCGAGTACTTCGGCAGCAGGGGTGGCACGCTCAAATTCGACGATGCGGTTGTCGATGATATCGGCATGCAGATTGGTCAGGGCGATCCGAAATAACCCCACACCAATATGCACACCCAGGGCATAGCGTGCATTAGGGACCAGACGCAGCATGCGACGCGGCCGCCCAACGGCGCGTTTTCTTTCAATTTCTGTTGCTTGGGGTTTGATCTCAGTGATAATGCCCTGAGCAAGCAGCTCATTGGCCAGGTTCGTGACCGTGGCAGAGGATAGGGAAGTGCGCTTGGCTAACCCTGCGCGAGAGATCTGATTCTCGTGCAGCAAGCTCATCAAAATGGCCTGCAAATTGTGGGCTTTGACCCGGTTGAGATTTCTCCCCGAAAAGTGCTGTGTGAGCATAATCGATTATTTTTTTTATTTAATAAAATAATTAGTAAAGGAATTCTATAATACCTGGGGGACTCTGTCAATAGGGTAGGGGGGAAATGATTGAATTTTCACAAAAGTGTTGCCCTGTGTATATTTAGGCGCAATTTTGGCGCAGCCATTCCGACTGAGGGGTGGGGTGGGTCTGGCCTCGATCAGGCATTTTCCTGTATACTTAGGCGCATGACTGAAATCCCCATCGTACAAATTGACCTGCCGCCCGGATTCATTGATCTTGGGATGGGCAACCCTGACCTTTCTCTGCTTCCATTAGAGTCGATGCGTAGAGCCTCAGAGAAATTTTTCTCATCAAATGACCCGCGCCCCTTACAGTACGGCATAGAGCAGGGCGATGGCTATTTCCGCAATGCTCTGGCTTCATTTCTAAGCGATGACTATCAATTCTCAGTGAGTCCCGCTGCGCTCTTCGTGACTAATGGCGCCTCTTCGGCACTCAATCTGGTCTGCAATCTGTTCACGCAGCCAGGAGATGTTGTTTTCGCCGAGGAGCCTTCTTACTTTCTGGCTTTACGCATCTTCAAAGACCTGGGCTTGCGCGTCGTGCCCATCAAGATGGACGCCGACGGCCTGAGCATGGCCTCGCTGGAAGCGAAACTCGCTCAACAGCGGCCGAAGTTCATTTACACTATCCCCACCTTCCAGAATCCCAGTGGGCGCACGCTCTCGCAGGGGCGCCGTCAGCGCCTGGTTGAACTTGCCCAAGAGTACGATTTCCTGATCGTCGCAGACGAGGTATACCAATTCTTGAATTATTCTCAAACACCGCCTGCACCGTTCGCTCAGTTCACTGAAGATGAAGAACAGGTCATCTCAGTCAACTCGTTTTCGAAGATCCTGGCCCCGGGCCTGCGTTTAGGCTGGATCCAGGCCCATGAAGCCGTTATTCGAAAGCTGGCCGGCTGCGGCCTTTTGGACAGCGGCGGCGGCATGAACCCCTTTGCCTCAGCCCTGTTGCGACACCTGATCGAAGCAGGGGACCTCAACGCGCATATCGCTGCTGAGAGAAGTGAATTCAGTTCCCGCCTGGCAGTGATGGACCAGTCTTTGCAGCAGTTTCTTCCTGACGCAGTATACAAACGCCCTGAGGGCGGCTTTTTCTTCTGGGTACGCTTCCCAGGCGTGGATACAATCGAGATGCGCCCAATAGTAAAGCAGCACAATGTCGATTATCGTCCAGGAAGGCTGTTTTCCAGCCAGGCCGGCTTAGATGAGTATGCGCGTATGAGTTTTGCTGTCAATGGGGTAGATGAAATCAATGAGGGAATAAAGCGATTGAGCAAGTGTATGGGGTAATTGCACTTGTCTTTCTGAGCCGCAGGCGAAGAATCTCGGATAAATTAACGCATGCAGACAAAATTTGTTCTCAGAGATGCTTCGGCGCTTGGCGCCTCAGCATGACAGAGCCCATGATACATGGAAAGGGTAGGGAAGGGATGGAACAGATGCCAGTGTTCAGTAACAGTAGCCAGTAATCAGTTTGCAGTTTTCCTCTACAACTCTGTGGACTGATCACTGTTTACTGGTCACTGAAAACCGATCCGGGAGGAGGTCCCTGCTGCGCTTGACAGTCCCAGGCAAAAATGATATTATGCTTTCGATAAGTATCATTACCGAAAGCATAAAATTCGCTCGGGATAAGTCTTTCACCAGGCCCTAGGAACAAAACTATGCTAATTTCGCAAGCAATTGCCGCATATTTAGACAGCGTCAATTTGGCACGCAGTGATAACACTGTCCTTACCTACACGAAGGCAATGCGTGCTTTTGCTGAAGTTCTTACAAATAATAACCACCCCCCTGATGAAACGATAATTTCGGAATTGGTTGAGGATGCTGTACTGTGGGTTGTCTCAGCAATGAAAGATCACGCGCCAAGCACTGAGAGATTATATTTGACCGCAGTGACTGGTTTCTATGAATACCTGGTAGCTGAACAACTATGCGAAATCAACCTTCCCCGCCTGAGGCTGTTGATTCGCAATCGGGCACGTCGCCCAGGCCAAAGATTGCCTCAATTTCCCCGTGAAGACATCGAAAAAGTACTCCTATACGCATTAAAGCTCGCCGAACAACCCGCTGAAGACGATGTTCACCGCTTACGAAACCTGCGAGACCGGGCATTTTTGCTGGTTTTAGCGGATACAGGCTTGCGAGTACACGAAGCCTGTGCCCTACGGCGTGGCGATGTGGACTGGAACGAGGCCAAGGCGATTATTATCGGTAAAGGAGATCAAGAAGCCGTGGTGCGCTTCTCGTCCAGGTCGCTCTCTGCCCTGAAAAACTACCTGGATGCGCGTGTAGCACTGGATGGAGCCTCGGGACGCCCGCTCACCTCCCTACCCCTCTTTGCCAGGCACGATAAAGGTGCGGGAAAGAAAGTGTTGCCAGTTACAACAACTACGGGGCGCAATATTGTTCGCCAACGGGTGCGTGAGGCCCTAGGAGAGAAAGCTGTAGGTACGATCACCCCCCACTCCTTCAGGCATTACTTCGTAACCACAATTCTGCGCGGCTCTGGGGGTAATCTCAAGCTCGCCCAGAAGTTGGCGCGACATAAGAACATCGCTGTGACGCAACGCTATGCGCACCTTGCGGATGATGAGCTCGATCAGGGATATTATGAGATATTTGAAAACTAAGCGTTGTGCGGTTGGTAATTATCGTTAAAATCGAGTTTAATTTCCGCACAACGCTTTTGGAGGTTGATATGCTCAGGATACGCTGCGATAGCAGAGGTGATTGTTGCCATGACCCAATTTGATATCTTCAATACGGACTCGTCTCATACAGACATATCTAATTATTCCAATCTGGATCAACTACTCGATGTTATCTACGGTATGAGCGATGATCCTCTGGCCGCGGCGGGTACCAATGTGGTCATCAGCCGCGGCAACCCCCGGGCCAAGATCCTGATCATTGGTGAGGC
>JADHTJ010000134.1 GCA_016785015.1 Anaerolineales bacterium
TCAGCACCATCCGCGATTGCGACGAGATCATTGTTCTAGAAGATGGCAAGGTCGTCCAGCGCGGCACCCATGCCGAAATGATCCACAGCGATGGCCCGTATGCCAACCTGATCCGTTCGGGCACTGGGCAAGAGAAATCACCATTGGATTTAATCTAATGCTAAGTGTAAGCACACCTTTATTGACTGTCATACTGAGCGCGCCAGAGGCAGGCCTGTAACCAGCGAAGAATCTATGATACTGACCTTTCAGATTCTTCGCCCTTGCGGGCTCAGAATGACAAATTTAGGAGATTCACTAGTTCATGACTACGCCTGACTCCCAACGCGAACAATCCTCCCCACTGGAACTCTTTCTTCTCCAGTTGCGTTACCGCGAGGGGCGCTCCATTGCTGTCGAGAGCAATAAACTTCTTTTGCTCAACGACCCGGATTTGGTATGGGTGGTGTATTCCGGTCAGGTGGATGTCTTCTCTGTGCCCATGCGCGCCGGTCAGGTGGCGGGTGCCCGCAAGCATCTATTCCGGAGCGTGGGTGGTCAACTTCTTTTTGGCATTCAAGCAGATCCCCATAGCCAGCTCGATTTCCTTGCCAGCGGAACCCCAGGAACCAGCCTGATCCAGGTCGAACGCGCTCGTTTTCAGGAACTTATTGCGGATCCGGAGTCCCAGACATTCATCGCCAGGATGGTCTCGGATTGGGTGAAGGCGCTCTCAGCTTGTGCTGCAATATCGGTGCCTCCGAAAGATCTAAATTTATTGACTCCCGAAAACAAGTTTGAATTAGCGCAGAACGAAAACTTTGCAGCCAAACGCGATCTGGTATGGATCAAATCCGAACAGGGCAGCCTCGAATTTATGGGCCACTCAGAATTAGCTCAGGGCAGCAATATGGGTTATTTTCCAATATCGAGGTTTATGTGGGCGCGCGCGGTGGAGCCGCTTCTACTCTCAACGATCAACACAGAGAATTACCTCGAGGTAGATCCTGAATGGAATGGGGTTTCGGCGTTTCATGATTTTGTTTTGCGAGCATTATCCTGGCAGAACCAACACCAATTAGCTGCCGATCAGGCTCGCATGGAGAAGAAGGCCGCTTCAGAACAAAGGGAAATCCGTGGGGCTTTAGAGAGCCTGCGCTCCCCTCTGGTAGACGCAGATAGCGCTGTCTTCGCCGCAGCAGCCATAGACAAAGACAATGCCATCTTATCCGCTTGCCAACTTGTGGGGAGTCATCTAAATGCTGACATCAATAAACCTTTAGACCTGGATAAGTTGAATTCGGAACACGCCGCCATTACTCGCATTGCCAAAGCATCCAGTTTGCGCATCCGTGTAGTGCGCCTGCACAAAGGGTGGTATCGTCACACCTTGGGTCCATTAGTGGGATTCCTTAAAGGTGAGAACGAAAATCCTGATGCCAGTTTAGGTCAGCCTATTGCATTACTGCCCATTGAGGATGGCACCTATGCCTGGCATGATCCAGACACCTTCGAAAGAGCAACCATCGGGCCACAAGAGGCTGCTCAGCTTTCCTCGGATGCCTATGTTTTTTATCGCCCGTTGCCCGCGGGCAAATTGACCGGCCGAGATCTGCTCAAATTTACTTTTCGTGATGCGACCGCTGACCTGCGCTCAGTCTCTCTGTTAGGACTGGCTATGGGATTACTAAATCTTTTCCCACCTTTGGCTGCTGGAGTGATTTTTAATCGCCTTATCCCAGAAGCGCAGCGCTCAGAATTAGTTCAAGTGGGTGTTGGCTTGCTTCTCTTCGCCATAGCCTTGGGAATCTTCCAGTACGCGCGCGAAATCAGCACGGTCAGGTTGGAAGGCAAGGTCGATTATGATTTGCAGGCCGCTATTTGGGATCGATTACTGAGTCTTCCGGCGCCCTTCTTCCGTCTCTTCAGTGCAGGAGATTTGGGCACGCGTGCCATGAGTCTGGCGGCAATCCGCACGATGCTATCAGGACCTGTCATCGCGGCCATCTTCGATAGTATCTTTGCATTACCCATTTTGGTCTTATTGTTCTTCTATTCTTTTCAATTGGGCTTGGTTGCAGTTGGGCTGGTTCTCTTGGGCTTTTTGGGAACTGCGGTTGTTGCCTATGCTCAACTGCGCTACCAGCGTCAACTGGCAGAAATTCAGGGGCGCGTTTCAGGTCTGGTACTACAACTGATCACAGGGATTGCCAAATTCCGCGTGGCAGGTGCTGAGCACCGTGCTTTTTCACTATGGGCGAAAAACTTTTCTGCACAGAAACGCCTTTACTACAAATCACGTCGTTTGGCCAACAGCTATATCTCCATCAATGCCGCCTTCCCTGTTTGGTCGGCTTTGATCATTTTCATAATGGTGGCCTTCTCAAAAGGCACCACACTCTCAACAGGCGATTTTTTGGCCTTCAACCTGGCATTCACTCAATTCGTCGGCGCAGGGATGATCATGAGTATGACTGTGCTGGCCATCACTAATGTATTCCCGCTTTACGAGCAAGCCAAACCGATATTGGAAACGCTGCCCGAATCCGATGAGACCAAAGCAGATCCCGGCGAGCTATCTGGAAAAATCGAAGTCAGCCGAGTCTCATTTCGTTATGAAGAGGCTGCGCCTCAGGTATTACGAGATATTTCGTTAAACATCGAACCGGGAGAGTTTGTGGCCATTGTAGGCGCATCAGGGTCGGGTAAATCCACGTTATTCCGATTACTGATCGGTTTCGAGCAGCCTGAATCCGGCGGCGTGTACTACGATGGAGGCGATCTTGCCGAACTCGATCTACGGGCTGTGCGCCAGCAGTTGGGTATTGTGCTGCAAAATGCCCAGCCCATGATGGGTGATATCTTCACCAATATCGTCGGCTCCTTTCCCCATCTAACGATAGAAGATGCCTGGGAAGCAGCTCATCTGGTTGGGCTGAAAAATGATATCGAAGCCATGCCCATGGGCATGCACACTGTAGTAACGCATGGGGGTGGCACGTTTTCTGGTGGACAGATTCAACGCCTGTTGATCGCTCGCGCCCTGGCCAACAAACCTCGCATCCTTTTCCTCGATGAAGCTACCAGCGCCCTCGACAACCAGACCCAAGCTCATGTGCGCGAGAGTCTGGAGGGCATTGCTGCAACCAGGGTGGTAATCGCTCATCGCTTGAGTACCATCGAAGAGGCTGACCGCATCTACGTTTTCGATGACGGTAGCATCGTGCAGCAAGGCTCGTATCAAGAACTGCTGCGCCAGCGCGGCCCCTTCGCTGAACTCGCCAAACGCCAGATGGCATAGATCCCAGGATCAATCGAGTTGGTCAGGAAAGTGATAGAATAGTCAATACATCACATATCTTGTCCAACTTGTCTTTTTGAAATTCTCCCACTGGGGGATCAGTCATATGCGAATATCTAACTTCCGCCCCGATGAACGTCATGCTCTGCTTCTCTTCAGCCTGATCATGTTCGTCAACATGCTCACGCTAGAAGCAACGTTTGTCATGTCAACAAGCGGATTTCTGGATTCAATTGGGGCAAATCAACTACCTTTATTGTGGATCATTGATATGGGATTGATTGTCGTAGGTACCACCATCATTTCAGCGGTAATTGACCGCTGGCCTCGCAAACAATTTCTTAGTTGGATTATTTTCGGGTTGGCCTTTTTCTATTTATTTATGCGTATGCTATTTTCATATGGTGTGCCCGAATGGGGGAGCTACCCATTTTTGTATATGCTTGCTGAGCAACAAGTGTTGGTGATTCCGATTGTCTTCTGGGCAATGGCAAATGATATTTTCAGCATTCAACAAACAAAACGAATTTTTCCTCTAATTGCCGCCAGCGGAGTCATTGGGGGCATTGTTGGGAATACGCTGGCTATCAGTCTGGCAAATTATTTTGGATCCCGCGGCAGGGAATCTTACGATTTATTGTTCATCAATGCTGTACTTCTATTTCTCCTATTCATTGCCTTTCAAATTCTCAGCCAACGGATACCAGCAAGTGATCGTCAATCCCGTGCCGACGATACGTTTCAGAAAATGTTTGCCGATGGTTGGGATTTTGTCCGTAATGTCGCTGTTTTTCGATACCTGGCAATCGCCATGCTCGGAGTTGGATTTGTGATTACCATGATCGAATTTAACTTTTTAGATGTGATAAATGCCAATTTTCAGGGTTCGCAATTCCAATCCTTTTTTGGTTTGTACCGCATCGGACAGACAATTTCTATTGTGTTGGTCCAGAGTCTTTTAGCCAGTCGCTTGCTCAATCTCGTTGACCTAAAACGGATTTTTTCGTTTATGAGTGGGGCAAGTGTGCTGATTATTCTGATTGTTTTATTCATCCCCGGTGTTTTTGCGAGTGCTTTGGCCAGGCTGTTTGGACGCACGATCCTCTTTGGGATCGACGAACCAGCCCGAAAGTCGTTGCAGGGGTTGATCCCCGATGAAAAACGCGGCCGGGTGAGTTCGTTCTTAGATGGTTATCTCTATGCCATCGGAACAATCTTTGGTTCCCTCTTATTAGTGCTTTTGTTTTGGGTTACAGGAAACGGATGGCTGACTTTAGAAGGCCGGAACTGGGCATTCCTTTTGACGGGTGGTATCGTTGCTTTCGTGTCCATCTGGGCTACAACAAAACTGTGGCTATCTTATGATACAAGTATGCTGGATTGGCGCTTAGCACGTCGCAAACGCCGCAGCAGCGTTTTAGATATGGATTTTTAATGGTTGAAGATTCGGTCATTTTACACGAAATACTGCCCGATGAAACTGCTTACCAGGATGCGCTCTACGAGCAATTTGTTTTAGCATTTCCTGATTATGCTCGTATTTTTCCTTCGATTCGTAAAGACATTCAACTCGGAGGAGATCACAACCCTAATTACTTACGTCATAATTGGTTGATTTTAAAAAAAGACATAGCTGTTGGTTTAGCTTTATTTAGTTATCTAATCAAGAGTAATATTGGCTTTTTCCGATATCTTGGCGTTGATCCCGAACACAGATATGAGGGGATTGGTTACAATGTTATTCAAGAACTTAAAAAACAATTTTGCATTGATGCCAAAATATACGGGAATCCAGATCCATTGGGTTATTGTTTCGAAATTGAATCTTTGGCGATGGCGCCTAATAAAAGAGAAAAGGAAATCAACCAAAATCGATTGGATTATTTCGTTAACCGTGGAGCGATCGTTTTAGAGGTTGATTATTTTGAACCTGTTCTCGCCAGCGACGAGAAATTGAGTGAAGAATCTGCAGCAGAGAAACCAAAACCTATGCATTTATTACTGCAACCAATTGAAAAAGATCTTACAAGAATAAACCCACTAACCACACGGAAACTTGTTGCGGCGGTCTGGTTTGAGCATTATGGCATCGACAAGGACGAACCAACTGCACAGTTGATGCTGGATTCAATTTCCGATTAAGAGGTGTAATTATGAGTGAAGGACAAGAAACAAAAAAAGGGCTTTTCCTCAGCATTCGTTGGAAAATGTTGATTTTATTTACCCTTCTTTTTACGATCGTCTTCGCGGCCGCATTCTACTGGTTCTACACATTTTCAACGCAGCTAGCCCTGGATAATCTTTACCTTAATCTATTAGCCGCGGCACGGACTGCTGCTGCCGGGATTGATGCAGATTTACACCAGGCACTCTACGAAAACCCGTACTATGATGAAAGTTTGGAGTGGCCCAAGGGCATGCATGATGAACGCTATTGGGAAATTGCTGAATGGTTATTCCTGGTTCATCAGAGCAACCCACGCGCCCTGCTTTATACTTATGTATCTCCCGAGCCTGGGAAGGTTGAATTTATCACCAGCATGGGGCCGTTAATGGATCCAATTATCGGCGCCGATTATGCTGCTGAATATTGGCCTCAGCCCCCTTCAGTGATTCTTGATGGACTGGAAAAAGAGACTCTCTCTACGAATGTTGTAGTAGATGAGTGGGGTGCCTGGGTTTCAGGTTTCATTCCAATCAAAGACTCAAACGGAGAAATTATTGCTGCCCTGGGCGTTGACTATGAAGCTGATGACATTGTCGAACTTCAAAACCAAATCAAGTTTGCCGCTATCCCTGCCTTTATCATCACATTCGTTGTCTTGTTAGTCTCTGTCGTAATGATTTCAAACCGTATCGCGGCACCCATTCGCTCGCTTTCAAGCGTGGCTGAACGCATTGGTGAGGGTCAGTATGATCTGGCCAAAGAGGTCAAAGCAAGAACGCGCGATGAGGTTTCTACCCTAACAGATGTCTTCAACTTGATGGTCGAGAAAGTTCGCGCCCGTGAAGAAAAGCTAAAGAAACAAGTCGCCGCCTTGCAGATCATTATTGACCGCACGAAGCAAAAGGAGCAAGTCAGGGCCATCACGGACACAGACTTCTTCCAGGAATTGCAAGAGAAGGCCAATGAAATGCGGGAACGCCACAAGAAAAAATAGTAGCTATATTATGGACGCAAAACATAATCAGCCCGGAGTGATTTCTCTGGGCTTTTTGATGAAATAACAATCTATTGTGGCTATACGCAGCACAAGTTCAGAACGTAATCAACCCACCCTATGCGTACTTTCCCTGAAAATCCTTCATAAACGTCGCAAGAGTTTCCACCGATTCTAAGGGGCAAGCGTTATAAATCGATGCCCTCAGTCCACCGACTGAACGGTGCCCCTTGAGTCCCACCATCCCCTGCGCAAGGGCTTCTTTTGCGAAAGATTCTTCCAACTCAGTAGTCTCCAATCGGAACGTTACATTCATTAAGGACCTACTGTCCGACTGCGCGTGGCCTCGATAAAATCCCTCGCTCGTATCTATTACATCGTAAAGCAAAATAGCTTTTTGTTGATTCAGTCTGGAAATTGCAGGCAACCCGCCCAAATCCAGCAGCCAACCCAACACAAGTCCAAGTACATAAATCGCAAAACTAGGCGGCGTATTGATGAGCGATTTTTTCTCTGCCTGCAGGCGATAATCCAGCATAGTTGCCAGATCATTTGGCACACTCCCTAGCAAATCTTCACGGATGATCACCATCGTAACACCCGCAGGTCCAGCATTCTTCTGCGCGCCAGCATAGATCAAGCCATACTTGGAGACATCAATCGGCCGGCTGAGAATATCGGAAGACATATCACAAATTAACGGAATTTCAGCAGGCACATCTGGTTCCATGGGCCATTGAACCCCCTGAATGGTCTCATTGGAAGTGAAATGAACATAGCCCGCATGTGAATCAAAACTCATCAGATCCCGTTCAGGGACGCGGTCGAAGTTTTGACGTTTTGTTGAGGCAACCAAGTGTACAGATCCAACCTTTTGGGCTTCTTTGACAGCTTTTTCTCCCCAGACACCATTGACAATATAGTCAGCAGAACCATCCAATGGCAGGAGATTCATGGGAACCATGCTGAACTGCAAGCTGGCACCACCTTGCAGGAAGAGTGTTTTGTAATTTTGGGGTATCTCCAAAAGTCGCCGCAAATCCCCATCAACCTTTACCATTAAATCATCGAACACAGTTGAGCGGTGGCTCATTTCCATTATGGACATCCCTGTGCCCAAATAATCCATCAGTTCGGCCTGTACTTTCTGCAAAACTGCTTTGGGCAGCACGGTTGGTCCGGCATTAAAATTGTGCACTGGTAAACGCATGCACTCATTTTACTATAGCAGTCACAGATGTCTTATAATCCAACTATGCTCAAAATCGCACTGATCAACTTCCTCGCCACCTTGTCTCAGACCGTTGCCGGCTTCGGTGCGCCGTTGATCAATATGCCATTTATGATCGATTGGCTGGGTATACATATTGCCACTCCAGTATCGTCATTTGTAGGATTGATCACTTCAATTATCGTGTTGTTTTATTACCGGGAAGATTTCAGCCTGCGATCTGTATCCAATCTGCTCATTCCATCGATTTTGGGCGTCCCAATAGGCGTCTACGCCCTTAGTGCTCTGGATGTAGGGGTGGTGCAAATTATTTTGGGGATACTCGTCGTGGGGTTTGCCCTGTACTCATTATTTTCGCCCTCAATACCTACACTGAAAGACTATCGTTGGGCATATCTCTTTGGATTCATCGCGGGGATAACAGGCGGCGCCTTCAATATCAGTGGTCCCATCATCGTCATTTATGCTGCATTTCGAGGATGGCCACCGGGAGAATTCCGCAGCAATTTACAGGGATATTTTTTGGTGACCAATATCTCCATACTCATTTTCCACTGGGTAGACGGCAACCTGACCCCCATTTTCTGGCAGGCTTCTCTGTGGGCAATTCCTGGGATGCTATTGGCAGTTATTTTTGGAATCTATCTTGGCAAATGGATAAACGTTAAGCGCTTCCGCCAACTCATCCTGGTATTGTTGATTGTCTCGGGAGTTCGATTAATTATCTAACGTAATGCAAATAAACGAAATCGCGCACTTCATGATGGTTCTCGATCATAAAGGTCAGCGACTTTTCCGCTGATCGAGCGCCACGTACAAGTTCCTTCTGCCAGATCGGACGCGGCATGCGTAAAAAGAACCGCCCCATACCAAGTAACAAAGTGTACATTTTCTCTCCTTGTCCAGCGAAAATGGCTGGGCGGAGATGGAGAATATCGAGCAAGAAAGCCGCCCCGCCCGCAAAGAATATCACATCACAGAAACAGGGCAAGAAGAATTACGTAATTGGCTGGTTTCCCCCAGGCATTTGGAGATCACCGCAACGCGCCAATGATCCAGGTTTTCTTTGCCGGACAACTTTCCAACGACGAAATCGTAGATATGTATCAGCTGAGACGCGGAGAACACTGAGACTCTCCAAATAGCAGAGAAAACTCTGTACTCTGTGTGGCTCCGTGGTCAGATCAACAATATTCTAAATCACTTATATCTGGAGAATTATTATGCTACGTCAACTCCCTCTCAGACAACGTATTCGCAAAGGCCTGGTCTTTCTGGCCTTCTTATCATTCCCCATAACGATGAATTTTCTCTCCCCCTACGTCATCATCGACGGAGCCATGAATGGCATCGTCAATGGCAGCCTGATCATGTTCGGGCTGATGTTCGTCTCAGCCCTATTCCTGGGACGAGCTTGGTGCGGATGGGTCTGCCCTGGCGGCGGAATACAGGAGATGGTTGAACCGATCAACAGGAAGCCCGTCAATGGCCGCAAGATCGACTGGATCAAATGGCTGATCTGGATCCCTTGGATCAGCATAATTGTGATGATGGTAATTCGCGCCGGTGGCTACTCCAGCTTGAACTTCCTTTACCACACCGAGAATGGCATCTCTGTAGCCGGCGCACCGGATCGCCCGATCGTTTTCGCCTATTTTATTTACTACATTGTCATTGCCCTGTTCGTTGGCCTGGCGATTATTGTTGGCCGTCGGGCCGGATGCCACACCATCTGTTGGATGGCGCCTTTCATGATGATTGGCCGTTGGATCCGAAATCGTTTCGGCTGGGCTTCCCTGCACTTGAAAGCAGATGCCTCAGCCTGTGCTGATTGCAAAAAATGTACATCAAACTGCCCCATGAGTCTGGATGTCAACAGCATGGTGCAAATCGAACAGATGGAAAACGTCGAATGTATTTTATGCGGAACCTGCGTAGATAATTGTTCAAAATCAGCGATCCGTTATTCGTTTAGTGGAGGTAAATGATGTCTGCTCAATTAACAAGCAATCAAGTTTGGGAAAATCTCGAGAAAGAACTCTTTGCCGTTCTAGGCATGGTGACAGAAAAAGGCGAAGCACGCACTGTCGGCATTGTTTATATCGTGCACAATCGGAAATTGTATATCTCCAGCAAAACCGTTGCATGGAAAGTGCGCCATGTTCAAAATAATCCAAACGTATCCATCACTGTGCCAATTGCCAAGCGAATACCGCTCTTACCTTGGATCAAAATCCCCGCGGCGACAATTACATTTGCCGGGAAAGCAAAGATTCTCAAGACCGAGAATCTTAACGATGATGTCTTACAAGCTCTATTTCGCGGTTTCGAGACAGATACAGAACTGATGGCAAATACTTCTGTGTTAGAGATCGAGCCACAGGGAGATTTCATCACCTATGGTGTCGGAATCCCCTTGATGGAAATGCGCCATCCCGAAAAAGCGCGCGGCCGCGCCCCGGTTGCGTAATCAATAATTTACTCAAAAAACCTAAAGGATTCGAAACCCTTTAGGATCTTCGATTGAATAAGATATGAACATCACTATCCTAAACGGAAACCCTGAATACTCATCATTCGACACATACCTGACTCAACTTAAAACGGGTCTTGAAACCAAAGGGCATTCTGTCGTCCAGCTTGATCTGTGCGAACTGACCTTACGCTATTGCATTGGCTGTTTTGGCTGCTGGGTCAAAACTCCGGGTGTATGCAGCTCCCAAGATGAATCCTGTGAAATGCGCCGCGCGGTGATCCATTCTGATTTCACCCTGTGGGCGGCGCCACTGCGCATGGGATTTCCCAGCGCGCTGCTCAAGATGGCACTGGATAAATCCATCCCACTGATCCACCCTTATGCTGTGGTAGATCGCGGCGAAGCGCACCACCGCCCGCGCTATGATCACTATCCACGTTTGGGGTTGCTCATTGAACCTGAAGCGGATACTGATTCCATGGATCTAGAAATCATTGCCGATATTTTCAGTCGCACCGCCATCAACTTGAAAAGCCGCCTGGAGTTTTCACTTACATCCGATACACCCGTCGATGAGATCGCCAATCGCATTATCAATAAATCAAAGTCATTTGTACAGGCAAAGAAGCGTCTTAAAGCTCTCATTGGTGAACGTGTCACACCACCAAACCATTTGACCATCTTCAACGGCTCACCGCGCGGGCGCAAAGGAAATACGCCCATCATGCTCAAGCAATTTGCCGAAGGTTTTGCGTCTATGCCTGGCAAAAGCTTCGAAATCCATAACTTGAATCGCTTGAAAGAGCATGACAAATTTACCCAGGCTTTCGCAAATGCAGAATGCGTGTGGTTGGGTTTTCCGCTCTACACGGACGCCATGCCCGGCATGGTGAAAGCTTTCATCGAAACGCTAGCGCCGCTGCGCGGGCGGAAAAATAATCCACCGATTGGATTCCTGGTGCAGTCAGGTTTCCCTGAAACCCTTCACTCTCGTCATGTCGAGCGTTATCTCCAAAAACTGACTGTTCGATTGAATGCGCCCTATCTTGGCACAATCGTCAAAGGTGGAGGCGAGGGTGTGCGTATGATGTCTGACGAACGGAACGCCCAACTTTTCGAAGCGCTTCAAGGCTTAGGTAGAGGATTTTCTAAAACTGGACAATTGAATCCTGAACTGCTCAAAGTTGTGGCTGGTGTTGAGCGTTACTCGATTTTCTTAGGGCCAATTTTTAGATTATTCCTGCGCCTGCCCATAGCAAACGGGTATTGGGACACGCAACTTAAAGAAAATGGCGTTTATGAAGAACGCTTCGCTCGTCCTTATATAGAAAAATTTTTTGATTAACTCATGTTACGCACTTCCTCGCCCCTTCGACTACGAGCCTGGAACATTCTGAGCGGAGCATGTGCGCAGTCGAAGAACGCTCCAGGCTCTCCGCTCAGGGAGTTGCGTAACATCATTGATTAATACTCATTATGAATTATTTTGGATGAAATTTGAACTACGATTGCTCAATTGCTTGTGGCTGCTGATCCCACTATTGATCTGGAACATCATTTTGGGGCCGAAGCTCAATGATCCACGCCTGACAGCAGATATCAATTCACCCGCCTGGCAGTTGATCGCTGAGAATGCAAGCCGAATTTTGGTATTCGCCTTACCATTAATCATCCCAATGCAGCTAAAAGATAGCATGAGTAAAGCTGGCTTGATCGTTTATGGTATTGGCACACTGATCTATTTCAGCACCTGGCTGCCGCTGATGCTTGCCCCACAATCGGCATGGAGCTTGAGCGCTGTGGGTGCATTGGCCCCCTTCGTCACTCCTTTAGCTGTCTTCATGGGTATCGCATTGATCGGCCATAGCTGGCTATACGCAGTTATCTCTCTTGTGTTTATCTTTCTTCACACGTTCCATGGGATTCAGAATCTATAACAATCTCAAACTTAGTTCTTCCCTACCATTTTTGCCATCTAACCAGTTAGTTTTCGCATCATCCATTCTAGAGGGCCGCGCGGATATCGCTGACGCCAAAAGTGTGAGAACAGAATACTCAAAACAGTAAATACAAGCGCGCTTGAAGTTGCGAAAACTAAAGTCTGGTTTTCAAGCCTTCCGATCATTTCCAATGAACCCATCCCGATGACCACATGAGCAACATATAGCGTCAAAGCCAACTGACCTGTCGCAACTAAAGGCTTAAAGATGGGCTCATCAGGGTAACGCAGGGTAAGCTCCAGACAGATCATGATAATAGCAACGGCTGTCCCGGCAGCAGCCGCAATATAGAGCGGCATGGGCGGCATGGGATCGGTGCCAAAGAGAACGCCTATCTCAGTAGGAAACCAATTGACCAGGATGTAGGAAAGTGCTTCCGCCAAAGCGGCCACAACCACACTGCGCCAAAGAAATTTGCGGCGAATTGACGAGTCTTTCACATCCTGTCGCCCTAGCCACATACCAATCAACAAAAAAGCTATCCAGGGAATCACAGGGTGAAAGCCATTAAAGAAAATGTGTCGGATCATGCCCCTGACTGTCCAGAAATCCACATAAGTGAGAGATGAAAAATCCCAGCCTACTTCATAATCGAAGATTGATATCAGGAATAGAAATCCCAAACTGAGGGCTATTGCCCAAGACCACAAACGACGATCTGTTGCTGACAGCATGAAGGCAGCGATGGCAATGTAGACTCCATAGAAATGCAAAATATCTGCCGGCCACAGCGGCGTATAAAGCAAGCCCACGACAAATAAAAACAGCGCGCGTTTCAAGAGCGATAGGCGATCCTGTCGAATTCGCTCTGCATCCTGGAAAACGCGCCCTTTTCGAGAAAGCATCGAGATACCTACGCCAGCCAGGATCACAAACATCGCGGCAGCGCGACCCTCAAATAATCCCGTTAACCAGATCAACCAATCCGGGCCATTTTCACTCGCCCCCATGACAACCTTGAAATTGACAAGCACCATGCCGAACACGGCCAGTGAGCGCGCCAAGTCATAACCGATGATGCGTGATTTGGTGTGTTTTCTCTCTTCGGGCTGAGACTGATTATTCGTAGCCAAATTTATTCAATTTCCTGTTGTGTCTTTATGCTCTGCGACCAACAATGAACTACCCCGCCGCAAGCGGACGGGGTATCGCTCTGCTAAAACATCTTGAGTTGCTGCTCATGTAACTTAACATATTTTTTTTCTTGACCTTGGTTCTTTACATATTGCTTGATCACATCTTCTGTTGCATATTG
>JADHTJ010000135.1 GCA_016785015.1 Anaerolineales bacterium
GATCTTCATCGGTTGGACTCACAGATACGAGGATATTCGATAATAAATTGCCCTCACTTCTACGACGTATAGCTTCATCTCGCCAGGCACCTGGAGGAGGTCCAGCTTCTAATGCATCGGGGATAATAGCATCATAAATTCTTGATGTCACGCGCGAAAACGTTTGGGAAAGCTCAGGGCTGAAGCGATGCTCCAAGTCGACCGCGGCAACCTCGGTTTCAATGTGCCACCCAAGCGCATCTTCCAATTTTGTGCGGTGTCGAGAAATCCACAAATATAGGTCCGTCTCCGTGCGTTCTGGGAAATGCCGTAAGATGCCCCTTTCTCTGATAATTTGAATTATTGGGCAAAACACTTCATCGTGCCAATGCTCAACAGCCTCATCATAGGTAATCTCGCGATTCTCGTCGATGCCCATAAAATATCTGTGCACTTCAATATGTTCCAACAAGATAGGGTATTTACCTGGAACGGTGACCGTAAAATCAGAACCCTTCTGCAAGCGATCTAATTGGGTTATTTCTAGAAACTCGATTTGTTCCGCTTTGATGATCAGATCGTCTGGTTGCATGTCTGGAGTGATATTGATACGAGTTTTCACTTCGGTTACGTAAGCTTGAATCTGTTTAGCATCAAGTTGACGAGCCACTGAAACCCGATGGTTGCCATCAGAAACGAAATAGACTTCACCAATTTTATAAACATCGATAGGGGGTAGTCCAGTTAATCCAGTTGCTTTCGCCATTACATGAGCCCAGCGATCCTGGTCGCTATCCATGAGAGGTAGGAAATCACGCGAAAAATCAGTGTAGCGTCCAACGCTGCCAACTATTGCATCAAGGGGAATATCACGTAATTTTTGTACACCACTTTCTAAAGCATGTAATTTCTGACGAACTTCTTCATAGGAAAGTAATTCGGTTGGCTTTCCCGTGATTCGAGCCATAACTCCCTGTAAAGCTGCCTTGCGACGCGCTTCTCTGAAGTCACTTACTGCACTGATGTATAAATTCTGATTTGTCATTAATATTTCTTTATTTCAATGAACATATACTTGCCGTCTTTGAAAATCAATTCAAAATTGCCACTTTTTAACTCTGCATCGATTTCCTGCAAAACTTGTTCATCAGCTCGGTTTTCAAAAACTAGCATTAGGCGTGTTTCTGGGTGATTATCTAGCACCCATCGATACATTGCGTAATCAGAGAAGTTGCCAATATCTATTTGCATGTTCTCAAGCCCCGGAAGGTATTTGATTGGGTAGTTGGTCATAATTGGTTCGACATGACCGAGCTCATCAAAATAATCATAAATCTTGTGGTTGATGCTACTGAGTAGAATTTCCTTCTGTCGTATCTCTTGAGAGTGCAGGAGAGTTGAATCAGAAACATAGAAGCCACCGACTATGACCACCAGGATTACGAGAATCATGACAGTATATGTTTTTAATTGCTCAATTTTTATTTTCGTCAGTAGGGATTTACAAAAATCTATCAATCTCTGCGCACTCAATCCACTTACCAATCCTAGCAATGGGAGCGCAATCGACAAATTTCTTGGAAAAGTACTAAACCCTAAAGCCCAAATAATAGAATATGGAATCAGGATGACTATACTTATCCATACAATCGCGGAGTCAATAAATAGCAATAGAATCAAAATCAATGGGTATAAGAGAGCGTATTCTTCCAGCAGTCCAGCTGCTCTAACGAAACGTTCGAACAGATTGCGCCCTTCATGTCGATCACCGATCAGGAATGAAATATTGGTCACGTTTTTGCCTGCAATTATGCGGTATTCATTGAATGCATACCAAGGAAGCAGAATCAATAAACCAATCCCAAACCACTTTGAAATTTCAAGAAGTTGATTTTTCCGGGTGAAAGTGTCCATATCCCTAAGGATGATGAAGAAAGCAAGCACAGGGTACAGGGAAAAAACAAACAGCCCATTTTGTTTAGTGAGTGCAGAACCTGCAGCAAATATTGTTCCCAAGCGCATATAATCAAGTTTTTGATTTGAGTTCGATATATACTTTGCTTTTAGCAGGCAATAAACGGTGATAAAGGTGAAGAAAGCCAGCGCCACATCCACATACCCTGATGCGATATATTCTCCTAAGAATTTCTTGAGAATATATCGAGATGCGAAGACACCAATGAAATAGCCAGGATTTTTTGATTCTAATCCAAGATCGAACATTAGCAGCAGGATATACAGATTGAAAAGTGGCATGATGCTTTTGGCGAAAAACTGAATAGTCGTTTCTCCCAAGATTGCATACGAAACTGCGAAATTTGTGGGTATGAGTTGAGCATAGCGGCTGGTATTCGAAGGGAAATTACCTGAAAACCATTCTGTAGCCCATCTGTTCCAGGACACAACTGAATCCCATTGCGTGAAAACAGTATCTAAATTTGTAAACCAAACTTTAAAAGCCCACCAAATGCTTGAGATGGCCAATGCAAAAAATATTACTCCAACAATTTCACCAATGGTTTGAGATAGGGTTAGTCGAGAAGAGTTGGTTTGGAAAATCAGTAATTCTTGGAAATACTTTCGAAGCGCTATATATTTTGACGAAATTGTTGATATGATCGATTTGGAAAATGAGGCTGCATAAAGTTTAGCCAAAAGCAACAATTCAACAGTGATAATTCCATAAAAAGCATAGGTGATGTTGACGTGAATAGACGTAATCACTATCACAAGTAAGTGATTGGCGATTAAACTGAGTGCAAATGCAAAGATTAACTGTTGGATTATCCCGCGTTTAACTTCAAAAGCCTTCAGAATCAAGATGCCTGGCAAAAAACAAATCTGCACTAAAGAAAGGAGGCCAAGTAGAAATAACATAATTTTCGAGTAAATAGTTGAATAGCTATGGGGGGATTTCCAAGAAATAACGCTTCAGCTTACTCAACTGAATTATGATCGTCACTCTTGAGTGAAAAACTCGCTGCGTTCAAATCTGAGTTGCGCGATCTGTTCAGAAACTAACCCCACCATAAAAATCACTACAGAGACAGTCATCAGCATTGCTGATGTAGGCCCGTAGCGAGTATTTAGAAAGAGTACTTTGAAAAGCCCATACCCGAACCCAGTTATGAACATCAATGCACTTGCCGGGATGAATATTTTTAAGGGAGAAAAAATGGTGGCGATGCGCATGATAATGATCAAAAAACGCAATCCATCGTTCACCAAACGGATATTGCTTTTTCCAACTCGCCGTCGCCCTTTTATGGGCACATAAACTAAACTCCGGCCTGATCTCAATGTGGCCAATGTTATCGTTGTGGGATATGAGAATCGATTTGGTAATAGATACACGAATCCTCGAGCCACATCCATTTTGAGGGCTCGAAATCCTGAAGTGAGATCGTCGATTTTGGTGCCACTGATGTAGGAAGCCAAAATGTTGTAAATCTGATTGGCAAAATCACGATGAAAATCAGTATCAGAATCAGAAGTTCGCGCGCCAACTGCAACATCATAAGGACCAATTTTCTCTAGCAATCTGGGGATATCCTCGGGAGGATGTTGGCCATCAGCATCGAGCATAACAAGGATTTCACCTTGGGCATTGCGGATTCCCGTTTTTATGGCCGCCCCGTTTCCGATGTTGTATGGATGGCGAATTACTTTGGCACCAGCACTCTCACTGAGCAAAGCGGATTCATCATCGGAACCGTCATCAATCACAAGAATTTCATGTGCTGTATCCTGAAGAATATCCTGAATTTTATGAATCAGTTCAATGATATTATTAGCTTCATTATAGGCGGGTATAATGACTGATACGCGTAAGGGGGAATGTGACATGTGGGAAGTATAGCCCAACTTTATCATCAAGCCAAGCTTCGTAATTCTCTTATTCGTGAAAGTCAAGCTGAGAGCTTATCGGCAGATAAGTATTGGGCATTCGGTTGCTCTGAGCACATCGTTGACTGAGCTGCCAATGACAAGTTCTAATATTGGTGAATGACTGTAGCCACCCATGATGACCAGGTCGAATTCGCCCATCTTGGTTGTATCCAGTATTGTCGTTGGAATATTCCCGTGACGGATATGGATATCACCTATGATCCTGTGGGTATTCATGTACCAACGTGCTCTGGCGATAGCTGTTTTGGGAAATGAATCGCCTTCTAATATAATCAAGACTGTGAGAGGAAGACCCCATTTCCCCGCAAGGTACGCTGCAAGGAATAGCGCTTCATCAGCTTTGGGGCTACCATCATACGCCAGAAGGAGTTTATTGAGCGCGGGGCGGAATTTGGGCACCACCAATACGGGGCGCGGGCAACGTTGCACCAAACGGTGGAATCCACTTGCTAAACGGTTGAGTATATCCTGTCCAGGAGGATGCGCTAGGTGCACAACCACAAGATCGCTCCAGCGCGATCGTTTGATGATTGTAGGTGTAATCTCCCCTACATCAACAGCAAATTCACCTGGAATTCCCTTTTCCTGATTGATTCGGTCGAATTCTTCTCGAATTTGTTGAACTTGCGCTGAGTCGATAAGTTCTTGGTTTGAAAGGATATGAAGTCCAAGTAAATTTGATTTTTCGAGCTTAGCAAAAATCAGTGCTTGTTGTAGTGCACTCCAATTTTGGGATTCTCCACTTATTGTTACTAGAATATTTTTAAAGAGAGATGGTGTTTTTTTAACTGATAAGTGCTGCCGACGCCATTCTCCAGTTTTTGGGCCTGTTTCAATTGGGGTTGGAGTTACACTTTCTCGAATTCGTTCTCCCCAACGAGCAATTCTTTTCTCCGGCCTTGGGCTGTACTGTTCTGCCAGATCGAGGGCTACGTCTTCAGGATTAATTTTCCACCCCAAACTCCCCTTTAATTTTTCCTGGTGTTGTGCGATCCATACATATAGATCAGTTTCAGTTCTCTTTGGAAAATCACGCAGCAGGTCATGCGTTCGAATAATTGAGCGAACTGGCAGATAATAATCCCGATACCACTGTTTTGCAGCCTCAGGAAATGAGATGTTGGAACTTTCATTTTTTTGTTGGGTTTGTATTTGTTCGATTTCATGTTCAATGATCTGATATCGCCCAGGCGAGGTGATTTTAAGATCATCTTCTGTATGATTTTTAAGTTGTGTTCTTTCCAGAAATTGTTCATATTCCGCCGCCAGAATGATGCTGTCAAGATCAGTCTCAGGTGTGATATCAATCGATGAACAAATTTCTGTAACGAATGCCCGAATTTCTGTCGCCCCGCGTTGTCTCGCAATTGAGACGCGGTGATTGCCGTCCAACACGAAATAGGCATCACCAATTTTGTAAACTTGGATGGGTGGCATATCTTTCATATCGCCGAAGATTGACTTTACTCGCGCCCAGCGCGTTTTAAGTGAACCACTAAGGGGTAGAAAATCACGAGTAAATTCTGTATAACGCCCCACACTACCAATGATGGCCTCTAGCGGAATATAATGCAACCCAAGTTCGTGGCTTTCCTGAGAATTGATACGTTGAAGAACTTCATCAAAGGGAAGAAGAGTGACTGGTTGACCTTTTATTCTTCGCAAGATCGCGCTTGTTGCAGCCTGTCTCCGAGCGCGGCGAAAATCTTCCAAAGCTATAGTATATTGAGTTTTCTGTTCGTAAGACATCTATTATGAAAATTCTATCGTCAGTTCAGCCAATATTCTAGCTCAATTTCATCGCGAATTGGGATTCCCCCATAGCCAATATCGGGGATCTCCGGTTTTAGATTTCGAGAGGAGTTAATCGCATCAATATGTAACGCAGCTAAACGAAAACCAATTTTCTGGTAAAAGACCAACGCAGGGATGTTGTCATTTGTAGTTGTCAGCCAGATCCTTTCACATCCAATTGTTCGGGCAGCCGATATAATTGCTTCGATGAGTTTTCTGCCAATTCCCTTTCTTTCATGCAGGCTGTTGATAGTGACAATTTCACATTGGATCCCGACAGTGTGGTAGGTGATTACGCCCACAGGTTTATCTTGAGACCAAGCAACAAATCCGGGAAGCTGGTCAGCATGATGAAGTTGTCCACGCGAGACGACTTTAGGTGAATCCCACCGTTCGACCAACAACTTTGCAAACCATTCCTGATCGTTCTCTTGGATCGGCGTGATATCAAACATCTGTTGATCCACCATTGATGAACTCATTTTCTAGCTGACGACACTTCTCGCCGGAACTAGGATAGATCTCTTGCAGCCATGTTGAGAATTGTGTTAATAATTCGGGATCAGTATTTCGGGCAATATTTTCTAATTGATCGGGGTCGTTAGTGAGATCGTAGAATTCAATAAAATCTTCCTCATACTCGACGTATAAAGAATCTAATGTTCGCACACCCAAATACCAGGGTTTGGCAGTTTCATTTTCTTCCACTTTATGTCCGTAAAACTCTATTGGCATAGCCTGTCGCCATACTTCGGGAAGCGGCTTCTCTTCGATGAATATGGACACCAGAGATCGTCCATCTACGTAATCTGGTGGAATCACGCCCGCGAGTTCAGCAATCGTCGGTGCAAAATCAACGTTGCCAGCAATATAATCCTCAATTACTTCTCCTGTTGGAATTCCAGGCCCTCGGATGATGAAAGGAACGCGGATATCTTCTTCATATGGATGAGCTTTGCCGGGCTTCATTCTATGTTGACCAAGGTGGAATCCATTATCAGATGTGAATATGACGTATGTATTTTCTAATAGATTTTGCTCTTCAAGCAGATTGATCAAATCTTCGATCATTTCGTCGACAGCCCGCATGCTTTGGACACGCAGTCGATGAACACCATCGATGTCACCGATTTCTTCATCCGTAAGCGATGGATCGTTCCGAATACCGCTTGGTTTATCGCTGACGTCGTCTTCGTTGAATGCTGCCGTTCGTGGAGCTTGAATATCTTTAAATTCATCTGCATGACGCGGAGCTGGCGTGTAGGGTTCGTGCGGCACAAACGTTGTCAAATATAAGAAAAAGGGATTTTCGTTCTCGGTTGCTCCCTCGATAAATCTTTTCGCCTTGTCTCTTAAAACGTCCGTCATATAGTGTTTTGGGGCTTCTTGATATTCGACCAGGCTGCCATTTTCATTAAGCGTATAGCCAAATCCAGTATAAGGTTTGCCTTTCGCAGGACAATACCACTCCGACCATCCTGGTGGGATATAGGTTTTATTGTCTGGGAATGGATAGTGGTTCATATACTTGCCCATAAAACCCGTTCGATACCCTGCCGCACTCAGCCACGTTGCAACTGTTGAAGCTTCGCTGCCCAAAAGATTGAATTTTTCAAAGCTGCCTTCAGGAGGTTGATTCATATAAATTTGATGATTGCGGGCATACTGACCCGTAAGAAAGGTTACTCTTGAAGGGCAGCAGACAGGCGTTGGGGTGAAAAATTGCTCGAAAGACACTCCCTGATTTGTTAGGTATTTTTCCAAATTGGGCATGTAGTCAGTTGTACCCAAAGTAGCATCTAAATCGTCAACCATGATGAAGACAATATTGGGGCGATCAACATTGGGTATCACTGTAACGTCATCAGCAGCAGTCGGTTCAATACCTGTTCTATCGTTGGATTTCCCCAGCGATTGTGGCAAAAATCTACTGCAGCTCAGCGCACTTACGGCTAGCGCGCCCCCTGTCATTTTTAGGAAATCGCGTCGATTGAGATTTTTCTTCATGTAAAGTCCTTCTCCATTAACTTCCCTAATTATAGTCTAGCTCGTGACCATAAGGATGAAATGCCCAACGGGTCTCTAGGAATCGCCTTGGTAAGGGGCCACATTTGGGGGTAGGCGGCGTGCTTCGCACGCTCCCTACCCCCAAATGTGAGGTCTCTCACGGCAATTCCCCTAGAACCTGCCCAACAGTATAATTTTTGGTAAACTTGGTTCAAGAAATTTATCGTAGATATCCATTGGAGCATAATGCAACCTATACTCAAAATAAACCTCACAACCGGAGAATCCGAATCTTTCACCATCCCCGTAGACTGGGTTCGAGACTATCTGGGTGGCGCATCTCTTGCGGCCCGAATTCTCTATGACAGTTTATCTAGTGATCTAGATCCTCTCTCCCCAGATGCACCATTACTATTCCTTACTGGTCCTTTGACTGGAACATCTGGCCCAGCAGTTGGACGCTTTGTGGTTTGTGCTCGCTCCCCAGCAACGGGACTTTGGGGTGAGTCAAATATTGGTGGATTCTGGGGCTCGGAGTTGCGCAAAGCCGGTTATGATGGTCTTTGGGTAGAGGGATGCGCTCGACAGCCAGTATACCTTTGGATTGAAGATGACCAGGCGGAAGTTAGGGATGCAGTACACCTTTGGGGTTTAGAAACCTACCAAACTCAAGAAATGATCATCCAAGAACTAGCCATAAAGAGTAAACCCAGGGTCGCGGTAATCGGGCCTGCAGGCGAATCTCAAATTCCATTTGCATCTATTCTCACGGATCACGGACGGATGGCAGGGCGCACTGGGATGGGCGCAGTGATGGGGTCGAAAAATCTTAAAGCTGTAGCATTGCGAGGGAGTGGGTATATCCCTGTTGCTTCGGCAATTTATACGAAACTACGCTCTGAATCCAATCGAATTTTGCGAAATGACAATTTTTCCAATACAGCTCGAGAGATCGGGTCAGCTGCGATAGCAGATTATGCGGATTACCTTGGTGAAATGCCTAAGCGTTATTATCAGGATGGGGTTTTTGATGGGGTGGATAAGGTGTCGGGGTCGACCATGACTGAAACAATCCTCACCGGTGTGAGCGCCTGCCATGCCTGTGTTATCGCCTGTGGCCGGGTTGTGGTATTGCCTGATGATGCTTCTGAAGCGCCCAAAAAGAGAAAAGGACCAGAATATGAAACCATCGCAGGATTTGGCCCCAACCTGCTCATTGATGATTTGGATTTTATTACCATCATGGGAGAACTTTGTGATCGTTATGGGATGGATACGATTAGCCTGAGCAATATCATTGGCCTGGCATTTACACTTTTCGATCAGGGTATTATTGACGTATCAGATACTGGTGGATTGACTTTGCAATGGGGAGATAAACAGATGGTTGAGGAGTTGGTGCACATGACTGTCCGACGAGAGGGATTTGGTGCATACCTGGCGAAGGGCTCTTTGGAGTTGGGACGACAATTCGATGCTGCGGAATTAGCAGTACAAATTAATGGTTTGGAAGTTGCTTATCACGACCCGCGCGGGGCCTCTGGGATGGCTTTAGTTTATGCAACTTCGCCGCGCGGGGCTTGCCACAACCAATCCGATTATTTTTTAGTCGATATATTTGGTCATGTAGAGGATGATTTGGGGATGGAATACTTCGAACGTTTAGCTGGCGCTGAAAAAAGCAGGAATGTTTCCATTCATCAGGATTGGCGCACGGTTTTCAATTCTCTTGTGATGTGCTTATTTGCAAATGTGCCGCCAGAAACGGTTTTAGAGTTGGTTAACGCTGCCACAGGAGAGGAATATTCTCTTGAAGAATTGCTGCGAGTTGGGGAGCGCGCCTGGAACCTGAAGCGGATGATCAATCGTCGGTTTGGGTTGGTTCGCGCCAATGACAGCTTGCCTAAGCTCCTGAGAGAACCTTATCAAGACGGTGGCGCAGAAGGCTACGTAATTCCCTTAGAAGAAATGCTCGAAGCTTACTACAGCGCCCGCGGCTGGGATTCCGAAACAGGGATGCCAGGTGTTCCCAAGTTGAACGAATTAAACTTGGGATGGGTAGAAAGATCAGGTGATTAGGTATCAGCTATTGGGTATCAGGTTGACTGGTTTGCTAATCGCTATTTTTATATCATTTCACACCCTGATTCCCGAATAGTGATTATGAAACTGATTCGCTCATTGCTCTTTATTTTTACTCTTTTAGTTTTAGCTGCCGCCTGTTCAGCATCTAGTTTATCTCAATTCGCCGCACCGACATCAGACCCTATTCCTACGATTGACTACAGTGATCTCGGCCTGACAAAAGCCGAAATCGATACCCTGCTCAGTCTGGAGCAAGTCGACGAATATCCTCTGTACACTATGCATTACTACGCTCCCTATGAAACTGTTTCAATGAACGAGAACGTAAACCGTGCCAAAGTGCCAACATTCGATACGGCGTGGGGTTGCGCTCTCTTTGCTGCCTTTGCTGATTCTGAAAGCATGCTTTTCGGGCGGAATTTCGATTGGGAATATAGCCCCGCAGTGCTTATATACACCGAGCCAGCAGATGGCTATGCTTCAGTTTCAATGGTGGATATCAAATACCTGGGATTTGGCAGTCGGGAGAAAGCGCAGGCTCTCATCGATATGCACCTGCGAGATCACATACCTCTGCTCAATACACCATACCTGCCCTTTGATGGTTTTAACGAGACAGGACTCGCTGTTGGGATGGCAGCAGTCCCATCTGGCAATATGAAACCAGAACCTGATAAACAAACCATCGATTCTCTGCTCGTCATCCGAGAAATTCTGGATCATGCCAGCGGTATCGATGAAGCCGTTGCCATTATTGAGAGTTTCAACATCGATTATGGCGGTGGTCCACCGCTCCACTACATGATTGCGGATTCTTCGGGACAAGCTGTCTTGGTAGAATTCTATCAATCAGAAATGCATGTCATTTACAATGAAGGATCCTGGCATCAGGCGACCAACTTCTTACGTTCTTCTGCAGGCGAATCTGCACAAGGTCGTTGCTGGCGCTATGACAGAATTTCAGATCGACTGGGAGATAGTCAAGGACAGATTTCTCCCAAAGACGCAATGAGCCTTTTAAGTGAAGTATCTCAAGAAAGCACTCAATGGTCGATTGTCTATGGGATGAGTACTGGTGATATCCACGTTGTTATGGGACAAGCATATGATGATGTCAAAACTCTAAAATTTGAGCTAATTGATGAGTGAAATGAAATATCATTCTTGCCAAATACAATTTTCTCTTTATCCGTGTAAAATTGTGCTTGTCAAAAGGACTTTGAACACTCATGATATTGTCATTCTGAACGGAGCCTGGCTTGCATTTTGCCAGGTGAAGTGAAGCCTGCCCTGAGCAGGTCGAAGGGAATCTCTGAGAGCAAACGATTCAAGTGCCTGCGCAGGAAATAATTCAAGGAGATTATCAGGGATTCCTCTCTCCGTTCGGAATGACAAGTTTATTGTTCAAAATGGTATTGACTACCACATTATCCGTGTAAAATCGCATTCAAAATTGGTAAGATTAATCTAATCGAGGTGAACCCGTGAAATATGTAACTGTGGAAGAGATGATCGCTATTGAGAAAGAATCCGATGCCAGCGGTCATACCTATGCAGAGATGATGGAGAATGCAGGCCGAGGATTGGCAGAACAAGTAAGAGATGCATACGGCCATTTGGCTGAGAAGTGCGCCTTGGGCTTGGTCGGTTCTGGCAACAATGGGGGTGACACTCTGGTGGCATTCTGCTATTTGTTGGAATGGGGTTGGGAGACCACTGCTTACATCGTGCGTCCCCGTCAAGAAGGCGATCCCCTGGTTGACAGGCTGCGAGAAGCTGGCGGTACCATTTTGACCCTTGAAAATGATGAGAAATATAAGAAGCTGCGCGCCGCCTTGAAGCATCATACCGTACTTTTGGATGGCGTATTGGGCACAGGGATCAAACTGCCTTTGCGCGGTCAAATAGCAGAGGTTCTTGATTGGGTTCGTAAAACCATCTCAAAGATGGATGATCCTCCCCAGATTGTGTCCGTCGATTGCCCCTCTGGTGTGGATAGCGATACCGGAGAAGCCGCTTCAGAATGCATCCCTGCAGAGCTTACAGTGACCATGGCAGCTATCAAGCGCGGCCTGCTGAAGTTCCCGGCTTACAACTTGGTTGGATCGCTGCGCTTAGTGGGGATTGGCTTGCCCAAAGGGATTAAGGCCTATAATGCTGTCAAACGCGAAGTTGCTACCGGCGATTGGGTAAAAAATGTGTTACCCTCGCGCCCTTTGGACGCTCATAAGGGCACTTTTGGCACAGCACTGATCGTTGCTGGGTCTGTCAATTACACTGGCGCAGCCTCCTTAGCTGGGGAAGCTGCATATCGAATAGGCACTGGACTGGTCACTTTGGGCGTGCCGGGATCGTTGCATTCTGCGTTGGCAGGTCAATTGCCGGAAGTTACCTGGGTGCTGTTGCCTCACGAAATGGGAGTGATCCAGGCCAGCGCGGCCAAAATCGTCAAAGAAAATCTCGATCGTGTGACAGCTATGTTAATTGGCCCAGGATTTGGTCAAGAAGACACCACAGGGGAATTCATGGTGCAGTTATTCGGTGAACAAGTTCCAAACAAGAAATCCCAAATTGGTTTCGTTAAACCTACGGAAGAGGCGAATGATTCTGAAGCGTCGCAATTACCACCCTTGGTTATTGACGCAGATGGATTGAAATTATTGGCGCGTATTCCCGATTGGGCTGCACAGTTACCCCCCTCCTCGGTGTTGACGCCACACCCTGGAGAGATGTCTGTGTTGACGGGGTTGGATACCAGTGAGATCCAGGACGACCGCGTCGGTGCAGCCGAGCGTTACGCAGCAGAATGGGGACATGTGGTGGTGCTCAAAGGAGCCTTCACAGTGATCGCTGCGCCCGACGGCCGAACAATGATCGTCCCAGTAGCCTCTCCAGCATTGGCCCGCGCGGGATCTGGAGACGTTTTGGCTGGATTAATTGTTGGATTGCGAGCTCAGGGACTGGAAGCCTTCGAAGCTGCTGTTGCAGGGGCTTGGATCCATGCTCAAACGGGTTTGCTTGCTGCAGATATTCTGGGCTCTACAGCTTCGGTGATCGCCGGTGATCTCATAGGTGTTTTGCCCGATGTTATAGGTCAGCTTCACTAACAAACACACCCCATATCATTCTCCAAGAGAGATAAAAAAAACCTTGCAGTTGACTGGCATATGCGAGGTTTTTCTTTTTCCTTATGTATAATAAAACTTTCCAGTTGGATATCATGGTGGAGTTATTGAGGTGTGATTTCCATGAAGCAAAAATATGTTGGTCCTGCAATTTTTATTGCGATCGTAGTCATTGGAATGTTGATAGCATTATTCCTTGTAGTGGGATTGTTTTCTCTGAAACAAACTGGAGCTCCCTTGGGTTTGCTCAGTGAGCCACCCCAAGTCGCTATTCTAATGCCAGAGGATGGTACGGTGATCACCTCTGGGCAGGGGCTGATGGTGATTGTCGAG
>JADHTJ010000136.1 GCA_016785015.1 Anaerolineales bacterium
CTCCACCAGCAGGCAATTCAATATCGATGGCCAGAGCAGGATACGGCCCAGAGCTTAGGTGCGGTCCACCAGTCATGAATAGTACCGGCGCAAGATCTCCTGTCTGACCACATAAAACGGTGACCGCTTCAATTTCATCCGAAACCATGCGAGTGCCTTCGGTTGCCGCAGAGAGCATTACTCCCCACTCAAAACTTAGATTACGCGCAGAAAGACGGCTGTTCTTTATGTGAACTCGTCCTGTAATAGTCTGAGATTTAGGAACCCAATATTCCAAGGAAATGTCAATCCCAACAAATGGCGCGCACGATACGCTTAGATAATTGGGGAAGAATTGGTGGACTTTTGGACTTTTGGAGAAGTTTTCCGAATTCGTGACCGCGGTGTCACCTTCAACAAAGCGCGGGAAGAGCCGCAGATTTCTGGCTCGCAAACCATAGGTTGTTTGGATAGCTAGTGCGGGAGGCTCCCCCCCATCGAGAGATAATTCCCAAATATGATCGTTAGCGTAGTCTGTGGGACCGCAGCGAGCGTCTGCTGCGATAGTATAGGCGCCTGGATCATTAACTGAAAGGTTCCACTTTCTCATAGATCGCAATTGTACGTGTAGTTTGGATAAAGGTCAAAGGTTTTATGCTAGAATCAATGTTGAGTACGCAGTAACCAGTGAGCGGTGAACAGTGTTAAAACACTGGATCAACTTTGTTAGATGTCTGTTGATCTATTTACGTTATAGTAATAGAGAGCGCACTAAAATTAGTTGTTATTCAGGAGAATTCTATGGCTAAGCACCAAGCACGCGGTTTATATTTTGAAGAATTCGAAGTCGATCAAGTGTATGTCAGTACTGCCCGTACGATTACTGAAAGTGATATTGTGGCATTTGCAGGGTTGTCAGGAGATTACAACCAGATCCACACCGATGTTGAATATGGCAAACAAACGCCTTTTGGCCGGCGGATAGCGCATGGTTTGCTGATCACCTCGATTGCTTCTGGATTATTAAACCTCAGTGGTTTGATTGAAGGCACGGTTATTGCTTTCCGCGAAATTGAATCTTGGAAATTCATTAAACCAGTTTTTATTGGGGATACGATTCATGTGCAGTCTGTGATCACCAAAACCAAAGCCTTCAAGCGTTTAGGTAGTGGTGCAGTTGATCTGGAACTCAGCGTGCTAAACCAGAATGAAGAAGTAGTTATGAAAGGTGTCTTCAAAGTTCTAATCACCAGCAAACCAGAGGAAGAGTAGACATTGACCGAAGAGAAGCCCGCCCAACAAGAAGATCCCCGAGATCGATTTCGCCGATTATTAGACGAAGCTGAAAAGATCGAACAAGAAACTTCCGAAGATGATGGCCAACCTCGGGAATCTCAAGATGAATTTGACCCCCCGGCTCCAAAGCCTAGTGCCGATTACCCTTCGACCTATTTAGATTTACTCGGACAGGAACCAGAACCAGGCGCGCCCATTCACGAAGAGTTATTGAGCGATACGCACCCCGAAGATGTGATTAGATCTGAGTCTCATCGATCTGAGGAGCTGTTAGGCGAAGACTTAAATGAAGGGGCTACTGTTCCACGCGAAGCAGTTACAACTCCGCCGCCGCCGAGTTTGGGAACAACACCACTAAACTCGCCACCCGCGCTGGATACCCAAGGGATGCCATTGCCTCGCCGGGTTGACGAAATTGATATGTCGGCTACGCGAGTCACGCCGTCCGCGTACGAAGACGAAAAACCCGCTCAAAGACCAGTAACCACCCCTCCCATAGCTCCGCCACCGCCCCCCAAAAAGCGGGTGCGCCGCAAATTTCAGGCAGATCAATTGGAGCGCGGTCTTGGCTGTGTTTTGCGCATGTCTCTCCTGGGTGCATTTATCTTCGTAGTGCTGGCAGTAATAACCGCCTCAGTGGGGTTTTATGTCTACTGGCAGATTGCCAATGACCTACCCGACCCCAGCGATCTGCGCGACCGAGTCTCTCAATTCGAAACCACGCGTATTCTGGACCGCAACGGTAATTTACTTTATGAGATCTTGGATCCCACAGGGGGCCGGCGGACGTATATATCACTAGATGATATGTCCCCTTATTTGGTTGCGGCAACACTTGCTACCGAAGATAAAGAGTTCTACAACCATCCTGGCTTTGATGCCATGGCAATTGTGCGTGCTTTCTGGCAGAATTTAAACAGTAAGGAGACGGTTTCGGGTGCCTCGACAATTACGCAGCAATTAACTCGCACTATGTTCCTCTCGGTTGAGGAGCGGGCGCAGCGCACCTATAAACGCAAGCTGCGTGAAGCTATCCTTGCTGCTGAGGTCACCCGCCGTTATACCAAGAACGAGATATTAGAGATTTATCTCAACGAAAATTTTTATGGCAATCTGGCCTATGGTGTTGAGGCCGCAGCGCACACTTACTTTGGAATTTCTGCAGAAGAATTGGATTTGGGGCAGGCAGCTTTCGTGGCTGGTTTGCCTCAATTGCCCTCGGTTTATGATGTCTATACAAACAGAGACGTAACCCTGGAGCGCCAGCAAACAGTTTTGCTGCTGATGTTCCAGACCAGCCAGGAACAAGGCTGCATTGCTGTGGGCAACAGCATAGAGCCAGTTTGTGTTGAAGCCAGCGTCGCCGCAGAAGCGGCGCGCGCTTTCGAGAGTTATGATTTTAAGCCGCCGATAATTGAGATGCGCCACCCACATTGGGTAAACTATGTACGCTCCCTATTAGAAGCCCAGTACGATCCGCAGACAATCTATCGTTCTGGATTTACCGTTTACACCACGTTGGATCCTGGACTTCAGGATCAGGCCCAAGAAGTTGTTCGAAATCAAGTTGATTCTCTTTCCGATCGACATGTAACAAATGGGGCGCTGGTTGTCATTCGACCCAGCACTGGTGAGATTATGGCCATGGTGGGTTCAGCCGATTTTAATAATGAAGACATTGATGGCCAGGTTAATATGGCTGTCAGCCCAAGACAACCTGGCTCAGCCATAAAACCTTTGACTTATGTAGCAGCTTTTGAAAAGGGCTGGACACCCTCGACCTTGTTGTGGGATGTAAAAACAGAATTCCCGCCATCGGGTGATCCCAGCGACCCGCGCGACCCTTACGTGCCGGTAAATTATGACAATCGCTATCACGGTCCAATGACAGTGCGCACTGCTTTGGCGAATTCGATCAATGTCTCTGCTGTGAAGACCTTAGATTTCGTCAAGATTTATGACGACCCCACTACTCCTGCTGAAGATGGCTTGGTGTCTATGGCGAAACGTCTGGGAATCTCCAGCCTGACGCGTGATGATTATGGTCTATCGCTGACCCTTGGCGGTGGAGATGTATCGCTGCTCGAATTGTCCAGCGCATACGCGGTCTTTGCCAATGGGGGTAGGTTGATTCCGCCAGTAGCAATCACTCGAATTGATGATCACCTTGGCGAGATTGTGTTTCAATATGAGCAGCCTGTAGGAGAGCCGGTCCTTCAACCTGAGCATGCCTTCTTGATTTCTTCGATCCTTTCCGATAATGACACGCGGGCCTGGATGTTTGGGGCTAACTCGCCGCTCAACTTGCCTTTTCAGGTTGCTGCAAAAACAGGCACGACCAACGATTTTCGTGATAACTGGACCATTGGCTATACTCCTGATGTGGTAGTAGGCACCTGGGTTGGGAATGCCGACTATACGCCCATGCAGGGAACCAGCGGTCTTACCGGTGCAGCGCCCATCTGGAATTCTTTCATGCAAACCGCAGTCCAGCAGTTGACAGGCGGAAACCCTACGTCCTTTAGGCCGCCGACCGGAATTGTTGAGCGGGTGATTTGTTCGGTTTCGGGAACAGAACCCTCTCAATGGTGCCCAAGTCAGCGCAGTGAATATTTTGTTGCTGGCCAACCACCGTTGCCCCCAGGTCAGGATCTTTGGCAGAAAGCCAATATTGATACCTGGACGGGCTTGCTGGCATCGCCCGCATGCAAAGATTATACGGATAACAAAATAGGTTTGAATATCAGCGATCCCTGGGCAGTCAAATGGATCAAGGAGACGGATCAGGGTAGAAGTTGGGCAAAGGAGTTAGGATTTGACGATCCAATTTTCTTCACGCCTCAAGATGCATGTGCTGAAACCGATTCCCGCCCAATTTTGGAGATTAATGCGCCTAATGATGGCGCTGTAATCACATCTAACCCGCTTTCGATTTACGGCCGCGCGGATGCCACAAACAATTACAGCGAGTTCTGGTTGCAATGGGGGCGTGGCAGCGATCCGGTGGATTGGGATTTGCTGCGTGAGGATAATGACCCGGTCAACCCAGCAGATGAATTGTACGAATGGGATGTGAGCGATCTGGAGGGTGGGGTGGTTTCAATCAGATTACGTGTGCTAAGCACCGAGGGGACTTTTGCTGAAAAGATCATCAGTGTTGATTTGCGAGTTCCTACTTCGACACCAACGTCGACGGATCAACCCACAGCGACGCCTACTCCGACGGCTACTTTCACCCCGACACTGACACCAACTGCCACGCAGACTCCGACGAATACCTTGATTCCTTCTGATACACCCACGGCGACTGCGACGGGGACGGCCACTGCAACAATTCTTCCTAGCGAAACTCCTACATTGGTTCCAACGTTTACCAAAACTCCTTCGGTGACGCCAACTCCATAATTTGAAGGGAAGTTGATAGCAGTCAGTGTTTTGAGAGATCAATTTACTGACTGCTATCTGCCATCAACTCACAGCAATCGAATTTGGGGTTCAGAATAGGTCAGGGGGTCTAGGGCGATCTGCTCATCAAGATTATCGATCGTCAGCATAGGGTTGCCAACCAGATAATGTAGGTGGCGGAATTTAATAAATTCCCAATTTGCGCTGACCTCCTCGCGGAGGATTGGGTTGTTATTTAGCTTGTACGCAACGATATTTGCCCGCCCACCTGGGAGCATAATTAGGGCTTTGCCTTGGGGCTGTAGTTTAGCATTGATGATTTTGCCTATCACTGCTGAAGCGGTCAGGTAAAGGGTTGCGAAAGGCACATTGTTCTGGCCATACCATTGAAATGCCAGCGGATCATCTGTGACTTGTTCTGTGGTCAGTCCAAGATTAGCTCCCAATTCTGGTAACAACACTTTGATTTCCGCCAAATCCTGTCGGCGATTGGCAGGAGCGTCGCCTTGCCGTAAATGCCAGAATCCACTTCCTTGTGGTTGTTCTTCTGTATAAGATTCTAAGCAAACCCTGATCAAATCTGTATCGGGTGTGAGCAGAGAAGGGGATGCACCACACAGAAATGAGTCGATTGCATCGAAAGTACTGCCCGGAAACCTGAGTAAATAATTAACTAATGCTATTTCCACCCGGTCGGCGAGGGGGAGAATTGTAGATTCATATTCTTGCAGCCACCACGATCCAGATTCGAGAGATTGACCAGCCTCCAAGTGCAATAATCCGCCTCGGTAAGAAATCGCCTCTTCAATATCATTTTGAAGATCGTAATATTTTTCAGTGGGTGTGCCAATGGGATCGACCTCTTGCGCATAGGCACTTAATCCTGCGGCTAGCACGGCCATGTAATCTGCTGGTTGGGCGCGCGCTTGCAGGAAATTTTGTGCACCGAGTTTGATGGCATCTTTTGGCTTTACGCCTTCTTTTTTGATTGATGTGGTTTCCCCAAAGGAATATGAGATCTGCGCTTGCTCTTCTTTTTCACGCAAAGATACACCCTGTAAATCCAAACCAGCAAAGTGAGACGCGCTTATCACGGCAGTAATGAAACCAGGTTCGGTTTCTCCAATCAGACCGAAGAAAGGAGTTTTAGAAGGAATGGATTTATTAATATCCTTCAATGCACTGTGAAGCGCGACGCTGTGCCAGCGCCAACTATAACGCTGACGACGGAGCACAGATTTGAATTCCTCCGCAACTTCCGATCCCCACAGCCAGCCAGTCCATAGCGCGGAGAGAGTCCAGAAAGCCTGGTTTGGGCGCGGGTAGGCTGTCAGAACTGCCCTAATGGGAATATGACCAAGGTTTTCGATGAGTTCCTTGATGCGACCTTCAAACAAACAGATTCCGCCACGATCTGGGGGCAGTTCCGGCCAGATCGTTAGAGGCAGGTCTGGAAGGTCCGAAGTCCACAGGGTAATTGCATTCTCCAGTGCCAGCCAAATATTATTTTCGCGATATTGAGGTGGAATGGTCAACTGGCGCGGGCGTTCCCTGGCAGTTGGGTGCGGCCAAAGGGTATTTGCGCGATCAAAGGCTGTCAGCAGCAACGCACTGAGATGATCCTTTTGCTTTTCAGATACACGCAATCCATCTAGCTTGTTGATCAGTATGCCTAAGACACTGACGGCCCGATTGGGGTAGACGTCTAGCGCTTCTTCGGCATATATGCGCACGGGGTCATTGAGTGGTGCAACACGCTCCAAGGCGCGAGCGCGGGGGAGGGCATCTTGTGTGAAATTGGACGCCAGGGTTTTGTCAGCTTCGGTAGCGGGAAATTCTCCAGAGTCCTTGCAGTGTGGACAAGTGTAAATGCGCCCAAATGGGACTTGGCCATCATGATCCCATAAAAATGCTTCTGCTTGAATATCTGCTTCGCAACCTTGGCAGCGAGTTTGATATTGCGAGCGAATATACGGTTCGATGCGCGTATCCCTGAATTTTGCTGACCCAATGGCCGTCAGCGCGGATTTAAGCTCATCGGATTTTGGCGGATCAGCAATCATCTTGAGAATGAAGGCGATCACCGGATTGTTGGCAGAAACTAGAACTCGAAATCCGCTGCGTGCAATCTCCTCGACAAGGCGCGGCGAAGCCCCAAAGGGATCCAGCACCCAACCCTCCCGTAAATTTAGTTTCTCCAGCCAGGCAGCAGCCACCCCTTCGGGAATAGGGGGTAGATATCTGCCCATGGGTTGATTTATTTTCGATGCGCGTCCGGGAATATAAGCTGGGGCGGAGTCTTCAGGATTCATCTCTCCCTATTAGTATACAACAGGAATCGAAGTGGTATATAATGGGCGGAGTTTCTTGCACCAATGTACACTGTCGTCCTGCTCATTGGCCGCTCCAAAGCAAGGGCATTGGAGCACAGCTTTCAAGTTCCTTACCCTGGAGAACTATCCGTGTCAAAGCCTCTACGAATCGTCATGGTTACCTCAGAATGTGTGCCATACGCAAAATCTGGTGGTCTTGCCGACGTTGTCGGCGCGCTCCCGCTGGCGTTGAAAAATCTCGGCCATGAAGTGATCGTGGTGATGCCCAAGTATCGCTCCATCAAAACTGATAAATTTAATATTCGGCCGTTTCTCAGCCCAATGGGTGTGTGGATGGGGGATACCGAGGAATGGTGCGCGGTTCACAAAACCAAGAGTTCGGAAGGTGCCTCCGTTTATTTTATCGAATCGATAAAATATTTTGATCGCGACGACCTCTACCACGATTCAGAGTTCAATGATTTTCTTGACAACCCTCGCCGCTTTGCGTTTCTCTCGCGGGCTGCATTACAGTTGTGCAAGGAAATCGGCTTCAAACCAGATATCGTCCATGCGCACGATTGGCAGGCTGCTCTTGCTCCTGCGTACTTGAAAGTTTGGCATTGGGATGATCCCATGTTGGGAGATGTGGCCAGTTTTCTAACAATTCACAATATCGGCTATCAGGGTGTCTATGATGCCAGCCATTTCGATAATATCGGTCTGCAGTGGGGTAACTTCACATCGGAAAAGCTCGAAGATCACGGCAAGGTCAATTTCCTAAAAGGCGGCATCCATTATGCCGACATGGTCAATACGGTCAGTCCAACCTATGCCGATGAAACGCGCACCCCTGAAATGGCTCACGGCTTGGCACCGTATCTAAATAATAAAGGACAAAACTATGTGGGAATTCTTAATGGCGTGGATTACGCCGAATGGAGCCCCGACGTTGATGCGCTGATTCCGGCAAACTTTTCTCAGGATGATCTGTCAGGTAAGAAATCATGCAAACGAGAGCTGCAAAAACGCTTCTCTTTACAGGAAGATGAAGACATACCCTTAGTTGGTGTGGTCAGCCGTTTGGCGCACCAAAAAGGTTTGGACCTACTCTCAAACGCAATCGAGAGCATCTTGGACAACATGTTTGTGCAGTTTGTCTTGCTGGGCTCTGGTGACAAAGATTTGGAGAGATTCTTCGGCCATCTCCCAGTCCGTTATCCCGGACGCGCTGGTTGCTTCATTGGCTACAGCAATGAACTTGCCCATTGGATTGAAGCTGGTGCAGATATGTTCCTGATGCCCTCGCGCTACGAGCCCTGCGGCTTGAATCAGATTTACTCTTTGAAATACGGCACCCTGCCGGTCGTGCGGGCAACTGGCGGGCTGGTTGATACCGTTCAACAATATGACGAAATCAGCGGCAGTGGGACAGGATTCAAATTCCAAGAGGCCAGCGCTCATGCCATTTACTATTCAGTGGGTTGGGCAGTGAGCACCTATTACGACCGCCGCGATCATTGGGATATTTTGGTACAGAACGCTATGGCCCAACGCTTTTCCTGGGATGACAGCGCCAAGGAATATGAGCAGGCTTATCGGCAAGCAATAAAGAACAAGCGGGCTTTATGATTGTCTGCTCTAGAAATTCCAAGCTTCCGGGAAAGTCGAAAACCGACTATGAATAAAGGTATCCTTTACGGTCTGGGTTGTTACACTCTGTGGGGGTTTCTGCCTATCTATTGGAAACTGATCGAAAACATCCCCTCGCTGGAAATCGTCGGCCACCGCACCCTTTGGTCATTCGTGTTCGTATTGACCTATGTGGTCGCCACCAAGGCTTGGAACGGGTTTCAGCCCATTCGTGTAAACTCCAAAATTCTCCTCGTTTATCTTGCCACTGGCGTATTGATGAGTGCCAACTGGCTGATCTATATTTGGGCAGTCAATAGTGGCTATATCATCGAATCTAGCCTGGGATATTTCATCAATCCACTCGTCAATGTTTCGCTGGGAGTCATATTCCTGCGTGAGAAATTACGCCTATGGCAGTGGATCCCGGTCGGTTTGGCAGCTCTTGGGGTGGGCTATCTGACTGTTAGCTATGGGGAATTACCCTGGATCGCGCTGAGCCTGGCATTCACATTTGGTTTTTATGGCCTGATAAAGAAAACTGCTGCATTGGATTCAATTTCTGGGTTTACCATTGAGACTGGATTTGTTGTGCTTCCTGCATTGGCCTGGCTGCTTTACCTGGAATTTGTGGGGAGAGGCGCGTTTGGGCACGGTACTGCTCTGGAAACTTTATTGTTAATCCTGGCGGGTGTGGCTACAGGTCTGCCGCTGTTATGGTTTGGCGCGGCCGCCCGAAGAGTTCCATTGTCAACGTTGGGATTTCTTCAATATATTGCCCCAACATTTCAATTTTTGATCGGTGTCTTCATCTATGGCGAAGATTTTTCACAGGATCGCGTGATTGGCTTTTGTATTATTTGGACGGCGTTGTTGATATTTTCAATTGATGGAATTTTCAATCGTAGGCGATCAACATTGCCAGCACCCATGGATTGAATTTGGAGATTCACTATGAAATTAGATTTGCGTCGATTGCGGCAAGACATTCACTGGCTCTACATGACCGAGCATCTGGAGTTGGGCGAGGAAGGCACCTTTCGCCAACTCGAAGAAGCCCATCAGTGGAATCTCTCTTCTACGCTCAGCGAGGGTGGAGTGATCGTCTTTCCTCACGCCGGTGTCGCAGACTGCGGCCATCAGATCGCCGCCGCGGTGCACGCCTGCCTGGATAGCGGCGCTGATAAAGTTTTGCTGGTCAGCGTTTTACATGCCTTCTCCGACGAAATGGAAGAAGCTCGTCAACGCGTCGCTGCGGGAGAAGATGCCTCTCAATTCAAACATTGGGGAGTTCAGGGACCTGGATTGGTAGGTCGCCAGGATTGGCGCTTTGATCACGTGCTTACCAGTTGGCGACATTTCTGGAAAGCAGAGACTGAGCGCCGCGGCATAGAAGGTCCCGAGGTCATCGAGCGTTACCCCTATTTGGCTGGCGGAAAGCCCGAAAACATGCCCGGCATTGATGAGTTGGCCGAGATCGCTAAGGATGCAGTTATCGTGTCCACAGCCGATCCCTTTCACCACGGCATTGGCTATGGCGATGCCCCTGAAGATTCACTGCACCCTCATGAAGGCGGACTTGAACTGGCGCGCCTGCGAATTCAAGGTGGCATCGATTTGATAGAAGCTGGTAATTATTGGGGTTATAACCAGCACTGCGTTGATGCCAAGAGCGATGCTCGCGACGCTGGGCAGGTATTCCGTTTCTTGCGCGGCCCCATGAAGGGGGAGATTATTGACCTGGTTTACAGTGACGCTGCTGAGCTTTACAAGCAACCCGCACCGACTTGGGTTGCGGGGGCACTCATCGAGTGGAAATTGGATTAATGAAGGATGCCACCGATGAAAAAGCAATTCTCTGCGCTCTCTGCGACTCTGCGGTGTCCAACATTCTACTGCCCATTTTAGAAAGTTCAAATTTCCGATTTTATGAAAGCGTTTGAGTTTTTCAGATAAGTAGATATCGTCTCAATGAAGATGATGATAGCGATCATTTCAAGGAATTCTTCGACAGTTGTAAATGCAGTGTGAATGTTTTGGTTATACCCAATCCGAAATAAAATTGCACTGCCAATGATTTCTAAGCCCAATGCTGCTCCAACAAATAATGTGGCAGAAATAAAGAACCCCCTCTTTGTATTGGGGGGTAGATGTTTATAAAAGGAGAAAAAGAGAATTGAGAGGGTAATAACAATCAGTAGACCAGCATAAGCCCAATCTGAAAACAGCAGATCTTCAGGTTCGATCACCATCACAACTAATTGACCAAGTCTTTCATGGATGATGACAACTTCGTCAATTGCTAAATAAAGAAATCCAATACTCAGAATCAACCAATGCCATTTAAATCGCTCTTTAAAGTTCTTTTTGGCGATTGCTGCAAGTATTATTCCGGTAACACCTAAAATGAAAGCTGAGAAATATGTGGGGACATTGTGTTCATACGATAGCTCAAAATACCATTTATATGCCCACAATTGTCTATGCTGTAAGGTTATCCCCAAAGTCAAGACCACGGGAAGGGGAAAATAAGGTGATAAAACGGCTCCTTAACAACTGAAGTGAACCTCAGCTGGTGTCCGATAATCCAGGCTTTGATGCGGTCGCTCTGTGTCATAAAGGGTAAAGTAGGAGTGCAATCCAGCATCCAGAGCAGGTACGGTACCATAGTCTTTGATGTAGATATCTTCGTACTTTACCGAACGCCAGAGGCGCTCAATGAAGATATTGTCGAAAGCACGGCCACGGCCATCCATGCTAACCTGGATTCCAGCATCTTCCAGTGTGCCGGTAAAAACGTTAGCGGTGAATTGAACACCCTGATCGCTGTTGAAGACCTCAGGTTTACCGAGCTGCAAAGCTTCGTTGAGTGCAGCTAAACAGAAAGCACCATCCAGGGTGTTGGACAATTTCCAGGAAAGCACATAACGGCTATACCAATCGATCACGGCTACCAGATACATGAACCCTTTTGGCATGGGGATATAGGTGATATCCGTAGACCAAACCTGGTTCGGTCGAGTAATCGACAATCCTCGCAAGAGATAGGGGTAAATTTTGTTTTCTGGGGCGAAAATGGTCGTACGAGGCTTTGGGTAGATCGCCATCAAGTTCATTTTTCGCATTAGCCGACGGATTCGCTTGGGATTGACCGGGTAACCTGCCCGACGTAGATGGGCTGTCATTTTGGGATAGCCGTAGTACGGTGTTTTCATGTACTGCTCGTCAATCAAACGCATCATTTTCAGATTGAAGTCTGTCTCGCGGGCTGGTTGATAGTAATACGATGACCGGTTCAGTTCGATCAATTCACACTGACGACGAATGCTGATTTCGGGATGGGTAGTTTCTATCATCGCTCGTTTGGCCTCAGCTCCGTCCGGTAGCTTTTTTTTTCAGCCACTCCAATTCCATCTTCAAGCGACCGATTTGCTCATAAAGCGCCGTTTCCCGTTCGTTTTGTTTTTTTTCATTAAGGAAGTTTTTATTGCTGAATATTGAAGCACCTTCCTCTAGCAATTGTTTCTTCCACTGGCTGATCTGATTGGGGTGCACTTCTCGTTCACTTGCAATTTGGCTCGCGGTTTGAAGCTCTTTGGCTGCTTCTAAAGCTACTTCAAATTTGAACTCGGCACTATGTCGCTTTCGTCTTTTCGTCATTTTTTTCTGTCTCCACAAACTAGGTTTATTGTAGCCTTTTATCACCTTAGCTCGTGGTCCAGTTTTTGGGGATAAGTATACTGTGTAACACTTCGAATTAATTCATGGGCTAAGCTTGCCATGACCAACAGCGTTGCAACACTGGATAGTATGATCGTGATTTTCCGTGATGAATATTTCCACCGAATACCCTTAAGATATCTGACAGCTATCACGATAAATGCGATCAATCCCGAATGAATTAATCTGGTTGCGATGAGAATTATGAAGGGAGATAATCTCTCCGGGATTACTTCCAGGGGTGTAAGTGTGAGCAGTTTGATATAAGGTCCGCAAATAAATAATAAAGTAAATACGATCATTGCGGGCAATGCCAGATCGTAGATACTGAAAAGAGTGGACAAACTATTATTTATTCGTTCATTGAAAGATGAGTTTAAAATAGACTTTAGGAGCAAAATCAAAAATACTGCCACAATAACTGCCAGCGAAGCGACCATTGAAAGTCGGCTGAGTGAATATCCTAGAATCAGAGCATTTTTGGGATCTGTGGGAATATTCAAGAGCAGCCACAATGCAAGTATCCCTTCAGCAATTCCTGTAGCGAAAAAGTAGATCAGAAGAATTTTATAAAATTTGTTATTTATCTCTTTTGACATATTGCCAAAACTTTTTTGTTGTCTAAATTCGCTAAAACCATGAAGATAATTGGGCAATTATAGCATCGCAAATTCAAATTTTATCACTCCCGGAATAGGTTCTTTGGTAATTGCCGTGAGAGACCTGACATTTGGGGGGAACTTCCTCTGATTTCGATGATATTGCCATCGCTTGATTTTTTTATTGCTGTACGACTTTCTTCATAATATTTTTTGGCTCTCCGCTCAGAACTGGATCGCACCTTTATTTCTT
>JADHTJ010000137.1 GCA_016785015.1 Anaerolineales bacterium
GGAATGCCTGGGCGATGCCTTTATGCCGCCAGGTGAACCCGGCGGCGAGGGCGCAGATGGCCCAGGTGGAGGGCACAACGCCTTTGTGGATCAGACCTTTTACGCTACCTCTGCCGATGGCCTGACTTGGAGTGAAGGCATTTTGCTGGCCGATAAAGCCTCTGTCCCCGATGTGATGCGCGACTCTGACGGCACGTTGTGGGCGTACTGGGTCGATTTCACTTTCATGACCGGCCCCAACATGGAGCGCATTGGCATCGCTCGCAGCACGGACAACGGCCAAACTTGGGAACAGCTCGAAAATGCGCAGTTCACTGGCCTGGGCGATATCGTCCCCGTCGATCCGGATGCCTTCGAATTGCCCGACGGGCGCATTCGTTTGTATTTCTACGATATTGCGGTGCGGCAGCTATCGCACCCCATTTACAGCGCCATCTCGAATGACGGCATCAACTTCACGCTCGAAGAAGGTGTGCGCATCTGGATGGACAACATCTACGACCCCGACGTGATCCAGCTCCCCGATGGCAGCTACCGCATGTATCTCAACGGCGGAGACATCTTCAGCGCCAGCAGCAGCGGCGGCATGGAATTCACTGCCGACGATGGCGTGCGCGTCGAGAACGGGTCGGTGCCTGGTTCGATTGTCATGCCGGACGGCAGCGTGCGAATGTACAACTGCGCCCAAGGCATCTCCGTTTTCGAGAGCCAGGACGGATTGGCTTTTTCTTTGTTGAAACAAGGAGTCATTCAGGATGCCAGCCGCAGCGGGATGATCTTGTGTGACCCCTCGGTGGCAGCCACCGATCAGGGTTTTGTGATCGTTTATAAAGTTAATCCAGGGCAAAACCAGTGAGACAGTTATCTGTGTCCAGTAAACAGTAGTCAGTTCACTGGACACTATACACTCATGAGTGAATCATGTCGAGAAATTCCGTCTTTGTATTGATCACCATTCTATTGACCGGATTAGCCTGTTCGCCCGTTAATGCAACAGTCGCATCCAGCCCATCAGTGGAACCTTCTCAAATTGCAGTTGAAGCAATTTCAGCAGAATCAAGCGTCCCAACGGCATACATTTCTTTCATCATCAACACACATGATATCGTGCATCCCGACGAGAGCGCCGATACCATCATCCAACTGATTGATTTATTCGAACGCCATGATGTGCGCGGCGATTTCTATCTAACCGCACCCCAGGTGCATTTGTACGCCGAACAGCGACCTGATGTGATCGACCGCTTGCGGGAGAGCGAGATGACCATCAGCTACCATATACGCCCGCCGCATCCAGTCTATTCTGGATTTGATGATCGGCTCGATGGGTTGGATGATACTAAGTTGGCAGAGACTTTGCGAGAATATGAAACTTATCGCCTGGAAATGACGACAGGGGATCTGATCTATGACGAACCGGGTGGTTACAGTTATGTGGCAGATGTATTTGGACGTGAGCCTGTGGTGGTCAGCCTGCCCAATGAACGTTACCGCTCCCAAGGGTTACCCATCTTTGAAGAGCTGGGAGCCCAGATGACGGTCACATACCATGAGAGCGGCACTGACCCAGAAAATTCCTTCGAATGGCGCAATGGGTTACTCATCCGTCCCAGCGATTTCAGCGTTACACGCTGGCCCAGCCCAGAAAACCTGGAAAACAGCCCCTTTTGGTGGAACATGCTCAACACGCCCATAGCGGATTACTACAACCCCACTTCTTATCTTCAAAGCCAGCTCGAAGACTGGGAGGGTGCGCGGGCCCCTTTCATCACTGTCTTAATCCACGAAAACAATTTCTTCCGCCGAGGGGGGACGCCCTTCACCTTCATCTACTGGGCCGACAAAGACAAGACTCAGCCGCTCTCCCCACCCTTTGAGCTTGACGCGCCCGATGGCTCGCAGCCGCGATCCCCAGAGAACATAGCCGCTATTTGGGCAGCCTATGAAGAAATTGTTGCCTATGCCGCAGAGCATTTGAGCGTGGTTACTTCAAAAGATATCGTTTCGATGGCAGAAACTGGCCAGTGATTTTCAGGTTCTATAAGAATTGCCATGAGAGACCTAACAGTTGGGGATCAAATGTGGTCCTTTACCACGGCATATCCTAGAGACCCATTTTTCAATCTAGGGGGACCAACAGGGCAATCGCATTTAGAATTAAAAAACTATGGATGAGAAGGCCCAAACCAGTTTTAAGGGTAGCGAGCCAACCGCGTTGGCTGCCGAATCAGGCTAAACATATCTTGCCAGGCACGCCCAACGCGCCTGTCCTGAGCGTGTCGAAGGGGTTGGGCTTCTGACCCAGAAGGGCTTTTTCCTGAGAGAATATCCATATGCGATTGCCCTGGGGGGACCAACGTTTACAATTGTTTTACATGCTGATAGCTACACGCTAACATCTTCAAGTTAATATCTATCTTAAGGATTTTTCCAGAAGGACCTAAAGCTGGCATGTACATGCTCATTACAAGTGAAGCCGCACTCCCGTGCGTCACTACGAACTAATAAAGTTTTCATAAATCATTCCATGGAGAAATTATGCTTCGAAACAACATCTCACTCCTAATTATTCTTCTCATCGCCTGCACTTCTATTGTCTTTCATACATCTTTTGCATTTGCTCAGCCACTTGCAATTGAACCAAAATCTATTGAAGAAATCGATTCCACCAATTATGCGCCTGGCGATATCGAAATTTTGCCCGATGGCGGAGTGCGCCTTTCCACCAAAGATGGCTTAGTGTTAACCTTAAATGATGCAGGACAAGTGATTGCTCTAACGTTGAATAAGGAGCCGCTCTCCATCGATGCAGCCTTTCCGTTGGTTGTGCGTGATCTCTCCCAGGCGAACACGCCCAATTCGCCTAATCAACTCGCAAACTTCAGTTTCGAAGAAGGCGATCGCGGCTGGAAGCCCTTGATGCACAGCAACGTCGAAATCGAGGTCATTTCTAATTCGGCGCATGAAGGCACCAATGCTTTGGCTATACGCAGTCACGATCAGGACGGCATTGGAGCGGTGATCAGCGATCCCATCTCGGTCACTGCGGGTAAGCGCTACCGCGTTTCGGGCCATTTTAAGCTCGAATTTGGTTACGTCGACGAAGGCAATAATCCCACCTTCTGGCAAGATAGTTTGTATACAGGAGGTAGCTCGATATCTGGATTGTATCTGCAATGGTTGGATGTCTCTGGTGCGCCTCTGTTTGAAAACCCCGTCTTTGCGGCACCCCTGCATTGGAATGCGCAAGATTGGCACAAGATCACTCGCGAAATCACGGCGCCTGTAGGCGCTGCCAGCGTACAGGTCATTGCTGGAGTCAAACCCGTTACAGGCTCCGCTTGGATTGACAATTTGGCCTGGATCGAAAGCCCAGAAAAAGACCAGCCGTTGGAAGGGTCATTGCAAATTGAAGCGGATCATGTCATCCAAGTCGGTCAACTCAATGGTCTGGAAATTGCTGTGACCTACACCCCATACAGCGACCATATCGCCATCACCACTACAATTCAAGACACCACCGGAGATCCACGCGCCTTAGATGTTGCCTGGGGGCTGCCCATTAACTTGGAGGGCTGGAACTGGTGGGATGGGATAAGAGAGAATCGGCTTATCGAGGCTAATTCAGATTACGCTCGTTCGGTCAGCGCCGATGTCGCCGGTTATTTGCCGATCTCACTGTATCCCTACAGTTTGATCAAAAACGGCCAACGGGGTCTAAATCTCGCCATCCCACTCGATTCGCCGCGCTATGTACTGATGCATTACGATGGTGCTGCGAACCGCTTCGAAGGGCGCGCTCATTTAGGCATCAGCCCCGAGGCTCAAAAACTGGATGATACCGCCGGCTTTACCCTATTGCTTTATCAGACGGAGCCAACCTGGGGCCTACGCGCCAGCGCCGAAAAGCATGCCCAGTTCAACCCAGATTGGTATGACACACCGGCCGATTTTTCCGGATATTCTGATTTCATTCGCGAGCATTTCAGCGCTAAAGGTAAGGGCACCGCTCGTTTAGAAGAACATAATGACAACGATGTGTACGCTGCCCAATACATGGTGTATGAACTCTCGGTTTATATGGAAGAAGGGGATCAGCCAAGGCCTTCGTTTGCGGAAGCCTGGCAATCTCTTGAAGAATTGGCAAATACAGAAAGCACCAGGGCCAGCTATCCATCATCGGTGATCTGCGACTCGTCGGGAGAGCCGCACCTGAAACTTATCTCTGTTACCCCTTGGTCTGGGTATCGTTGGAATCCGATCTGGATCCCCAACATGGACCCGGATATCCCTAACGGTTTTGGCAGCTACAAGCTAGCTGAATTGGAAAAACTATTCAGTGACACTTACCAAGCAGACCTCACCCTAGATGGTATCTTTATTGATAATTTCATTTCAACTTCTACCATGGATATGTGCCCCGAGCATCTGGCTGCGGCGGACATTCCCCTGACCTACGACCCCAATACCTACCAACCCGCCACGCACACAGCCTCTGCGGGCTGGGAGTTTATTACGGAATTGCGCGCGCTATTAGATGCACAGCCGGAGCCTTACCGCAGCATCAGCATCAACTTTTGGGCGATGAATATTCCCACCTTACTTACCCCCTACATCGATGCTTTTGGGGGCGAGGGAGCTTCAGCCAAAGGCTCCAACTGGACCCCAGAGATCCTAGATTACCGCATGACCACTGCCATGGGTCGGCCGCGCTTATTCGCAAATCAACAGCCAGACCCGACCTACGAACAGATTGAAGCCTTTGCCCATGAAGCGATCTTCTACGGCATCCGCCCCAGCCGCGGAGAAAACGGCGCTAACTGGCCCGAAGAAACCGAAATGCTGATTGCCTGGGCGCAAGACCAGGTCACCCCGCTGATCAATGCGGGATGGCAGCCAATCCCATTGGCCTTCACAGATCATCCCGATGTTTGGATAGAACGCTTTGGGGATCAGGCCTTCACTGTGCACAATTGGGGCGACCAACCTGCTGACTTCGCCCTCTCGATTGATCTGCACTCCGCTGAATTTTCATCCACCGACCTGACAGTGTACGATTCGATCAGCGAGAGTTTTATCCAAGCCACAGTGACAGGTGAGGGCTATCTGCAGTTCAGTAGCCAGCTAGAGCCAAACCGTACGGCAATCTATTGGCTAGATCAATAAATTGATCAATTATTCTTGGTTTACGAAATGGGTCGAAATAATTTTGTCATTATTGACCTTTACATATGTGGCTCCACTGAAAAAACTACCAGACGAGGGCTTCCGCCGGAATGCGGGAAACACGCTAGGTGGCTTTTTGCAGTAGAATCATATGTTGATAAACATTTGATTGTCATGCTGAGCGAAGCGAAGAATCTATTTATTCGATGACCATTTGAAATGCGTTTCCCCAATCGACGCCTTTAGGCGGCTGCCAGCGCCCCGAATTTGACTGCGCTCCTAGTTCGAGATGGCTCTCACAGGGACAATCAGGCAGAGTCGCACGAGGGCATTGGGAAAGCGTTTCTTTCAACGTCTCGAAGTCCTCATTGGAAACTTGGTAACCCGTGTGATCCCAATGATCGGAATCCAACGCCCCGCGACGCGATTCTTCATAAATGGCAACCCCTCGAAAACCACAATCGCCTTTTGAGCAGGCCACAAGCTGGAGAGCAATTTCATCAGAGCGAGAATCAGGCGGCAACTCAATAGAATTTTTAATTGCAAGTGTGTTAGAAGAACGACATTGGGGGCAAGTAAAGCTCATATCAATGATCTATTTGCCTAGCGACACAAACGTGCCAAATGACTTCGATCCTTTACCGTGATGTAGCCGGAAGCATTCACTGAGATGTATTTCTGACGCTTGAAATTTCCCATAACCTGATTGACCCTGCGGCGAGATGCACCAACCAGATCTGCAAGTTCGCTTTGGGTAAGGTGGATGGGTATCAGAATTTCTCCGTCGGAGTCTGGTTCGCCATATTTTTCTGCAAAGGCCAGGAATTGGCGGGCCAACCGCCCATATACGTCTAAAGATGCCAGGGCTTGGATTTGCTCGTTGGCTAGTCTTACCCTTCTGGAAAGAATCCGCACCAGGTTGTAGTTGATCTCAGGGAATTCCTCTAAGCAGCCCCAAAAGGAATCCCGGTCCATCCACAACAGGGTTGATTTTTCTAAGGTTAAAACATTCGCAGACCGACCGGCGCTGTCGATCAAACTCATCTCTCCAACGACATCACCCGCCCCCAGGATTGCCAAGATAACCATGGTTCCATCTTCCTGAAGCATAAAAATCTTAACAGTTCCACTGCGAACAATGTAAACGACTTCGCCAGGTTGCTCAGCAGTAATGATGTTAGTATTTGCTTGATAGGTGTGTTGGTGCAGCTGTTCGCTCAATCGAGAGAGACTAGTTTGGTTGAGATTTTGAAACAAAGGTATTTCTACCAAATCATGTGGGTAAATTTTCGCTGCCATAACCAGCCTCCGTGAACTTATTATACCGCTGGAGCTTGAATAACTTGTCGGCGAGAGAGATGAGTGCCTGCATTATTGTACAGGCGCAGCATCAAACCTTCTCGGGCAGTCTCTACGTTTTGAAATTGTCTTTTTGCCAGCTTTCTCATCTGATCCAGAGTAGCATCATCATAATTGGGGTCGTGATGAAATAGGAACAACTGACCAACCTGTGCTTCACTGGCGATTTGACAAGCCATAGTGACTGTTGAATGCCCATATCCTTGGGTGGTATTTCCAACTTCTCTAAGACCGAGATAATGCTCATCAGTGTATTGTGCATCATGGATGAGAATATCAGCCCCACGAGCAAAGTTTACCAATTTGCGGTCGCCATTGACATACCCTTCTATATCTGTGGCATATACAATGGATTTCCCAGACCACTCGATTCGATAATTCAAGACCCCTTGTGGGTGAGCAAATGAGCGCAAAGTTCGAACGACTATTTTGTCTTGGAAGGAGTTCTCACGAAAGGGAGATGATGTTTCAGCATGCCCATTTACTGGATCAATAATGACAATTTGAGTCCCATCTATGCAATGCAAGGCTTTGGTAGATAGGGTTTGCTGGAATGCTACTGGAAATACGGGCGGTGTCATGATGTTCGATATTATTTCTTCAGGGGATTGGGAAGATAAATTAGGGAGAAAAATATTGAGCATGAAGTTGGGATCAAATATTGGAGAGAAGAATGGCAATCCTTGTGTGTGATCGTGGTGCAAATGACTGAAAAATATTGCCGCACGGAAGGAGGAATCATCTTTAGAAGATTGGGCAATTTCTTGACCCAACTTTATGATCCCAGTTCCGGCATCAAAGATCAGCGGATATCCCTCAACCAAAATCTCAACACAAGGCGTGTTACCCCCATAACGGGTTACACGATCTCCTGAAACTGGATGACTGCCGCGTACACCCCAAAATTTCAACTTCATGATTGCTTTTTCAGACATCTCATCCTCTAATGGTATTACTTTGACCAAATATTGCGCTACAATATCATTGTTGATTGATAGCTGAAGCCATCTTCATTATGGCTGACAAGTTGTCAAACCACTAGGAAATCTTTCTCATCCCAATAGAGCAATCTCTGCAAGCGTATTTCGGAGGCCACCAATGCGACGGTTATTTTTACTGACAATTTCAATCCTTTTATTATTGGTGGCATGTGGAATCTCCCCCGCTAACATCAATGCGGCAGAACCTGCGCAAGACCCCGAAAACAAGCCTTTAGATAATATTTCCCATTGGTTGTATCTCATCGATGTCAATTTGGATGAAGACACAATCGCACAGATCGAAGAATCTTCTTACGATATGGTGGTGCTGGATTTCATCCCTTCGGAAGCTTACAACACTGATTTCCCCATGGCTGAGGTGGTCGAACGCTTTCACACTGCCGCGCACCCCAAACTGGTCATTGCCTATGTCGATACAGGACAAGCCGAAGATTACCGCTCCTACTGGGATGAAGATTGGCAAATTGGCGATCCCGTGTGGATTATTTCAGGTGATCCCGATGGCTGGGAAGGTAATTATCCTGTGGCTTATTGGTACGACGAATACCGAGAAATTTGGCTTGGGCTCGAGGGTATGCTCCAGCAAATTGTTGAAGCCGGCTTCGATGGGGTGTACTTAGATTGGGTTGAGGCCTACTCCGACGAGAATGTACTCGCCTTTGCCGAGGCCGAAAATGTCGATCCAGTTCAGGAGATGATCTGGTGGGTCGCGGATATCGGTGAGTTTGGCCGCGCGCTGAATCCCAATTTCATCGTCATCGCGCAGAATGCTGCTGAGTTGGCCGAATTTGATGAATACGTCGAAATCATTGATGCAATTGCTCAAGAGCAGGTCTGGTTCGATGGCGGTGCCGACAACGATCCGCCAGGAGATTGCCCCTTACCACAAACGGTTGACGATGTTGATACAAGCGCTTACCGCGAAAGTTTGTCCACAGCTTGCCAGAAGCAGTTCGATGAATTCCCGGACAGCACATTGCACATGAGCAGCGAAGAATATCTGGAATATTTAAGTGTGGCCCAGGAAAAAGAGATTCCGATCTTCACCGTCGATTATGCCCTTGAAGAAGAGAATATTGCCTGGATTTATGAGACTTCTCGAGCTTTAGGGTTTATCCCCTTTGTCAGCAATCGCGGCCTGGATCAATTTGTTGAACCCTGGCCGTGATAAATTCACTTGCGGATGATTGTGACGACTTTTGTCATTTTTATAATCACGAATCGCCCTGGAATGAATTCCAGGGCTAGTAAAGGCACCGGATGAATCCGGTTAGGGCACTTTGCTTCCAAGCCCGATTCATCGGGCGCAGTTTGGTAGCTCGGGGATTTCATCCCAGTGCGTGGCCAGAGAGAATTGTCTCAGCAATATAGAAATCTACAATAAAGTTCTGCGCCTCTCGCCAAAGACAGTTGCTATCCAATACCCATGGAGTTTGGCAATATGGAGAAGAAACTTCAAATCTTAATCATTCTGGCTCCCCTTTTGCTTATCCCACAGGCTTGTGGCACCATCCCACACTCAGAGATCGAACCTGAGCTCCTCCAGCTATCGATCACCAATTCTGATCAATCAGAAACGCAAACAAATTCATCAGCAAACATTGCCCATGTTTGGGCAAATGAGGGCGGCGACAAAGTCACCCAAGGTGAACTGCGTGCCAGCAAGGATCCTAACTCAGTTATCAATTCAGTCTGGGATGGATCGAGCATTTCGTTATTTGGCGCGCGCAACGAGGTTGTCAGCTTCAACCTTGTGCTGGAATCCCCAAACGCAGATGCCCAAAATATTGAGATAATCTTTACAGAGCTAACCCATCCCTCGGGCGCAGCGATCAACACAACCCCTGCCGAAGGCGATCAGCTTTTCAATTACGTCGGGCGCAATATCGAATTATTTTTTGTGCGTTATCTAGAAATCAAGGGGCTAAGCACATTGACCTACGAAACCTACGACGAGCGCCATATCCCCGAGCGCTGCCGGCGACCATACGATGAGTATGGCGACGGCGCTGGGAACTGGGAAGATCGGCCCTGCCACAACCAACGCTATCCTGATATTGCCGTGCCCCTCGAACTGGAAAGCCCCTTTACGATTGCAGCCGGTACAAATCAATCCATTTGGGGGGATATCTATATTCCCAAAGATTCACCTGCAGGCATCTATACTGGAACCATCACTATAGCAGAAGATGGCAACCAGAAGTGGGAAATTCCGATCCAACTCGAGGTGCGCGACTTCGCCCTGCCAGATTATCCCAGCGCCCTGACGATGGTTTATTACAGCATCGAGAATATCAACGAGCGCTACCTGGGGGCGCAAAATATCTACCCGGCCCCCAAAACCGATGCCTATGTACAATCGCAACTGTTTGCGGACCGCCACTTCCAGATGGCTCACAGGCATAAAATTTCTTTGATCGATAGTTATATCCCCCAAGATCTCATGGAAAAGGTATGGCAGCACAGGCTGACTGGTGAGCTTTTCACTAACGACAATGGCTATGCTGGGGTCGGCGAAGGAGTGGGCAATAATGTTTATTCAATCGGCACCTATGGGGGCTGGCCTTGGATGGGCTTCGGTCAACTTGCCATGTGGGCTAACTCAGACGAATGGGTTAGCTGGTTTGATGCGCATCCTTTAGAAACGCCAACGGATTATTTTCTCTACCTGATTGATGAATCCGATGAGTTCGAAGAAATTGAGCAGTGGGCCAGTTGGATGGATAACAACCTTGGACCCGGGGCGCGGTTGATGTCGCTGGCAACATTGGATGCACCTTCAGCGGCCGCGCATGTCCCCTCGCTGGATATTACTACTTCCTCAGTGTTGGTCGCTGATCCCGATAGCTGGGCGCCTGCTGTCGAGGGTTATCAATACGATCCCGACAAGAAATTTTATTATTACAATGGCGGACGTCCTGGCTCTGGCACTTACGCCATTGAAGATGACGGCGTGGGCTTACGCGCCTCTGCCTGGGCACAATATAAAATGGCCATCGATCGCTGGTTCTATTGGGAGTCAACCTACTACAACAACTTCCAGTGTTATGGCAATGACTCAGAGGCATATACTAACGTCTACCAGAGAGCGCAAACCTTTGGCTGCTACGAAGAGGACGACTCTGAGCTAGGTCAGACCGGCTGGAATTTCACCAACGGCGATGGCGTTCTGTTCTATCCTGGCACAGATTCATTTTTCCCCGAAGAAAATTATGCCGTATTGGGGCCCTTCGCCTCGCTGCGTCTGAAACTAATCCGCCGCGGCCTACAAGATGTGGACTATCTCACCATGGCAGCAGCCGTTGATCCCACCAGAACTGCGGAAATCGTCAAAGAAATCATCCCCAAGGTCTTGTGGGAATATGGCGTGGACGACCCCGAAGACCCCACCTGGGTGTACACAGATATCAGCTGGTCTACTGATTCCGATGTTTGGGAAGCAGCCCGAGCCGAACTCGCTGACATCATCGAGAGTTCGGAAAAATAATTGTGATTTCGCTACCGTACATTTGAGCAAACATATTAAAAATCGGAACGCGGATAACGCAGATTGGGCAGATTCACGCAGATTTAATCAAAATTTTTGGATAAATTAAACTGAAAAACATGATTACCACAGAAAATATCTGCAAAAATCCGTCAAATCCGTGCAATCTTATAGTAGTCAATATGATGTTGAACACCATTGATTCTCACGCCAAGACGCAGAGTCGCAAAGTTTTTTCTTAGAAATTTTCTTGGCGTCTTTGCGTCTTGGCGTGAGACATGTTCGAGATGCTCCTGACTACTTCAAAATCCGTGTAATCTGCGTCCTATTTCTTGGATGTACGGTAGAAAATTGTGATAAGGGTATTTCAATGAAACGTTTCGTTTTACTTGTATTTGTAATCTGCAGCACGGCAATTGCATGCAATGCGGCAAAATTTGTCCCTCAAAACCAAGATTTCCAGTCGCAAGACTCAATCACTGATAATGTGGAGATCAGCACACCGGCTGCATCGGCAGAACTGCAAAATCCAACAGAATTCGATGAAGCGAAATTAGGCACTTCCGATAAAAACATCACCTACTGCACTGCTGATGCCGAGGCATTGTTAATGGATGTATACTATCCCGATGATTTAGATGGACCTTGGCCAGCAGCGGTTTACGTTCACGGCGGCGGCTGGGTTGGGGGTGATAAATCTGGAGGTGTTGGTTTCTGGCTTATCGAACCTTTGCGCAGACAGGGGTTCCTGCTGGCATCTATCAATTATCGTCTTTCGCCCGAGTATCAATTTCCAGCACACATCGAAGATGTCAAATGCGCTATTCGATATCTGCGCGCCAATGCGCAGTTATTCAATCTCGACCCTGAAAACATTGGCGCTTTTGGTGGCAGCGCTGGTGGGCATCTTGTGGCACTACTAGGCACTAGCGACTCATCCGCTGGACTTGAAGGCACTGGCGAATACCACGAATTTTCCAGTCGTGTTCAAGCTGTTGTAGATATGTACGGCCCCACAGATAGTCTCGCCTTCTGCATCCCGGCGAAAATCGAGACCGTTTTCGGAGCCTCAAGCTGCGATTCTGAGATTGTCACCAATGCCAGCCCGATAACGCACATCACTCAAGATGATCCACCCTTCTTGATCCTTCATGGCGACCAGGACGACGTTGTCCCCCTCAATCAATCTGAAATCTTGCATGATGCTCTAATTGCTGGGGGCATAGAGTCAACTTTGATCGTGGTAGACAATGCCGGCCATGGATTCTCTAGAGAAGGTGATGGAGATTTGAACCCCGATATGAGAACCATTTTGCAAATGGTGTTTGATTTTTTCGACAAACATCTTAAGTAAAGGAAGTCCATTGAAACGAATCATCATCTCTCTTTTAATATTGATTTCGCTGGCTTGTTCACTGGTAAGTTTCTCAGAAAGTGCGATTACTCCAAGCGAAAATGCTCCCTCCATTCAAAGCGAAAATCGCTGCGGCGATGGAGTCTGCGACGGACCCGAAAACGCTGCCAATTGTTCTGATGATTGCTCCGATTCGCAATCCCAGGTCGAAGCCCCCTCATCAGACTCGATTTGTGCTCTTCCGAACCCACGACGGGCAACAGTTTCCCAAGATTTGCTGACCTTCAAAAATTATTTCGCAGATAGCAGCTTCGAAGATGGCTCAGCCGAAGTGGATATCTTAGCCCACTCCAATACTGCTTTGCAAATTGGCGCGGTTGAGCGCTCTCAAGAAGCCGCTCATACTGGCATTTGGGGGTACAAAATTCAATCTGGTGCAAACCAGGGAGTCACATTTGGGGCCAGGAGTTATGTAGAAAAAGGTGAGGATCTGCACTTCTCAGCTTGGGTGCGCGCACCCGAGGGGCAAGTGCCTGTCACCCCGATGGTTTTTTGGGTGGAAAAAAAGAACGACTTGGGAATCCCAAACCGAGGCGAAACCATCACCGTCGGCCAGGAGTGGACGCATGTGCAACTCAAAGCAGCCACAACCAAGGGGGCTCTCTATGCGTTACTGACCTTCGAAGTCGGGCCTGAAACCATCCTTTATATTGACGATGTCGAAATCTCACTACCTCTTTGGCAGATGGCCAAATACGAGGGCCAAAGTCGTTCTGTGGGCGGCGTGACCGTGCCTCTAGAACCTGCCGCCGTCACCC
>JADHTJ010000138.1 GCA_016785015.1 Anaerolineales bacterium
AACCTGCAAATCGAGAGCCTTTTCGGACGGCTGCGACGACACCAGCGTCGGGTGAGTGGTCGCAAGTCTACTCGTCCACTACGCGAATTCGGGCACTATCAAGTCCTTTTCTCCGCCGATAGTCAAGCAGATTTACTCAACCATCTCCGCACCGTCCCGCCAGATGAATATCTCAAACATCGTCAACAGCTTGAATCTGCGGAGACCACTCGGCGTTTTATGCACTGTCTCCATCGCAATGCAGAAGGCACCTTGCAACGTTTAGTGGCTACTTATCTCGACTGCACAAATCAATCCAAATCAGTCATATGTAATATTTAGACAGTAAGGGGGTTTGTTTTTTAATTTACCATATATGTGGGGGTATTTTATAGTTTTGAGATTTTTCCGGTGCTTATCCGGTGCAATTGGGTGCAGTTAAAGTGTTATTGATTGGGGAGTCAATATCTCATTCATCTTTTCAGCAGCTTGACTGTGCCAGGATGGTGCTAAATGACCGTATGTATCCAATGTGATGGAGACCCGAGCATGGCCAATATATTTTGAGACTTCAACAATTGGAACACCATTTTGAAGCATCAATGATACGGCTGTATGGCGAAGGTCATGGAAACGGATATAGGGCAATCCTGCTCTTGCTAACATCGTCTTATGGATTTTTGTAGCAGAGCAGCGTAGCATTGAATCGCCTCGTTCATTGGGGAATACAAGATCGATATCATTCCAATCGCTCGCGAACACTTTCGTTTCAACAAATTGCTTCTCAAGATGCTCTCGTAACACATCAACTAAAACATCCGCAATTCGGATTGTACGCATACTGCTTTTTGATTTTACAGGACCAAAGTCATTTTTCTCATCTCTGACCAGCTTTGGTTGCCGCTGGATCGAGATTTGCTTCCTTTCCCAATCAACATCTCCCCACATCAAACCAAGCAATTCACCTAGCCGCATTCCAGTACCTACCGCTAACTTCAATAAGGCACCACTGCGAGGTTGTTCAGTATCAATCGTCAGAAGGTACGTCTGGACCTGGTTTTCATCCCAAACTTGCATTTCCTTTTTTTGCGTTTTGGGAGGCGTGACTCCGTCAGCAGGGTTGTATCCAAGGATTCCCAGTTTGACAGCACGTTTCAGTGACATCTTTAGTAACTTAAACGCATAACCTGTGGAATACGCTGGCATTCCATTCTTGAGCATTCCATCAACTGCAGATTGAATAAGATCGGGTCTCAGATCCGACATTTTGACCTCACCTAATATTGGTCGAATGTATCGGTTTATATAGTCAAAGTAATTTTTGTGGGTCGAACTTGCCCTGCTCGTTTTTACATTGGCCAACCAGTCATCTAAATAATCATTTAGAGGTGCACTCGCCCTCTCCAGATTGATTCCCTGATCAGGTTTTTCTAATTGGTGACGAATCCACTCTCGACCTTCACGAGCCGTCTTTGTTGTATGCGAAAGTCGTCTGCCTTGAATTACGATTTGGGCTCGCCATCTTCCTGTTTCGGTCTTATATAAAGTACTTTCCCCTCGGGTTCTACGTGCCATTGTCCCTCCAACTTAATATTGATTACTGTTTCACTTTCTTTTGCGTGATTATTATTGAGGTATGTCTTAATTAACCGGTAAATGGACTCTTTCTCATTGCGGTTAAGATCTCTGACCACTTTGATAAACTCTTTCAGGTCAATTCCCATCATACACACCTCTAAATCTATTGTTCTAATTTATGACGAAGTAGCAAGAGAATTTCAGTTCGATCCTTTTTTGAAACCTTTGCGAACATCCTTACAAGTTCTTCAGTTTCTGGATCCCAATCTTGATCTGGCGGATCGATATATCCTGCCTTCACCAACACGACAAGCGGGGGGATATTTAGCGCATCAGCAATCTTAATGCATGCTTCCCATCCCATATCCTGTTTTCCCTGCCTTACTTTCGAAATCATGGAAGGCGAAATATCTGCCCTTATCGCTAGCTGCCGATCATTCATAAATCTTTCTCGGAGCTTGTCATCTAACCATTCAATCAGTTCAGTTTGCATAATTATTCTCTTTTCCCTAAAGAAAATTATAGTTTCTTGACAGAACAATTATACCAAACTATAATGTCTATATAGAAATAAATTTTTTCGCTTTAGAAATATCTATTCCTGAATGAATGGAGGCAATCGCAAATATATCCACACAACACTCTTCTTTTTTTTCTTTTATTTTAGCACAAATGTTCTATTCGCAATGGTTACTAAAGTACTACTAAAGGAGATTTTCAATGAACCATGTAGATATCGCAAATGAAACCTTTCTCAAGCCTGCGGAGGTCGCAAAGCTACTTCAGGTTAGCCCTGCTCAAGTATATAAGTTGGTGAGAGAAGGGGTTCTACCCCATATAAGAATTCTGGGAACAGTGCGTGTTCCACAATCACATCTCGAAAAGGCGTTGCAAGATTTCTATGTCAAGCCAGCAGATGATGTCAAAATTACTCCAACCGTCTAAATTCAGGACCACTCCTGATAGTTTCTTATACGGAGGCTAGCTTTGAGCACAAAGATCATTACTGTTGCTAACCAAAAAGGCGGTGTTGGCAAGACCACAACAACTATCAATCTTTCGCATGGTCTGGCTTTGCAAGGCAAGAAGGTTTTGGCTTTGGATTTCGATCCCCAGGGCCACCTGGCACCCGCGTTGGGTTTGAACCAGGAGATGGGCACATACTATTTGCTGACCATGGGCCGCAATACAAACCAGGAACGCAAGTTCATCCGTCAGCAGGTACGCCATTCAGGCAGAGATAGCCTGTGGATCATCCCAGGGAACAGGGATACACGCGGCGCGCAAGTCGATATGAGCACGCGAGAGCGACCGATCTCATACATCCGTGAAACGCTTGAAGTCTTCCCACAAAATGGTGTGGACTACATCCTGATTGATACTTCCCCAAGCTTAGGCGGGCTGCAAGAGCGTGCTCTATGGGCAGCTGATATGGTGATCATTCCAACAGCAATGGAGTATCTAAGCAACCGCGGTGTGATGGATCTGATCAACACGTTGAAAGAACTGCGCGAGAAACACCAATGGCGCGGCGGTTTACTGGGTGTGCTGCCTACCTTCTACGATGAAACCACCAAGCAAAGTCAGCAATCATTGCAAAATTTAGATTATGCGCTTGGTGATCAAGTGCTTCCTCTGATCCACCGCGCAACAGTCTTGCGAGAAGCAGCCGCAGATGGGCTAACCATCTTCGAAAAAGCTCCAGGCAGCAGGTCTTTAAAAGAATACGCACAAATCGTCAAATTGATCTTACGCTCGAAGATGTAGGAGTCAGACATGCCTCGTAACCCATTCGATGATTTCAGCACAGATAATGAAGAGCTTCCTGAAACCTGGGAGAGTCCTGAGAAGACAGATCAGCATGATCAATTGGAAGTTGAAAAGCCAGCATTCCTGGGTGATATCCCCGTAGCTGACTGGCAACCCAGGAAACGAGACCGATCCTGGGAGAAAGAACATCGCACGGTCAGTTTTCGTGGAATCCCGCAAGATATCATCGACGATATCAATCAGATCACCGAAGACCTACATCTCAAATCTCGCGATGGCATTGTGCGTGCATTTTTGGAGTATGCCCTGGATCTATTCGAGGCTGGAAAAATCCCTTTCGATCCGAAACCCGATGGCCGTAGCATGACCTTGTTTGGAGATGGCCATAAAGCCTGGTCGCGGGATGAAAAGCGATCAAGAAATCTGGCTGGGTCTAAAAAGACAGTAAACCAAAAACGTTGGAAAAATGTGGTTTCCTTTCGCGTTCCTCGTGAACTGCATACCGCCATCGGCAGGATTGCGTTTGGGAAATCGAAATACGATCCCCAACGGGATATGCCTATCGTGCCGATGGGTGAAGTAGCTGCCTTGTTACTATCACTTGCATTGGCGGATTACCAACAGGGGATCCTGAAATTACACCCAAAACCATCCGGGAAGATGACCTTATACCCAGAGGGTGACCCATGAAACACAGAGATTTCGACCAGATAAGCAAGTTTTTAAAATGGCCCTAATGGAGCGTAAGCGACACTGCTTACGCTCCGTTTACGTCTGGCAAACGCTCTGCAAACGTCCCGCTTACGATGCCGCATACGATCACATTCCAGGCATCTCCCAAGGAAGCACAGCAAGCCAACCCCATATATCCACATCTTGAGCAAATATCGCCCCGCAGCGAGCGTCTGGTGGGGTTTGATCAAAGGAGCACTGCATGACTCAAAACCAACTAAACATTCCTCTTCTACTCGATCAAATCGATCTGTTAGCCCTGGCGGACCATCTGGGTACCTCGTTGAAGAAACACGGGGTTGAGTGGCGAGGTGTATGTCCCATCCATGCCGGCGCGGACAACCCCACTGCCTTCCGAGTATACAGTGACAACGACAAACGCCAGCGCTGGTTCTGCTATTCGGGCTGCAATGCCGGCGGGGATGCGATTACGCTGGTTGAGCTCAGAAAGAATTTGGATTTCAAGAGTGCAATGCAGTGGCTTGCTGAATTCGCCCATATCTCACTGGAAGACATTGGCCTTACACCTGAGACGATTAAAGCCCATGAAGAACGAATGCAGCGAAGCCAGCTACTGGATCTGGCAGCCAGATACTACGCTGAGCAACTTTGGTCCGAGATTGGTGAGAGCGCTTTGGCCTATGCCCAATCGCGCGGCTTCAACGATGATGCACTGCGCGTGGCGGGATGGGGTTTTTCAATCGGGGGCTCGGGGTTACGGGATCACCTGGAAGCACTGAATGCGGACATTGCATTGGCAACGCGGATTGGCTTGATCCGCGCCGATGGAAGAGACTTCACTTCAAATGGAGACGGACAGAAAGCTTCGCCTGAAGGTTGGTTGATCTATCCTCACAGTTCAAGCATCACTGCCAGGAAAAAGAAGTGCGCAGCTTGCAAGGTGGAAACCTGGCACAGCTCAAAGCGCTGTCTGAAACATGCTCTAGATACTGCACATATCCAGGGTGTGTCCTACCTGTCGGCCAGGGCGATCAACCCTGTGGATGAGAAAGACAAATCTCGCAACCTACCTGGTGCCGAAGCCCGTCAGCTATATAAAGCCGAAGTGCCTGGTGTGCGAGAGGTCATCCTTTGCGAAGGTCAGGCGGATGCAGAGAGCTACCGCCAGATGGGATTCTCAGCCTGGGCACTGTGTGGTTTGGGATACATCCCTGAGGGTGATCTACGTTTACTCTCGCAAAGACCGGTGGTGTACATGGCCATGGATGGCGATGAAGAAGGGCAGAAAAAACAAGCCAACATCGCTTCCGAGATTGGCCCATTGACCATGCTGGTCCCACCCCTGGAGGGCTTCAAGGATGCCAATGAATTCTTTGCTGCGCAGGGTGATCCCGACATCGTCCTGGAAACGCTTCAATCAAGCAAACCTGTGATCGAAGAACGCCTAGATGGGCTCAAAGAAGCCGCGCCGCACCAGATCCAAGAGTTGACCGGAAATATCCTATCGATGCTCAAAGCGCTACCAGGTGAATTACAACCGCGTTACATGAGCATCGCCCAACGCAAGTTGAGTATGACACGGCGGGAACTGAAGTCTTTGATGGATGGATCAGAGAGTGATAATGATGAAGCACCGATCTTGTCTTCTATCAAAGATGGCAGGCTGCACTTCCTGGGTAAACCGCTGGGGAATTTCGCTGCGCGCATCACCCACGAACTGACCGTGGACGACGGCATGAACCTGCCCGAGGTGCGCTATACCATCGATGGCGAACTGGCTGATGGCAACCGCCTGCAAACCATCGATGTGCCCGCCAGCGAGTTCGTGGAGATGAAATGGGTACACCGCTATTGGGGTGCCAGGCCGATCATCTACCTACCCAGGGGCAAGTATTATGTGCTCACGCGGGCTATCCAGGAAAGTTCGCTGGATGATATGGCCAGAGATCGTGTCTACACCCACACCGGCTGGACGGAGATCAACGGTGTGCGAGGGTATCTGTCAGGGTTAGGGATGATCACTGCCGACGGGTTTGATGACGGTGTGCGTGTTGAACTGGGCGCCAACAACTTGCAGCACTATATGCTACCAGCTCCCCCTACGGGAGATGCTTCGGCCAATGCTGTCAGCGCCAGCCTGGATTTCTTGAAGCTGGGACCGCTGACGGTTACGGCTCCGCTTTGGGCAGCCATGTATGCGGGCCCATTGAATGAGATCAAGCCACTTTATACAGTGATCTGGCTGTATGGACCCACTCAAAGCGGTAAATCCACGGTGGCACATTTGGCGCTGACCCACTTCGGGAGCGGGTTCATCGACGGGCGCCAATACCATGCCCCGGTGGATTGGATGAGCACCGTCACCCATATCGAGGGGGTGCTCTTCAGAGTCAAGGATGCCCCAACGATCATCGATGACTTTGCCCCCCAGTTCCAGAGCGCAGCGGATTCACGGCGCATGCACAAAAGTGCGCACCAGATCGTGCGGGCAGTAGGCAATCGTTCAGCACGGGGACGGGCCAACCGTGATCTTTCCGAACGACGCACCCGTATCCCCAGGGGTATGGTGATCTCTACCGCTGAATTGCCCTTAGCCGGTGAGAGCACCGTCGGTCGCCTGGTATATGTGCCTATTGCTCGGGGTGATGTACTGCCCTTGGTTGGCGATGCTCCAAGGCAAGATTTGGATCAGGCACAGGAGCACGCCCGAGGGGGTCTGTATGCCCAGGCTATGGCTGCCTATGTCGGGTGGTTGGCAGCGCATTGGGATAGAGCAGCCAAAACTTATCTAGAGATCATCGAAGAGTCGCACAAACTGGCTCGCCGCGGCGACTTACAAAACCGCCTGCCCGATTATTATGCATCCCTGGATGCCGCCCAACAATTGGCCGTAACGGCTTTCCATGAATTGGGTGTGCTATCCGCTCATGATGCCGCCCGTATTGCGGATCAAAATGGCCAGGCCATCCTGAAGGTGATCCAGGATCAGGCCGAGAAGATCGCCGCCGAGTCGCCGGTACGCAAATTCTTCGAAGCTCTAGATAACCTGCTGCAGCGTCGCAAAATCTACCTGGAACCGCGTACGGGAGCGGCCGTATACATCCCCCCAACGGGAGCAGATCCAGTAGGCTGGTTCGAGCCTGGAGATGAGAATGTCTTCTACCTCAACGATGAGTCCTGCTTGATCCATGTGCGCTCGTATTGGTCTCAACTGGGTGAACACTTCGACACCACTGCCGATGCGCTGCGCAGGCAGATCGCCCAGGTGAATGGCCTGCTCAAGGAGCGCGGCAAGGAGAAGCATCTGCATGTCTCCCGCTGGGTCTCTTCGGCAGGCAAGAACCGGCGTATGTTGGCGGTCAACGCCCAGAAAGTGCAGGAGTTGTATGGCGTGGTGATTCAAAACCCGCGCCAGGTGCAAATGACAGAGCCAGAAAGGATTGAAATCGACGTTGAAAAATGAAAATTTCTCGTGTGCGTGACGTTCTTGTGGTGCAGTGGTGAGGTGCCCAAATCGATTTCTTTCAGCACCCCTATATATAGAGAAGATCGATGCATTGGTTCATTTATATCTCTATATGGGGGCAAACCCTACTGCACCACTGACCTCACCACCACTGCACCACCTCCGCACCACTCCCGCTAAAACCTCACCACTTTTGATCCGGGTGGTGAGGGGCTGGTGCAGTCAAAATCACCCCTATCCATGGAGAATACGCCTTGAATTTAAAACTTTTCCCCACATCTTGGGGTCAAAAACAACGACCTCACCACCTCACCACTTTTGGAAGAGGGTGTGAGATTCTAGCGAATAAATATTCACTATTTGAATTACGAGGAGAAACCTGAATGCCTGAAGAAGCCCAATTTGAGCTGTTGACCGATTATGAAGAAGAAGGCGCCAATGCCGTGCATCTCTCCGGATGGGTGGAGATCATCGAAGCACACCAGGTGGAAATCAAAGGCAAGCCGGAAACCTCGCTCACCGCCATTCTGCACTTACGCAATCCCGATCATTATCCCGAAGATCGTAAACGCTATCCAGTCTTGCTTTCCGGGAGGCAGGCTGAGATCATGGTCGATTGGGGGCAAAGGCACCCAGACCTGCGCCCCAAAGTGGCTCTCAGTGGGCGTCTGTTCAACCTGGATGAGCAGGTGTATGTGGTGGGAAAGCACATCCAGGTCTTGAACACCCTGACCACTGACCGCCAAAGGAGTCGCTAATCCGCTGCCGCGGGCCTCTTCAGTCCACGCCCTTCGACCCTGCTTCCCCCTTCGGGGATGCTACGCGAAGGATAAACTCCGGCCCCCAGGCCTTTGCGCCCGCACCGGGGAGACGATCTCCCCAGCTTGGCCCCGCCCCAAGCGGGCCAGCGGTAGCAGGCGCGCAGGCCCTTAGGACCAGGGATCACGATAACCATCGCCCATATTATTGTGGTATAATGCAGAAAATCTGCGAATGCAGAATTACGCACAACGAGGAGCAACCGATGGTATCTACAATTCAAGTTCGAAAAAGGGGTGTTCTTACCCTGCCTTCTGAATTGCGCGAGAAATATGCTATTGAGGAAGGAGATACTTTTCGCCTGGTAGATATGGATGGAATCTTTGTGTTGACGCCAATGGTGCCTATGGTTCCCGAATTAGCTCGCGAGATCGAACGACTTCGCCAGGAATCTGGAATGAGCATGGATGAACTCCTGCAAGGATTGCGCGAAGAGCGAGCTCGATACTACCAGGAAAAATATGGCGAAGAATAATCCAGCAAAGCCTCGCCTGTTTATTGATGCCGATGCACTATTTGCAGGATCAGCATCACCTTCGAAACATGGTGCCAGTTTATTAATTCTTCGCCTTGCAGAGATTACCCTAATCGATGCAGTGGCATCTATTCAAGTTGTTACAGAAGCAGAACGCAACCTGGAAACCAAGTTACCGCAAGCATTGCCTGCTTTCCGCCATTTGGTAAGTCGTTGCTTGACAATCGTCCCTGACCCTGATCCAACTGATCTAACACCTTATTTTGGCTTGGCAGATTCAAAAGATTTACCCATTCTTGTAGCTGCATTACGGGAGAAATGTGTTTGGCTAATAACCTTCAATATCCGGGACTACCAGCCAGGCCACCCTGATATTCAGATACTTCAGCCAGGAGAATTTATTCTACAGGTTCGTGATCAGTTATCTCAACTTTAGATTGCTTTATTGATGAAACGAATTTCCTGGCTAACCGATATTCATCTGGAATTTCTCGGCACGGATGAAGCCCTAGAGTTCATTGACAAGACTGCGGCTTCAGTTCCAGATATCGTCCTGATTGGGGGTGATGCCGGCACTGCCAGGAATCTTGAATTCTTCTTAAGTGCATTTGATGAACAGATGCGATGCCCCATTTACTTCGTGCTGGGCAACCACGATTTCTACAATGGCTCCATAAAACAGATACATTTCCACCAAACGCAAGTCAGGCAAAGCTTGCAACGCTTCGACTGCCTGCTTTGCCAGCTCTCTATCCCCCGTGCGGCGCGAAATTGCAGCTGCGACTTCAACTAGCAGAAGTGTCGGAGCAACAAATTGCACCCCATGTTCTTGTTGCACATCCAACCAATGTCGACTGCGATCGTGAAATGCATCTTGAGTAATCAGCCGGGCAACCCAAACACTGGCATCAACGACAAGATACTTACTCATGAACGCCCCTCAACAACAGCCTCAACGCTGGTAACACCCTCCGGCCAACGCGCCCCTTTCTCTGCCGCCAGCACATCCAGGCGATCCCAGGCAGCTTTGATTTCAGATTGAGGCGGGCTTTTTACGGGTACTACCAGAGCAACAACTTCACCACGGTACGTTACCTGAATTTCCTGTCCATCTTCACGTACCTGGCGGATCAATTCGCTGGCCTGCTGTTTTAATTCTCGAACTCCTACGGTTACCATATCAACCTCCAAAAAACGCATGGGCCCACATTTGTAGACACATCGGTTGTATCACAATTTGGGTTCTGCTAGATCATCCTTAACGCGCGAATATCGTATTATCCATTCGATGAAACGCTACCTGCTCTAGCTGCAGCATCAATATGTCTCCGGCCCCCAGGCCTTTGCGCCCGCACCGGGGGAGACGATCTCTCCTGCTTGGCCCCGTCCCAGGCGTGCCAGCGGTGGCAGGCGCGAGGCATCTTGTGTCCGGGGTTGGTAGCGCACAAATACGGAAAATGATGTAAAATATGTAAAATACAGATTTTTGCAACTTAGCAAGAGGTGTGTGATGGAATTTATCCAAACGATCCCCAAAACGGATTTGGCTCGCAAGACCCGTCAGGTATTGCAGGCTGTGCAGCGAGGGCAGACCACGATTGTGGAAAGTCATGGTCAACCGGAAGCTGCCATTATTGATATTATTGATTATCGAATTTTGCGGGCAATCCTACATTACTATTCCCACCGTCCCGAAGTCAATCCTGACGTTGAATTATCAGGCGATTCTTTCGCTACCATAGAAGACCCCCAAGACCAATTCAACCTGGTATTGGCCTACTATCTAGGGCAAGTTATCAGCATGGGACGATGTGCAGAGCTTTTAGATTTACCTTACATCGACCTTCGAATGCGTTTCGCACGTCTGGATGTGCCAGTTTTTGTAGGCCCGCAAAATATCGAAGAACTTGAAGCGGAATTAGAAAATGTAGAACGGTGGGAAAATGAACATAATCAATCCGGTTCTTCTCGATAACACGGTATTGACCAATTTCGGATTAGCACAACGTCCTGATTTACCACATACGCTCTGGCCGAACCGAGGCTGCACAACATTAATGGTGATGGAGGAATACTATGCGGGTGTCCAGGGTGGTGGATTGCCTGAGGGAGCCTGGGACAATTTGCCAGTTCTTACCCTTTCACCCGATGAAAAACAATGGATGAGCAATTTGCCTGTGCACCTCGGAGCGGGTGAGCAAACTTGCCTTGCCGTATCCTATCTCCGTCAGGGGTTATTCGCCAGTGATGATCTTCGGGCTCGCTCGATGGCCCAAAATCTAGGTGTCCCTGTGGTGGGTTCTGTGGGGATACTCATTCTTAGTGTCCGCAGGAATATGGTAGATCAATCAAGCGCTCAAGAATTGTTGGAGCAGATGATCGCCAGTGGGTATCATTCCCCAGTAGACGATCTGAATAATTTTATCAACAAATAATAGGGCAATATTGGGTCAATAATTGATGAAACCATGAAACACATCGCCTGGCTGACCGCTATCCATCTGGAATTTCTCGACACGGATGTAGCCCTAACGTGCAATATATCACAGTGGAGGGCAACATGTTAGACATTGGCATCATGGTAGAAGGCCAGGAACATATGACTTGGGAGCGCTTCTTGGGATTGGCCAAGACCGTCGAAGAGTTGGGCTTTGATTCACTCTTCCGCTCCGACCATCTCACGGCTTTGGGTGGAGAAAAGCAGCGCGAGTCTCTGGCATTATGGCCATCGCTGACAGCATTAGCCCTGCAAACCAAGCGAATTCGCTTTGGACCCATGGTTTGTTCGATGACCTTCCGACATCCTGCGATGCTGGCTAAAATGGCTGCTTCTGTCAGTGATTTGTCAGCTGGCCGGCTTGATTTAGGCCTTGGTGCTGGGTGGTACCAGGAGGAGCACAAGATGTTCGGGATCGACTTTCCCCGCTATGGAACCAGGCTCAGAATGTTAAACGAGGGTGCCCAGGTCATTCGCATGTTGTTTGGCGATGAACCAGCCAATTTCGATGGCGAGTTTTACCAGTTAGAGGACGCTGCCACGTACCCCAAGCCACGCGACCTATCTATCATCATGGGCGGCAAGGGGGAGAAAACGCTGCAAGTCGTCGCTCGCCACGCAGATGAGTGGAACTGTTCGTACGTTGGGGTGGACGTCTTCCGAGAGAAATCCCATCAGCTGGATGCCAATTGTGAAGCTATCGGCCGGGGCCCAGCATCCCTGCGCCGGTCGCTAATGATCCCTTTTGTCATTGCTCAAAACGATGCAAATATCCAGGCGCGCATCGACGCTCACAGGCGCATGTTCTCTGACTTGCCTGAAGATATATCCGCATGGCATCAGGCCGGGTTCATTGGGGGCACACCCAAGCAGGTACTTGACCAAATGAAATCATTCCAAGAAGCCGGTATCACACGCTTCATGCTGCAGCACAACGATCTAGAAGATGTCGATTCGCTGGCACTGATGGGGGAAGCAATCTCGGCACTGCGATAGATCTACATGATGAAACGCTACCTGCTCTACCTGAAACATGAATACGATATGGGCCCCCATGGACGGCTGCATTTTCACAATGATTATGACACCATAGAAGAAGCACGCCAGGCCGCCGAGACATCTGGGATGCACGGCTACCAGATTGAAGATTTGCAAACCAGGGAAGTTGTTGAAAAGGGGTTAGTAGGGGGTTGAAAATATATTCTCAAGTCAGGTAATAACTGATACAAATACGCCGCTTCACAGCTTACCCTTGTATGTTGAAGCCCACCCAAACAGCGCCCGCCATTTCTGAGATGGATTGAACTTGAACACAGTGCCACTTCGGCGCACGTCGATATAGAACGTTCCAAAATTAACAAGTGTAACCTTCTCCTCTCGTTTCATTGCCTGATAGATTTCATCCAGGCCGGTTTCGAGGATTATGGCTACCTGATCTTCCGGTTGTGCTGATTTGGCAGCAACAGCTTTAATCCATTCTGGTTTGTTCATGGGGTCACTTATTGGAAATAGATTTCAGGTACAGGTCTTCAACCTTTTGCCGTGCCCAGGGCGTGCGGCGTAAGAATTTCAAGCTGGATTTGATGCTGGGATCGTTGCGAAAGCACTGG
>JADHTJ010000139.1 GCA_016785015.1 Anaerolineales bacterium
AGGGGAAGCACTGTTGATCAATAATCCCACGCCAACTCGAAGTGAAATTCGGAAGTATATTGTTGGTAATCTTTGCCGTTGTACGGGATACCAACAAATAGTTGATGCCATTGAAGCAACAGCATTGAGTCGGCAGTCTGGGGGCGAATTATGAGCGAGGCTCTTAATTTCGTTGGTAACGCGGATGCCGTTGCGGTCGATGGTTTGGAGAAAATTTTGGGGACGGCCAAATATGTTGGTGATATGGTTCTTCCCGGAATGCTGCATGCCAAAGTACTAGCTAGCCCTGTCCCTCATGCCAGGATAGTTGAATTGGATATCCGACCAGCACTAGATGTAGAAGGAGTTGTCGCCGCAATTACGTCGGAGGATTTCATCGACCATGGACATTTTGGTTGGCCGGTTAAAGATGCCTATATACTGGCCTATCAGAAAGTGCGTTATGTTGGCGACCCCATTGCCGTGGTGGCTGCCGAAAGCCTAGCCGCGGCAGAAGCTGGGGTGCAGGCCATCATGCTGAAGCTAGAAGAGCTTCCTGTTGTAGGGGATATGAACCATGCTCTGGATGCGGAAGCCGCCCTGGTTCCTTTGGAAGCTCCACTAGGTCAAGGGAATCTACTAAATACGCACTTGGTTCGTAACGGTGATCCTGAACCCATCCTCACAGGGTGCGATTTTGTTGTTGATGAGTCCTATACTTTCCAGGCGCAAGAACATGCATATTTGGAAACTGAGGGTGTTTTGGCCATTCCTGAGCCGGGGGGAACTGTGACGGTTTTTGCAAACAATCAAAGCCCTCACATTAATCGTGACAATGCCGCAGGGATTTTGGGTCTCCCCGCTGAGGATGTACGGATTATTCAACCCCCCGTAGGCGGTTCGTTTGGTGGCAAGGACGATCATGTGTACCAGTTCACGGCCCACACGGCCAAACTTTCCCTGTTGACTGGGCGGCCGGTGCGTTTGCTTTTGAATCGTGAAGAATCATCGATCATCTCTTACAAACGAGCTGCAGCCAATACGCGTTTGCGAATGGGTATGACTGCCGATGGCACGCTGCGCGCAGCCAAAATTGAGTACTTGACCGACAGCGGAGCCTACGCCTCGATGACGCCACTTGCATCCTGGCGAGCAACGATGCATTTGGCGGGAGCATATCGCTATGAAGCAGCTACGGTAGATACTAAATCGATCTACACAAACAATGGATATGCTGGAGCTTTTAGAGGATTTGGAAATACTCAGGCTGCAGCAGCATCTGAGATTGCCATCGATGAATTGGCGGAAATAATTGGTATGGATCCAATTGAATTCCGTCTGAAAAATTGTTTAAGGACAGGGGATCGAGCCTTCACTGGGAATACTTTGCAGCATGACGTTGGTTTGACGCAATGTTTGGAATGGGTGAGAGATAAATCAGGTTGGATTGATAAACGGGAGTCATTTTCTAGAAACGAAGCTGAAGATAGCCTGAAGGGCATTGGCGTAGCCTGTTATTTTCATGGCAGTGGATTGGGTGGCGAAGGAACCGATTATGCCCGTATTACAATGACTGTTGAACGTGATCATTCCGTTACTCTGCAAACGGGTCTCACTGATTATGGCCAGGGCAGCCGAACAGTATTTACTATGGTTGCTGCTGAGACGTTGAGCATCAATCCAGAGCGCATTCATATGCTGCGACCCGATACAGATACAGCTCTCGAATCTGGTCCTACAGTAGCGTCGCGTGCATCGATAGTAGGCGGAAACGCTACCCAACTAACCGCGGAGAAGATCCGCCAAAAGTTAGAATTGGCAGCTGCCGATTTGTTAGAATGCAGCCCTGACCAACTTCTACGTCATGGCGAAGCTTTCATTGGGCCTAATGAAGAACCGCTATCCGTAGAAGATGTTATTGACCATGCTTTCGAGATGGGCATGCAGATGTCATCACAAGGTTATTGGCAAATCCCTCAAATCCATTGGGATTTTGAAAAAGGTTCAGGTATTCCCTATTACACGTACAGTTTTGGTGCGCAAATTGCAGAGGTATCCGTGTCCAAGTCTTCAGGCAAGGTCAAAGTCACTGGAATTTGGGCCAGCCATGACGGTGGCACGATCATCTTCCCCAAAGGAGCGCGCGGCCAACTTTTGGGCGGGATTGCCCAGGGGATTGGTTACGCTCTTACCGAGGGATTCTCATTTGTTGATGGCTATCCCCAGAAAAAAAATCTCAAACAATATAAAATCCCCACTGCGCTAGATGTCCCAGAGATTGAAACCTACTTCGTGCCGACGACCCTGCCTGAAGGCCCCTTTGGGGCAAAGAACCTGGCCGAACCAGTAATGATCGCCACTACACCGGCAATTGCCAATGCTGTTTTTCATGCTACAGGAGTACGCTGTCGGGATTTCCCCATTTCGACGGAGTGGCTGCGGTCGCAATTTAGGAAGTGAAACTTTTTCGATAAGTTTCACTTCTGGAGTTGAAATGACAAATATTTTGATTATTAACGGATCGATTCTTGCCGAGAATGGCTGGGTCGATCCAGGTTTTTTGTGCATCCGAGAGGGGAAAATTCGCCAGATTGGTGCAGGAACTCCATCCCCAGGGCAAATAGATGAAGCCAAGGAAGTACTCGACGCCAGGCATTGCGCTATCTTGCCTGGGTTGACGAACGCGCATACACATCTTAGCCAAACCTTTATGCGAGGCTTGGCCGGGGGAAGGACACTAATTGATTGGCTCAAAGATGTCATCTGGCCGATCCAAGCTGTAATCTCGCCTGAAGAGATGTATCTTGCCGCGCTGTTGGGATTGGTGGAAAACTTGCGCTGTGGCGCGATTCGGGTGACCGATCATCATAAAATCACAGGCACCCCTGCACATACAAACGAGGTACTGAAAGCTGCCCGAGAGGTCAGTTTACGTTTTACGCTAGCGCGCTCCTGGTCAGATCGGGGCAAGAATCCCGAATCCCTGGAGAATATACTTAGTGATTTTAGGCGTTTATTTGACCTATCTAGGGATGACGATCACATAGAAATCGCCAACGGTCCTCTGGCACTTTGGCGCTGCTCGGAAGGGGCATTGCAAGCCACGCACCAACTCGTTTTGGAGCATGGTGCCTTTACACATTTCCACGTGTCCGAGAGCCAGGATGAAGTTCAGATGTCGCTGGATGAATACGATCTGCGTCCGGTGGAATGGTTGGAAACAATTGGAGTTCTCGGCCCAGACACTCAGATCGTTCATGCTGTTTGGGTTGATGATGACGAAATTAAGTTGATCGCAGACGCTAACGCGCAAGTGATCCATTGCCCAGTCAGCAACGCTGTGCTGGGTTCGGGGGTAGCTCCTGTTGCTCAAATGCTAGGGCATGGTGTTGACATTCTTCTGGGAACCGATGGTCCTGCGAGTAATGATACACAGGATATCTGGGAAACCCTCAAAGGTGCGGTTAATTTTGCACGGGCAACCTCGCTGAACCCTACCATTTTGCCACCCTCCCAAGCCCTGAAACTTGCCACCGGTGGTAAAACGCTCAGGGTGAATGATCCAGCAGATGTGATCGTCGTGAATCTGGATCATTCCCGAGTTGTCCCTGTTCAAGATATTAATTCCGCCCTGGTTTTAGGCACTCATGGCAGCGATGTCCAAACAGTGATTGTGGGGGGAGAGATCCTTATGAAGAATGGGAATATAGCCATCGTAGACGAAAAAGCCCTTTATGATGAATGCCGGGATGCAATTCAATCTTTGCGGAAACGAGCTGAAATTAGTTAATGAATTCAAGAGAACGTGTTCGAAGAATCATCAACCGCCAATCTGTGGATAGGATAGCCATCTTTGATTCTTTTTGGAGTGAAGTGCGAGAAGATTTCCACAAACAGGGTGTACCACTTGATATTGAGCTAGAAGAGTTTTTTGATTTTGATATCGGCATGTTCTGGTTTGATCAATCCTTTCTCTTATCCCATGAAACGGTTGCTGAAGATGATGAATATATTACGTTTACGGACGAGTGGGGCACGTTAAACAAACAAATCAAAGATAAACAAACCACACCTGATTTGATTGATTTCCCCATAAAAGATCGTTCAACCTGGGAAACAGAATTCAAACAACTATTACAGTATTCGCCCAATCGCATCGATTGGCAGGAAATGCGGAGCCGTTATGACGCGCTAAGAGCCAAAGATAGGTATATTGTTCTCTCCATGCTGGATCCCTTTGAGAGCACCTGGCATAAAATCGGTCCCGAATTCCAGTTCATATACCTGATCGAACATCCAGATTGGATGATAGATATGTATGATACCGACACCCGGCTGATCGAAGATGCCTGGTCAGATATGTGGGCGAAAGGTTTACAGCCAGATGCACTGTGGTTGTATGGAGATATCGCCTACAACCATGGCATGATGTTCTCGCCAAAGCATTATCAAGAACTTCTGCTGCCATTCCACGCGCGCTTGTGTGAACTCGCCAACAGACATGGTTCGCAAGTGATCTACCATACCGATGGAAATATCACAAAAGGGATACCTTTACTGATCGAAGCTGGAATTGATTGTCTGCATCCTTTGGAGGTCAAGGCCGGTATGGATGTGCGGCGCCTCAAGCAGGATTTTGGCGATCAATTAGCCTTCATGGGCAATATCGATGCGCGTCTCTTTCAGGAAAATGACAAAGAAGGGCTTGAAAATGAGATTAGTGAAAAATTACCTGTGGCAATGCAGGGTAGTGGGTATATCTTTCATAGTGATCATTCGATTCCACCTGGTACAACTTTGGAGACTTACCGATACACCCTGAACCTTGTCAGAGACCTTGGTAATTTTTAATTATTGCATGATATTCCAAAATGTAAAGAGAGTAATTAGTGAAAGTTTCGATTCAACCAATTGAGTCTTGTTAATAAGGGTGAGTGTATCTATTGTGGATATTGTCTATCCTGTCTCTAGAGTACTTAAAAAGATGCAGTTTTTGATTATATAGTGCCAAAATTGCACCCGATTTGCACCAAATTGCACCGAGAATCAATAACCCACCAATACTCCCATCCTTATGGTGCTAACCCTTAAATGAATGGAGAAAGGCGAAGCCGTTCTCCGGTAAGCAAGGCGGAGCCTTGCGACAAGAGCTGATCCATCGGCTGTAACATGCTTATCTACAGTGCTGTTTTGTCGCGTAGTGCTGTAGATGGGGTCAAAACTGAGCATATTTTGGCATTTGTCTATACTGAATCCGGAAAATTCCACCAAATTTGCACTTGATTTACTTAGGAAGGGCGATTCAATGCATACAGCTAATTTTGAGCTAAGCAGGAAATCCAGATTTCGAATCTTATCGGGATGAATGCCAATTTAATAATAGGATTCACGATCACACCCCGAGGGTCGAAGGATCGGGTCTAATACCGCCCACCGATAAAAATTCTAATATTGGTTGTTTCATGATTCTACTGTTCAGTCTAGTGCTGTTTTCCCAAGGACTTCCATATTTGCGAATCAGGGGCGGATGAGATATGTAGCCAGGACAGGAACTTCTTCAGAACATCTAAAACCACTTGTATTCACAAATTGTTAGTGATATTCGTCACATTGCGCTTGACACAAGTGAGCGGATTTGCTACGATATATGTTACCGGTCACGTGACCGGTAACATATTTTGCTTACTAGATGCATATGCCACGTTCCCGAGTAACCATCCGAGATGTAGCTAAACACGCAGGGGTTTCCCACCAGACCGTTTCGCGCGTGATTAACAAAAGCGAACGTGTCAAACCGGAAACACGCGCCCTGGTGGAAGCCGCTATCGAGGAACTGGGTTACCGCCCTAATGCCATTGCTCGCTCTATGGCACGCGGACGAACTTGCACGTTGGCCTGCATCTCCCCCAACCTGACTGACTACACCTTTGCCAGCATCATCGAAGGGGCCGAGGCCGAAGTTCGCAAACACGGGTATTACTTAGTCTCCTCTTCCGCACCAACGGAGGAGGAGTTTTCTCGTCTGGTAGAAGAGTTGTTCACCAGCCGCAGAGCTGAGGGGTTATTTGTCATCAACCCATATGCAGATAACAGGCACAACCTGCTTCCACCTGTCGCTCCGACGGTTTTTGTAGGTGCCCGGCCGCGCCAACGAGATCGAGTGAGTTCGGTGGCTTTGGATGACGTCGGCGTTGCTCATCAGGCTACACAGTATCTGATTGAACTGGGTCATCGCCGAGTTGCGATGATCACGGGCCCCATGGTAGAAGATTGTTCTCAGGATCGCTGCGCCGGATACGAGGCAGCCCTCGAGGATAACAGCATCACCCCAGACCCCAGTCTGATTATCACAGGGGACTGGGCAGCCACATCGGGATATTTAGCCCTCCAGCAATTACTCGATCTCCCTACCCCTCCAACAGCTATATTCGCTCAAAATGATCGAATGGCCATCGGTGTGCTGCGGGCTGCCCGAGAAAGAGGCATCGCAGTACCCGATGAATTATCTGTCATGGGAGTGGATGATATGCCGCTGTCATCCTATTTTGATCCCCCGCTGACAACCATGCGCCAAAATCCGCTTTCCATTGGTCGAGATGCAGCACAACTGCTGATCGACACATTGGAAGAGCGTGTAACTTCTCCAAAACATTTATTACTGCAGGCCCAACTCATTCAACGTCAATCTACTGGGCCAATTTAAACATCATAGGAGGTGCAATTCCAAAAGAAATAAAAACTGACTATCTGCTAATCTGTCCTATCAAATTTCTACTCTAGAGGAGAAAGATTAAATGAACCGCAAATCATTTTTGATCGTTTTAGGCCTGTTGACCATCATGGCATTGGCTTTGACGGCCTGCCAGCCTGAAACCGTCACCGTTATTGAGACCGTCATCGTCGAAAAAGAAGGCGAGACGATCGTCGAGACCGTTGAAGTCGAGAAAGAAGTCACGGTTGAAAAAGAAGTTGAGGTCCCCGTTGAGAAATCTGTGGTGATCTATAACTCCTACATGAGCGACCCTGCACCCCGTGAAGCTGATGCTCAGATCGTCAGCATGTTCATGGAGAACAATCCTGATGTCGAGGTGATCCACAGCACTGTGGCCCACGAGGATTTCAAGCAGGCCATCCGAGCTTACTTGACCGCCTCCACCCCTCCGGATGTTCTGACCTGGTTCGCTGGCAATCGCGCCCGCTTCTTCATCGACAATGACCAGATCCTGGATATCAGCGATGTTTGGGAGAGCGAAGGCTGGAACGAGAGCTATCCCAAAGGTTTCCAGGCTATGAGTTCTGTTGAAGGCAAGCAATTCTTTCTACCGACCTCCTGGTACTGGTGGGCAGTTTACTACCGTGTCTCTGTATTCGATGAACTGGGCCTAGAACCCCCCGAAACCTGGGAAGAGTTCCTTGATGTGTGCCAGGTTCTGCAAGACAACGGCAAAATCCCCATCACTATTGGTACAAAGTGGCGCTGGACTGCCGCAGCTTGGTTCGATTACTTGAATATGCGCGTCAATGGTCCACAGTTCCACATCGACCTGATGTTGGGCAAGGAAAGCTACGATGATCCGCGCGTGCGCGATGTCTTCACTTACTGGCAGGATTTGCTGGATAAGGGCTACTTCATTGATGATGCCGCAGCTTACTCCTGGTCCGAGGCTTTAGAACCCCTGATCACTGGCGATGCCGCCATGTATCTGATGGGTGACTTCATACGAGACAACCTCCCCGAAGAGACCGTTGCCGATCTAGACTTCTTCCGCTTCCCCATCATCGACCCCAGCATGCCAATTGGTGAGGATGCCCCCACCGATGGCTTCTTCATTGCTGCCAATTCCCAAAATGTCGAAAACGCCAAGGCCTTACTTGGACACTTGGGATCAGTCGAAGTTCAAACATACAACGCTGTAGAACTCGGACGACTGCCTACTAATGGTGATGTTGATCGCAGCATCTTCACTGAGACCCAGCAGAAGGGTATGGCACTGATCGATGGTGCCGACTTCGTTGCCCAGTTCTATGATCGAGACACCACCCCTGAAATGGCCGACGAAGGCATGAATGCCATGATGGCCTTCTGGGATGATCCTTCACTAATTGACGATTTGTTGGCCGATCTGGAAGCAGCCCGCCAAGAAATTTTCGAAAGCGAATAGCCAGCCTATTCTCCTTAATCTGTGGGGCGGCGGATCACCGTCGCCCCACAAACTTTACTGCGGAGGAAGCAGATGATCCGATCCCGACGCGATATTGTCCCCTATTTATTCCTTGTCATCCCTGTCATTATTTACATCGTTTGGGTTATTGGTCCGATGTTTTACACGTTTTATCTCAGTCTCACAGATTGGGATGGTCTGACAACCCCTAATTTCATTGGTCTCAAAAACTATGTAAAACTTTTCGATGACAAAGTGTTTTATATCTCCATGGCAAATAACTTGAAATGGCTTCTGGCCTTCATCACTATTCCAGTGGTATTTGGGCTGGGATTAGCGATGGTATTGAATGTCGCCATTCCGGGGGAGAAATTCTTCAAGATGAGTTTTTACATGCCCATGGTGCTAGCAATGGTGGTCAGCGGCCTGATTTGGGGGTGGATGTTCCATCCATCTGGAGGGTTGATCAACAACTTTTTAGTTTGGACTGGCCTGGTGGAAAAGGGTCCAGGCTGGCTCAGCGACCGTGATCTCGTGCTCTGGTCGATCATTGGCGTGGCCATATGGCGCCAGATTGGCTACGTGATGGTGCTTTATCTGGCAGGTTTGAAGAGCATAAATCCCCAACTTCTGGAGGCTGCCCATGTCGACGGTGCCAACCAATGGAATACCTTCTGGAAGATACTGCTACCCTTGCTAACACCGGTGACCATCATCGTGCTGGTAATTAGTGTGATCGACTCCCTGCGAGCCTTCGACCTGGTTTCCGTAATGACCCGCGGCGGCCCAGCACACGCATCGTCCGTTTTGGCCAACTTTATGTATATCGAGGCTTTCAATAACTACAAGATGGGTTATGGGGCTTCGATAGCTGTGATGTTATTCTTCCTGAGCTTGATCTTCATTTTCGTTTATCTCAGGCGTGTCATGCAGGATGAGATGGAGTATTAAAATGGAAACAGCAAAAGCGTATTTCAAATCACCCTGGCGAGTACTTATATATTTGGCTTTAGTAGTTGCCACGTTTTTGTGGCTTGTCCCAATGTTAACCGGATTGGTCACTTCTATCCGCACCTTCAACGATATCCTCTACAACGGTTTCATTTCCTGGCCTAAAGAGGTCACCCTGGAGAATTTCAAAACTGCCTGGGAGCGTGGTGGACTGAGCCATTATCTACCCAACAGCTTCATCATCACGCTGCCATCCCTGGCTCTGACTTTATTCCTATCTTCATTAGGTGCCTATTCGTTAGCCCGGTTCAAATTCAAGGGAAACAATCTGATCTTTTTCACCTTTGTGGGTGGCATGCTGCTGCCTTTCCAGGTGCTCATGCTCCCAGTGTTTAAATTAACCGATTGGTTGGGGCTTTATGATACCTATTGGGGCTTGATCTTCTTCCATACAGCGTTCCAGTTAGGGTTCTGCACCTTCATGCTGCGCAACTATATGCGCACCGTCCCAGGTGAAATCCTCGAAGCGGCGCGCATTGATGGCTGCGGTGAAATCCGCATCTGGTGGCAGATCATGCTGCCGCTGACACTGCCCGCAATTGCGGCCATCGCCACATTGGAATTCACCTGGATCTTCAACGATTATCTTTGGGCCATCGTTCTGCTGCGCAGTGATAAGCTCAAACCCATCACCGCCGGGTTAGCAACCTTGCAAGGCCAATATGTCACCGATTGGCCTGTTATTGTCGCCGGAGCTTTGATCGGCACCTTACCGACGTTGCTGGTATTCCTCTTCCTGCAGCGCTACTTCATCGAAGGGTTGACCCTCGGCTCAACGAAATAGAAACAAGTTTACAAAGAGATCAGGGTATACGGTATACGATGTATACTTAGCACCATTCCGTGTACCCTTTTCTTTTAGCAAACTAATTCCTGAACACAAGACCATTTTTGCTACTGAATTCCTGAAATCACGAATGAAGTCGAATGGCACAAATTTCACGAATTTACATTTATATTCAAAGAATTCGTGTCATTCGAAAAATTCGTGCTAATTTGTAATAAATGTATCCACTAATTTTCAATGACGTTTAACTCCAAAACAAAAACCTCCTCAACAAAACCACGATGAACCTTGGAGTTTGCTACTATCCTGAACACTGGCCTCGTGAACGCTGGCCGCTTGACGCCCAACATATGCGTGAGGCTGGAATTTCCATTGTGCGCATCGCAGAATTCGCCTGGGCATTGATGGAACCTAGTCAGGGGAAATATGACTGGACCTGGCTTGACGAAGCTATTCAAGTATTGGTTGCGGAGGGACACGAGATCGTTCTTTGCACACCGACTGCGGCTCCGCCCGCCTGGCTGATTCAGTCGCATCCTGACATTCTGCCCGTTGACGAAGACGGTCGCCGACTACGATTCGGCTCACGGCGACATTACTGCCCTAACAACCCAACCTTCATTAAACATACTGAGAAGATTGTACAAGCTATGGCCGAACGGTATGGTAATCACCCCTCGGTCATCGGCTGGCAGATCGACAACGAATTCGCCTGCTATATCCCCCGCTGCTACTGCGATATCTGCGCTGAGAAATTCCGTGAATGGCTCAAAGAGAAATACGGAACAATGGAAACTCTCAACGAAGCCTGGGGGACAAATTTCTGGAGCCAAAACTATTCCGGGTGGGCGCAGATCGAACCCCCTAACCTGACCGTTGCCGAACCCAACCCAAGCCATGTGCTCGATTATTATCGATTTTTCTCTGACACTTGGGTAGCGTACCAAGACATTCAAATATCCAATCTCCAATCTCGAATATCCAAGCACCAATTCATCACCCACAACATCATTGCCAGTCTTACGGATATCGATTATTACGACCTTGCCAAAAACCTAGATTTGATATCCTGGGATTCATACCCCACAGGATACGCCGAAATGGGCGGCGATGATCTCTATTTCCCCGGAGAAATACGACCTGAATATTCTTACGATCTCGGCGATCCGATGATCACTGGGTTTTTCCACAGCCTGACGAGAGGGTTGAAGGGTGCTCCCTTCTGGATTATGGAGCACCAGACCGGCATGATTAACTGGAGCCGCACCAATACCGGTGTTCGTCCAGGCGCACTGCGCCTGTGGACTTGGCAAGCCTTGGCCTCGGGTGCTGAAGCAGTGGTCTATTTCCGCTGGGGGGCTTCACGCTTTGGGTTGGAGCAGCACCACTCAGGGCTGCGGGTGCATGACGGCGGCCCAGATGTTGGGTATGGGGATTTGCTCTCTATGAAATCTGAGCAAGAACTGATGGAGAAAATTGGGGCAGAACCGCTCAAAGCGTCGATTGCCCTTTTGGTGAATTATGACGATCTCTGGGCTATCAATCACCAACCGCATCGTGAGGGGTTCAACTATTTCCGCTACCTATTCGTTTTTTACAGGGCTTGTCAAAGGCTGGGCCTGAACGTTGATCTAGTTTCTCAAGAAGCAAACTGGAACGAATATAAGATACTCCTTGCGCCAATGGCTCATCTCGGTTTTTCTCAACTGGCCCATAAGCTGAGCGTTTTTGCATCTCAGGGTGGTTCTGTAATGTTGGGAATCCGCTCAGGGTTTAAGACTCCCTCAAATGTAGTCACCGATCAACCCCTTCCTGGCGAATTCAAAGACATTGTCGGGGCAGAAGTTGCCCAATGGCACGCCCTACCTTCAGGGGTCAGCTACCCACTCCAGAGCGAGATTCTGAGCAGCTGCGGCGAAGTCACATTTTGGGCAGAATCCTTAATCCCCGAACCAGGAACCAACGTCTTGGCATCCTACACAAATGAACCCTTTGCCAATAATGCTGCCATCACCCAAAAGAAACTTGGAAAGGGGCTTATTTATTATTTCGGGATTTACCCCTCACTTGACCAGGCGAGCACTTTTGTAGGATATCTCGCATCCCAACATGAGATCGGTTTGCTTGATGATCTCCCACCGGGTTTGATCGCCATCGCACGGGGGGATGCGACACTTTTATTCAACTTTACAGACAAAGCCTTGAACACGCGCATTCAAGGCCATGACATCCAGGTCGCACCGCGCGATCTCAAAATTTTTAATGGAGCAGCACTATGAAAATGGAAGACGGCAAATTCGTCGTTTATGGCAACAAGCTCAACAAAGCACAGTCCCGAAAAGCCATCCAATGGGGCAATATGCTGGCCAAGAAGTTCGACTATGACCCTAATGAAAAATACTCCCTTTCGCTGGAAGATAACCCTTACGGCGGAGAAATCTTTGGGTTGAAAGACATTTTGCGACACGACCAGGGAGAGCCGATCCAGAGGGAAGGTTCGGTAGTGATCAGCACCATTCGCATGGGATTTGGGCACTACCGCATTGCCATGGCTGGGGCTTCTGCAGCCAGAGCGATGGGCTTCACACCATTATGGTTAGATTTGCTTTCCATCCCTGGCATTACTACCGATGTTATCAACTGGTGCAACACCTGGTACAGTCGTTTCTCCCGCATTTCTCAGCGCAGCGAATTTTTCAACAAGCACGTCTGGGAATCTGTCACGACAGGCAACAAAACG
>JADHTJ010000013.1 GCA_016785015.1 Anaerolineales bacterium
AAATTGCGCAGCTTTGCGCTCAACATTCTGCGGAACAATCAAGTCAATAATGTCAGTGCTGAAATCTTTGATAATTGCATGCAGTTAGATAGAGTGCTCAACTATGTCGGTGTCCTCGAGAACTGAACAACCCTGAGTGACTGCTGCATCTTTTGTGCAGCGTTTTTCATTTAAAAGTGCTTATTTTCTCTCAAGAACAAACTAGAACGTTTGTACTTCTCCCCGTGCAAGGAGTCAATATCGTTTGCCAGAATACTTTTTAGCAAGCTAAGTTCAATGCTTTTTATAAAGCTTAGGGTAACGATTTCACAAAATCAAACAAATCTCCCAGATCATCATCGCTCATATGCCAGCGAGGCATTTCACTGCTAAGAGAATCTCCATCAGGATGTTTTCCTTCCACTACTGCTTGATAGAAATCTTCGAAATCGTACTCTCCATGAGCATCCGTATGTTGATCTTCACTATGCTCGTCTACCTCTCTGCTCAATCCTTCATAGCGAATATCAGGTGCATCCATAACATCCATGTGCATCGTGTGTGTGCCCCCTCGCCCATCTGGGCCATGACAAGATGCGCAGGTCACGTTGCTCCCACCCATCATACCTCCAAAAGAGGAACCGCCCGAATAGCGGATGTGTTCGCCACCTTCGTTGGTGGCGGTGAAATAAATTTGCTCTCCGTTGGAATCATAATTCCGACTCCCCCACCAATCATTCTCTGATCCCATCATCGGTCCAGCTGAAAAATTTCGCCAGGGGATAATTCCACATGAGGCTACCAAAAATACTCCAGCTATAATGAACAGTATCTTTCTCATGGTGTTTCCGGGAGCGAGATATTAGCCACAAAATCCACCGTGGCTTCGTAATGATTTGGATCATTGGTTACTAATATCACTCGACGGATTACTTCTCCTTCCAAATATGGGCCGTGGGCTCCGGAATCGAAGGTAACCTGAAGTTTGCCTTCTTTGCCTGCTGGAATAACTCTCAGATCAAGAGTTGCTGTTGTACAGCCGCAGGTGGTAAGCACCTGACTGATGACCAGCTCTTCACCGCCGATATTACTCACTCTGACTTCCTGGGTAACGATCTCACCATTGATCACAACTCCGAAATCGAACTTGGTAAATTCCAGATCTATTTGCGGTGGTATTGATTTACAAGCAGTCAGCAGGACTACAAACACGAACAATGCAATAGGAATTTGTTTTTTCATCCAACAACCTTTCAGATGAATAATTAGGAATGAGCAATAATTAGCTTGAAAATATCATTCGATGCCAGGTTTTCTTCTCGCTCGACCACCAATCCAGATCTACGAACATTTTCCACCGTGCGGCGGTTGATGTTAGCGCCCATCATGCGCACGATGAACGGATTGAGAATTTCCATGAGGAAACCCAATAGCGGATTTTTAGATCGCACATGATCCATCAGGACGATTTGCCCTCCAGGTTTGACAACGCGTTGCAGTTCCATCAATCCCAGCGCAGGATCGGGGATAGAACAGAACACAAAAGTAGCCACAGCTGCATCGAAGGAATTATCCTGAAATTCAAGGGATTGCGCGTCCCCGATGCGGAGCTCCACGTCCGTGTCCAGGTTCAGGCTGGCTGCCTTTTGCCGGGCTTGATCCAGCATCCCAGGCGTGAGATCAATGCCTGTGACACTGACCCCTTGGGGGTAGTAGTGCATATTTTTACCGGTACCCACTCCAACTTCCAGGACGCGAGGACCTTCTACGAACGACCACAGGTGTTTCCTCCAAGCCATGTATTTCTGTTCTGGAAGAATTTCCATCAAATCATATAACTTTGATATGCGCTGGTAGCGTGCCCGCGTTCGCGCTGTAGCATGTTGATCTACTTTTACCTTACTCATGGTGTATCCCTTACTGTCGCTTGTGCCCAAAGCTCCACTTGCGGATTCTTTGGGTCATTATTCTCGATGATAATGCCGCGCCGTACGGTCTGGCCGCGGGCATCATGAAAGCCAGCATCATAGATCATGGTCATAACGGCAACTTTGCCGGGAGCAATGATCGTTGCTGTGAAATAGGCTGTGGTGCAACCGCAAGTAGTGTAGGCGCGGCTGATAATCAGAGATGCCTCACCCTGGTTGGAAATCACGAAGTCATGTGAAACCACTTCATTTGAACCAACAACCCCAAAGTTGTAAAAATCCTCAAGAAGGACGATTTTAGGTTGCGGCCCATCTTGTGGTAAGAATTGGACAGATTCCAAGGCTGTCTCACTCATTTCATGAACGGCCTTAATCGGGTGATCGTGTACTACATCATCAGCATCGTAATCGAAGCTGGCTTGGGCAGAGCCAGCGTTAATGATGAAATAAATTGCCAATCCAATCAGTATGACCCCAAATGAAGTAATCATGATCGTGGGGATTAGCCGCTGCCGCTGGTGGTGCAGACGGGATCGCTCCTGAATGGTTTTTTTGGAAGAAGAATTACTATTGACCACTTCTATTATCTACTCCTGAGATTTTTGAAATTGAAATGTCCATAAATAATCGACAAGATTCCAGGTCTGTTCTTCTGTATAGATCAAGCCCCAGGAGGGCATACCAGTCCCCATACCCCCGCGGATAATCTTGCCTTGCAATAACGCTGGGCTGGCAGTGAGCATTTGACCAGCATCTTGGAAGCTGGTTGGTGCTTCAATGGTATGACCATCAAACCCGGCTTCGTGAGGGGTGCCATCCCCGGAGATTTCTTCAGCCCCAAATATTCCTTCCCCATCGCCATCAACGCCGTGACAGGCAGCACAATCACGTTGGTACAAGGCTTCTCCCTCAGCCAATTTTGTAGAGTTAGTGTTCTGCGCCCAAACCCAGGCAACCACATCCCAGATTTGTGATTCGCTCAACTCAGAAGTGCTGGGTACCTTGCGCAATTCATCCCAGACCTGATGAGGGCTGTGAGAACGATAATATGCTTGGGTCAGGAATTCGGACGGAGTGGTCAACCCAAGAACTGAACCGCGCAAAGCAGATGGCTGCTCATCCAAAACTAAATCGTGATTTTCATGGGGATCATCAATGTCGATCCCTAATTGTAAGTACAAAGGTGGGTCTGGAAGATCTTTGCTGAAGGGCTCATCCCCTGTCACCGTGATCGTACCGCGCATACGCCAATGGTCGGCTCCGCACCAGCGGGTGCAGTAGAATGTATAAGGTCCTGGTTCATCGAAGGTCAGGGTGATCTCGGTGGGTACCCCGGGCAACACATCCACTGGCTCGAAATCAGACTGCCCGAGGGCGAAGCTATGAACGACATCATCTGAGACCAATGATAAAACCAGCGGCTCCCCCACTTGGGCTTCAATACTATCGGTCAACCAGCCGCCTTTTTCTGGCATAGCCGCGTGGACTTCAACAATCCCGGAATTGTCCCCTATCCGAAAAACCAAAGCAGATAATCCCATGCCAGAAACAAGAACCAATACCACCAGGCGTGCCAATATTTCCTTTTTCATGCCACAAATAACCAAATAAGGAGCAGCGTAACTGCAAAAATGAACGCCATTACTGGCCAAGTCTGTCGGGAAGCATTTCTGTCGATTGCAATCTTTTGTGTGGTGTTTCCGGACCAGATCAAACCACCAATAAGGACAAGCACCTGCAACGCAGGCACCTGGCTGCTAAAAATTGGAGTCCAGGCGACCCCTGCAGTTTGAAACAGATTCCAGCCCCATCCAAAGGGATCGGAGAGCACCGGCCACAGGTAGGAGATATTGGCAAATACAAACGAGAAACTAAAGGCCACCCAGGCGGCCAATCCCAGCGGAAGCAGCGCAGAAGCATAGGCTTCAAAGTTTTGACGAGGGCTTTGTGAAGTTGGGTTGAGCCGGTTGGCAATCTGAGTTATCAGATAAAAAGAAACAGGCAGCAGAACCCAGGTGAAAGCCAGTAGAGCCACAGCATATCCGAACCATGGCAGCGTACCTACCTGGTAAGCTGCATTTTTGAGTGACCCCCATGGCCCAAGCATTACGGCTGAATAAACCAAAGCGCTGCCCAGCATGATGAATGCTTTGTAGGCTTCATCGAGTTTGATTTTGTTTTGGGGTTGGATATCAGCACCAAAGGCTCGCAGGTTGAGGGCGATATTGTCGTAATCACAGGTGCGCAGACATTCCATGCAAAGACCGCAGTTGGTATTGACTGATTTCCCTGAAATCATCCCACCGGGATAGATATTCCATGGACAGCCGAATCCGTTTTCACTGCCTTGATAGCAAGATTTCTCCGTATGGGCTTTGCAGACCTGGGTGTCGATGACGCGCAGCTCAACAGGTGCAAGCTGTGAGTACAAACCGATGAAGCCGCCCACCGGGCATAAATGACGACAAAAAGCACGCCGCTCGTAAACCAAACTTAACCCCGCCGCAATCAAAATCATGCCCAATAACACCCAGGCAGTTACAGATGGCCGTGTCAGGATAACGGCGGAAAATAGCGCCAGCAAGGTAAAGGCCACGTTTTGCAGCCAGATATTGCGGAAGATCTTGGGAAAACGGCGAAATTTTTTTCTCTTATTCTTATCTTGAATTGGTCCCAGCACGGCACCATTTTGCAGCCATTCCCCCGGCATGGGGATTGGGCAAACCGCACACCAACTACGCCCAAGGAACGGGACGATCACCAGCATAAGGGCCGCCCACCAGGCAATCCATACAGCGACAATGGCAAAATTGTGGTTGCCTACAGGGGTGCCAATAATTCCAGCCAAAATAGCAAATACAAAACCACCCAAAGCAACTGCGCGAGCGATCAACAGCGGCCAGCGGTTGGTTGTAAGAGTCTTTATCCAGGTATGTTGAAGCAGGTTATATTTCAACATCAGGGGTATCTTGATTTCGTTTCCTAAAAGTGGCTGGCATCCACACCAGCAAAGTAAATACGGATAGCGTTGCTAAACCGAAACCTCGCCAAAGCAAGGTGTTCGAACCGACATGCAGCTTGCCAATCATGAAAGGATGTAAGTCTCCGCAAGTCACCGAGCAGCGCAACCGGAAAGTACCAGATTTATCGGCTGTAAAGGTCAAGGTTTGCGTTTGCCCTGGGTCGGCAGAAATTTGCATATCGTAACCATCAATATAGAGTCCATGTACCACGTCGGCAGAGGTCAACTCAATTGTGACAAGGTCTCCAGGATTGACAGATATCTCTGCGGGAGAAAATTCGAAACTACTGGCCATCACCCCGATGGTCCGCTCGGTGGGTTCGACAAAAGGTTCAGGAAACGGCGCAAATGCCATCACCAGCGCAGCTAGCAAGATTCCACTCACGCTTTGCGCGCCTGCGGCGAGGATACGAAGATCGCGAAAATAAAGGGAGCGTGAGGGCATGAGAAGTAGGGGTTGACTATCAGGCAATCTGACGATTAAGGCATATTCGAAGGGCCGAAGGCGCTGTAGGTCTGGTCGACATAAGATCGAATCTCTGTCATCAATTTGCCTTCATCCAACATACGCATCGCATCTTGTGTGATGTCCACACAAATCGAGCAGCCCAAGGCATGGTTGTCGAAGTTGAGGGAGCCATCGCTATTTTCATTTGCGACATAACAGGAATAATTCGAGGTATGGCCCATACCCCCGCAGCCACAATAGCACGGCAATTCAGTGAGCACATCAGGGTTGGCCACTGCGAAGCGGTAAGCTTCATGGACTACTTTGGGAGATGTTTGAACCTCGTGGGGCATATCATCCATCGGGGCTAATCCAAAAGCTTGATTCTTCGAACCACTACATCCCGACACGAGCATGGTTGAGATCATCAATAATGCCAGGATCAAGAAAGTTTTCTTTATCATAATGAATATATCTCCTATTTATTCGCTGCTCAGATCCTAAATTAGATGGCCCGTAATGTCATGCGCAAGATAGCTCGAACATGCGTAGGCAATATTGCCTATGTCATTTGTCACATCAAAAACCATCATTATTGTCAATGAATCACTTTGCGTGCATACAAAAAACAGCACCAGAACAGGTGCTGTTTCTCAATTGCTTTCTGTTCGAAAACGATCATTTATTGACGACGAGCTTTCCAACCATACCTGCGTCATAATGAACGCCATCTAGCTCAAAGCAACCGATCTCCCATTCACCGACCATTTCCTCGGTAACGGTGAAAGAAATTGTGGCAGTATCATTCCCGGCAGGCAGAAAGACCATAAAACCATCGTGCGCCATATGGTCATCTTCACCCTCTTCATGATCATCTTCCATTGCCATCTCATCATCTTCCCCTTCTTTGTGCTCACCCTCGTCGTCGTGCATGTCTTCGCCCTCTTCATGCTCGTCTTCCATCTCCATCTCAGAAGAGGTTTCCATCATCACCATAGGTTCAACCCCAGCACTTTCAAACATATCTGTGGAATAACCATTGGGTCTGTTTTCCATCATATTGACTTCACGGCCAAACATGATTTCATGTTCCAATGCACCAACATTGACGATGGTGAAAGTTACTTCTTGACCAACTTGAAGCTCGATCTCGGTGGGTGAAAAAGCATATTCGCTCAATTCGATGGTTAGATTGACTGGCTCAGGTGCAGCGGCACTACAAGCAGCCAATATCAGCGCTACGACACTAATAATCAGAAAAAGGTAAAACCGTTTCATTTTGGCCTCCAAGGCTAAATTAATTGGATTAGTTTTATCTTAATTAAACAACAAGATTTACACTAGGGCAGTTTGGCGCGCGCGACATAGGCAATAATGCCTATGTCAAGTGTTCTACTATCTGAGCCGCGTTCACGCAGGTCGGGGATATTCCGCGATCGGTTTCGAGTTTTTCAGTTATTGGCCCTAGATCTTATGGTACCCAGTTGGACAACACAGCAACTGTTTTATCGGAGTTATTTGGGTCGTTGCTTTTGATATGAACACGGAAATCGTGAGGACCATCCATCCCAGCGTGCATCATAAAGACACTGGATTCAACCGTTGTGCTCTGTCCGGGCTTCAAAACCATCGAACCGATGGTCAATGAAGGCGGTCAACAGCCCTCCTTGACTTCGACATACGGCGATTCGCTAATCTCTAATATCTGGTCCCCCACATTAGTCAAAACCAGGTCGAACGTTAGGTTGGTGTTCAGTTTCACATCCCCAAAATCGATAAGTTCTTGATCTACCATTAAACTAGGCTGGCCACTCACTTCAACTAATGAAGGATCAGCCCGGTTGCCCCAGACGTTTTTGGCAATCATGAATCCTGCTGTAATCAAAAGCAGGCCACCAACGATCACAATAACGAGAGTATTGCGTTGACGTTCTTCTTTGCGGCGTTCTTGCATTCTGGCTTTGGTTTTATTCATAGATCATCTCCGTATGTGGAAAAGAAGTGTGATTTAATGCTCATAACAGTATAGTCAGCAAGAACGGGGACTCGTAGCGCAATATGGCTTATTTTCCATAGGCAATTATGCCTACACGCGTATAAGGGATATGGCGCTTTGAAGAAATCTTGGATTTACCTATACTCGAATCGTTGGAGAAAAAATGAGCAATACCAATCAACTGGCCAAACTTGATCTGGATTGCGAAGTGGTCATAAACTATTTGAGCGGGTATTTGCTAGACCAAGGAGTGCGCACTGTTCGCTCCTTTGATCTGCAATCCGCCTGTGCTTCATACCCAGATCTTACGTGCTCTCATCACGAAAATATGGCGTGTGACTGTCAACTCGTGATTTTGTTAGCCTATGGTCAGAGTGGCTTGAACAAAACCTGTCATGCTGAGCACAGCGAAGCATCTTGCTTTTCATTTGAAATATTCTGAGCTAAATTTGCATTAGATACTTCGTCGCTGCACTCCTCAGTATGACACACTGTTTAGACTTCTGTTGACCAATACAAAAAACGCTTATTTCATTCGGATCTGAGACATCTTTGTACTGATCTGCTCTACCTATGTATTGGATTCTTGCGCGCATTCTCTTTGAAAGATTTATCTCTTTCAATGCATCATAATCCATATTGCTTATTGACGGCTTGAGAATAAGATCACCCAGAATAGCTCGGTCCTTCATCTAACCATCGACGACTGGAGACGTATGAAAAGTACTTTCATAATTCCTGGAATATTTATCACGATCAGTTTGCTGTTGATCCCCATTATTGTGCAGGCATATGAAACCAACTGCCAGGATCACCCAGCATATCAAATTCCATCGAACTGCACTACCTTTGAACAGCCGATAGCAGAACGCGATTTCTCTACTGTGTCTCTCCCCGGTAACGCACCCGATCCGTCGTTGTCACAATTGCCCTATTACTACTTGCGGGTAACGCGCGCAGACGCTCCGCTATTCACTTCACTCGAAGCTGCTATCGCGGGCGAACAAGTTTACCGTACACTGGAAACTGGCTTCGATTACGTCACGTACATCGACTACGCGGATGTAGATGGCAAGAGATATTACATGATAGCTCCCGGCATTTGGATGCAAAAGACTGGTCTCTCTCCAATTGCCACACCGACTTTCCAAAGCCTGGAATTCTGGGCTACTCCGCAAAATGATTTCGGCTGGGTGCTCTTCAATGTGGAAAGCAAAAAAAATCCGGGATTAAGAGAAGAAGATTACACCGGTCAATTCTACAACCGCTACGAAGTACTGCAAATTTATGAAGTCAGGGAAGCCAGTGGATTGGAGTGGTATCTAATTGGGCCAGACGAATGGATCGAAGGGCGACAGATCGCTCGAGTATCCCCCAACACAACTCCCCCCGAGGGGGTAGCAGGTGAGCGCTGGATCGATGTCAATCTCAAAGAACAAATTCTGACAATCTACGATGAAAGCGAGTTAGTCTTCGCCGCGCTGGTCTCAACTGGTGTGCCTGGAGCCTGGACCCAGCCAGGAATTTTCCAGATTTATCTTTCTAAAGAATCCGAGACAATGAGCGGCGCTTTTACCGCTGACCGGTCAGATTACTACTACCTTGAAGATGTTCCCTGGACGATGTATTTCGATCAATCCCGCGCCCTGCATGGCACCTATTGGCATAACGGATTCGGCGTTCCTCGCTCCCGCGGGTGCGTAAACCTTTCACCCGGTGACGCCCAATGGAGCTTCAACTGGGCCAATGAAGGAGATTGGATTTACATCTGGGATCCCTCCGGCGAAACTCCTGCTGATCCAGATCTTTATACATCAGGTGGTGCTTGAAATTTCAGATTAAATAATATCAAAATATTTGGAGATAGTTATGCGCAATAAAAGACTACGCGATTCCCGCCGAGAAAAGAAACGCAAAAAGAAGTTGACCTCATCCCTGATCTGGGGTGGTATCGTTTTAGTACTATTAATCATAGGCGCCTTTATCATATACGACTCTTCACGGCCTTCTGAGGGCGAAACCATTCCTATCATGGCTGATGCTGGTGCACATGTCCCAGAGGGCCAAGATCCAGGCCCATTCAACTCCGACCCCCCTACATCAGGGCGACATTACAACCAACCCTTAGATGCAGGTTTTTACGAGGAGGGTGATCCCGAAACTTTAACAGATTATCCCGAGGGGTACCTTCTTCATAGCTTAGAGCATGGCTACGTGATCTTTTGGTACAACTGTGATGCACTAGATAATGTTGATGATTGTAACCAACTAAAAGATGGCATCAAGGAAGTGATGGATAGATTCTTGAGCGTAAAGCTGATTGCATATCCTTGGACATCTATTGACGTTCCAGTTGTGATGACAACCTGGGGACAAATGATGCGCTTCGAAAAATTTGATGAGGGTATCGCGCGAGAATTTGTCCAGGCAAACCGCAATCGAGCCCCAGAACCAAACGCTCCCTGACCGTGACAACCAGTACCCTAAGCCCTCGCAAGCGTGCTATGGTGATCGCTGCACACCGCTTGATATACCGCCTCAGCCAACACTGGATGTTAATTTTCAGTTTGTCGTTCGGCATATTTGTAGGCGCGCCATTTTTAGCCCCAGTTTTCATGCACCTGGGATGGGTTGGGCCTGGGAAGGCAACTTACTTCGTTTACTCTTTCCTTTGCCACCAGCTGCCGCAACGCTCATTCTTCATCTTCGGTAATCAAGTTACTTTATCGTTGACTGAAATTCAAAGCGTATGGCAAAACTCCATCAATCCCCTAGTTTTACGACAATTCATTGGCAATGTAGAGGTGGGCTGGAAGGTGGCCTGGTCTGACCGTATGATATCTATGTACTCAAGCATCCTGCTCTTTGCCTGGATTTGGTATCCGTTCCGAACAAGGGTAAAGGCCTTACCCTTGTGGGGATTTTTGCTTTTTCTGCTCCCTATGGGCATTGATGGCGTCACGCACACGATCAGCGATTTTTATGGCATCGGCCAGGGCTTTCGAGATAGCAATGCCTGGTTGGCAGCGCTGACGAACAGTATCTATCCATCTTCATTCTATGCCGGGGATGTGCTTGGGTCATTCAATTCCTGGATGCGGCTGATCACGGGCATCCTCTTTGGTCTTGGCATTGTCTGGTTTGGATTTCCTTTTGTCGAGGAATCTTTCAGGAGTAATGTAAGTATTTTAGAAATTGATGGACCGCAACCGAAAGAGAAATAGCCCTGAAAATAGGGGGGGGCGAAGACCCGCCCCCTATTTTCAGGGCTTTCTCGCTACGTGTGCGTAACATGAGTTAGAAAGCAAGTTCAAACGAGCAGGACTTGAACTTTGATGTGATGCAATGAATCCGAAACGTTACTTGTTGATCGCACTTATTTTCCTGGCAATCATTATGATTGGATTTTCCACCCTTCGAAACAAATTCAGTGGAAATCCAGTCACAATTTCTGGAATCACTGTTCCCCCCATTCCCGCGCTTGACCCTGCACAAATCGAAGTAGGCAAATCCGCTTATGCTCAAAATTGCGCCAGTTGCCACGGCGCCAATTTGGAAGGGCAGCCCAATTGGAAGCAAACGGGTTTAGATGGAAAATTACCAGCTCCACCCCAGGATAGCAGCGGCCATTCCTGGCATCATGCAGATGATGTCTTGCTATCGATTATCTCCAACGGTGGAGACCCTTCTTATTCCGCCATGCCAGCTTTCAGAGAGATCCTTACCGAAGCTGAGATCATTGGGGTGCTGGATTACATCAAAAGTTCGTGGGGACAAGATGAGCGCGAATATCAATGGTGGCTCTCGATGAGAGATCAATACCAATAACGAGTTTTCGATGGGGTATCGTAGTAGAATAATAATATGAACGAGCCAAAAATACGCGTCCTTTTGGCGGATGATCACGCCGTTGTGAGGGCAGGAATTCGCCAGTTCCTCGATCAGGCTGAAGATATAGAGGTCATTGCCGAAGCCGACGATGGAGAAGCAGCCCAAGCACTCATCGAAGAGAATCTACCAGATGTAGCTGTGCTCGATATCCAGATGCCCAAAGTCAGCGGGATCGATGTTACCCGCTGGGTTCGTGCCAACCATCCCGAGATTGGCGTACTCATTCTGACAGCATATGATGATGATCCCTATGTGATGGCCGTACTGCAGGCCGGTGCGAATGGCTATGTGCTCAAAACTGCATCACCCCGAGATATCATCCGAGCTGTGAGAGATGTCCATGCCGGAAATTCTGCATTAGACGCGAACATTCTAGAAAAGATGATGGCCCAAATGTCTTCAGAAAATCGCTCGCAATCTGTCGAAAAATTGACGGAACGTGAGCTGGAGGTCTTAAGATTGGTTGCCAAAGGCTTTACCAACAAAGCTATTGGAGTACAGTTAGGAATCAGTGATCGAACTGTCCAAGGTCATTTGGCGCATGTTTTTAATAAACTCCATGCCAGCAGTCGCACGGAGGCGGTTATGCAGGCAGTATCATTGGGCTGGCTGCCATCTGACCTAAATCAGATGGATAATTAAGAGATGTCACGTCCACCCCAAGGTTCAATTCCATTGCCAGGTTTGCGCTGGAGGGGGTTGAACCTTCAGTTTTTTACTTTATTTTTCATTCCTCTCATAGCAATTCTATTGCTGATTACATTTGGTAGTCTGACTTTACATCAACGCGCCATGCGGCAGTTAGTCGGAGAGCGCGATGAGCGTGCAGCTCGCACTGCTGCTAGCGCTTTAGGAGAGCAACTCTATCACCGTTCCGCCGCCGTAAGGGGATTGGCCTTGCGGGCATCCGATCAAATTTCACCAGGTGAAATCATGGGGACATCGGCATTCTTGCTAAATGATTTTGATTTTGGTTTGGCATTATTTTCACCGCAGGGGGAAATACTCGCAAACAATGGCGATGCTGCATTATGGTTATCGCCACCCGAAACACTCGGCAGCATTTTAGGCGAAGCATTGCAAGAGGCTGGAAGCGAATCGGTATTTTCTTCTCCCATCCAACATCCATCAGATGATGACAGCCTAATTTTTGTAGCTTTTGCCGTAAACGCAGAGTCTTCCATTGCCGTAGGCGCATTTTCTCCTGTCATGATTGCCCGACGAACACTGGCGGGAGCTTTTTCACCAGGAGAACAATCGGCCGCCTATGTAATTTCTACTGATCATAAAGTGATCTACCAGATTGGCGAACTCGCACCTTCAGAGGATCCTGCTAGTCACCCAGGGGTTGCGGAAGCCCTTAGGGGTGAAAGCGGGACTTCGTATGTTCAGGTAGCCGATAGCGAACATGTGGTTGCCTTCAGTCCCATCCAGCCCACAGGTTGGGCCTTAGTCATTGAAGAACCTTGGGAATCTGTGGCCAACCCATTGCTCAACACGACTCAAATCGCACCATTGATATTAGTGCCTGTATTGCTCCTAGCACTTGTTGCTCTATGGTTTGGTGCGAGGCAAATTGTCCAACCACTACAAGCTTTAGAAGCACGCGCCGCTGATCTAGCCTGGGGCGATTATGAAGAGATCACTGAATCGGTTGGAGGCATAGAAGAGATCGTTCGTTTGCAAACCACACTTAGCCATTTGGCAGAAAAAATCCAACGTTCGCAAGCGGGATTGCATGGCTATATTGGTGCCATAACTACTGGCCAGGAAGAGGAGCGAGGGCGGCTGGCCAGAGAACTGCATGATGACACCATCCAGGCATTGATTGCCCTCAACCAGCGGGTGCAGCTGACCCAGTTGAAGGTGAGCGCTGATCCCGAAGCTGTCTCTGCCCTCGAAGAGATCCAATCCCTGACCGAAGCTACCATCCAAGATTTGCGACGTTTGATCCGCGCCATGCGGCCCTTATACCTAGAAGACCTGGGGTTGGTTGCTGCCTTAGAGATGTTGGTGCGTGAAATATCGCCCACTGAAAATATCTCTATCGGGTTTCAACACCTGGGGACTGAAACACGCTTACCACCGGAGACTGAACTGGCCTTATATCGTATCGCGCAGGAGGGCATCAGTAATATCATCCGGCACTCAAATGCTGATAACGCATCATTGGAACTCATTTTCTCACCATCAGAAACCATATTGAAGATCCGCGATGACGGAAATGGCTTCGAAGTCCCCGATAGTCCGGCAGAATTTGCCCCCAGCGGTCATTTCGGCTTACTTGGTATCCATGAGCGCGCCGAATTGATCGGGGCGCGTATGGAGATAAATGCTCAATCTGGGGATGGAACGAATGTAGCGGTTATCGTGCCAATATAATCTCTCAGTTTTCCCAATATTCTTCATCTAATCAAATAGATAAGTTTTTGTGCCCACACGTTGTCAGAAACAATGGAACTGCAATGGTAATTCGGTCCCAAGTTCCATTTGAAGTTAATTGGCCACTAAAGTTAGTGTAGATAAATATTATGTCTGAATATTTATTTGATCCAATCAGAAAAATGTCAAAATGAATAAACACACTCTCGAAAATATACGCAGAGGTACCACAATCAAGAAGTATCCGTATCTTTTAATGTTTGCGATTCTTGTGCTCTCATCATGCGCGGTTATTCCCACGGAACAAAATACAGAGATAGATTTTAATTCAAATGGCTTATCGGATGCAGCTACGCTAACATCTACTCAAACACCTTCACCGAGCTTTATAGCGTCAAATACCCCTTCACTAACACCAACGCCAACTAGTACGGCAACCTCGACCAATACACTGACCCCTACGAAAACTCTTCATCCCATGATGATCGAGGCAGCGAGGATGCAAGAGTATCCAGGTAGCGACATCGTCATCGAGCGCGAGCTTGATCCAGGAGTGAATTACCACCGCTACTATGCTTCCTATCTGTCTGAAGGGTTGAAGATCTATGCCCTGCTGACCATCCCTGATGGTGAGCCTCCCGCAAGTGGATGGCCGGTGATCGTCTTCAACCATGGCTATATCCAACCTGATTATTACCGCACCACACAACGTTATATAGCGTATGTAAATCGGTTGGCACAAAGTGGCTATATTGTTTTACGTTCTGATTATCGTGGGCATGACCAATCTGAAGGCGAGGCCCGGGGCGCGTATAGCAATCCTGATTACGTGACCGATGTACTCAATGCAGTTGCATCTCTGAAACGCTTTCCGGAGGCAGACCCTGACCGGATTGGCATGTGGGGGCATTCGATGGGCGGCTATATCACGTTACGCGCTATGGTCATTTCCCCAGACATCAAGGCTGGAGTAATTTGGGCTGGAGTTGTCGGCGCTTATCCAGATCTGTTTGCACGCGGACTCGATTTTTCCTCCATCGCGTTGACCAACACCCCATTTCCTGGCAGGCGCTGGCAAATTTCCTGGCTCGAGCAATTCGGCACATTTGATGAAAATCCAGAATTTTGGAACAGCATTTCGGCAAATGCCTATCTAGCTGATCTTTCAGGACCAATTCAACTCCATCATGGAACGGGAGATACCCATGTACCCTTGAGCACTTCACAAACCCTTAACGATCAGATGATCGAAGCAGGAATGCCCGTTGAATTCTACACATATGACGGCGATAATCACGATATTTCCGGTTTCTTCACCCAGGCAATGAATCTCAGTATCGAGTTCTTTGATCTGCATGTCAATCAACAAACTACTACAGATTGACTACAATTGAATGACGCATAGGCAAAAATGCCTATCTATACCCCCGGTAAATAGCGCTTTCGAAAGCACATCAGATCAAATATATTTGTCAATATTTCTAACTGAAAGGATTTTATATGAGGTTTCGATTCTTGTTCTCGCTTGTTGGGTTTCTTTCATTGATTTTAGGAGCATGCAACACTTCAATCGATTCACCGATCTCCCCTGCGCCAGACAAACTCACCTTCCTGTTTTTCTACACAGAGGGCTGAGCCCCTTGAGCAGAGATGGAGCCTGTCGTGAACGGGTTTGAAGAAAAATATACTGATGATGTTGAAGTATTGCGGCTAAATGCCAATCAAAATGAAGGTCAGGAGGCATTTCGTTTCTATCGGTTGCAGGGCCACCCAGCTTTTGTCCTGCTCAACCCTCAGGGTGAAGTGCTCTGGTCTGGGTTGGGGGTGCAAAGTGCTGAAATGTTAGAAACGCAAGCTGAAAATCAGCTTAGTGTTCCTTGATAGATGATGAGAAAAGGAAATAGGCAATATTGCCCATAGGGAGATGGGCGATATTGCGCTTACCCCTTGTTCTCCTTTGGGTCATAATCTCCCCCGATTTCCATCGACATTTGGGAATCATTCAATCTAAAGGAGACAAACCATGAAACGTTATTTATTCTTTACTTTCATCCTGAGCGCTATTTTGTTAGCTGCTTGCGGTGGATCTGCCGCGCCAGTGGGTGAGGCTGGGGCGGTAGGGGAAATGGTTGCCGTCGATGGCGGAACCTACACAAATATTTCCGTGCCCGAACTACAGACGATGTTAGTGGAAAAAGATTTCGTCTTCGTCAATGTGCATATCCCCTTTGCGGGCGATATCCCTAATACCGACCTTTCGATCCCCTTTGATCAGGTCGATGCCAATCTCGACCAGCTCCCCGAAGACAAGGATGCCAAAATCGTGCTCTACTGCCGCAGTGGCAGCATGAGCAATACGGCGTCTAAAACCCTGGTGGAAATGGGCTATAGCAATGTCTGGAATCTCGATGGCGGATTCAATGCCTGGAAGGCTGCTGGTCTGCCATTAGAGGGAAGCCAATAATCGTGGAATTTCACTTGCCTATAAAGTGTTCTCATAAATTAGTAGTGAGCGTTTTACGTAGATCGCCCACATAGATAGTAAGGAGTGTGAAATATGATGGGATTTGGTTTTGGTGGATTTGGGATCATCTTCATGGTGTTATTTTGGGGCATCCTAATCTTTGGCGGAGTGTGGCTGGCAAAGTCGCTCATCCACGAAAGACAGGGCAACCAAAGCGGGATAACAGCCCCACGGCAGCCCTCTGCGAGAGAGATTCTCGAGCAGCGCTACGCCCGTGGAGAGATCAGTCGGGAAGAATACGAACAGATTAAAGGTGATCTATAACGATCGCCAGTCTAGACAATCCGAGGTGACGGTCACATCGCTGGTGACCGTCATTTTTGGTTTCAATAGGCCAATATGCCCATGCGGTAAACCGCCAAATAGCGCTGGAGGCTATTGAAATTTCACCATACAATCATTATCATTAGATATATAATTCCCGACTGTAAAAAAGGAGTGGGAGATGCAGGACCAACACAAACATCATCAGGCTGAACATGAAGCTCACCTTGAACATATGGAGCATTCCACAATGGAAGCTGACCATGTCGAGCACATCGATCAGCATGGGAATTCTGGCCATGATGAGCACGACGATCATGGTGATCACCACGTTGACCATTCCGATCACGAAAATATGTTCCGTCAACGCTTCTGGGTCAGCCTAATCCTATCAATTCCTGTACTAATGTACAGTCCGTCGATCCAGAGTTGGTTGAACTTTAGAATGCCAGAATTCCCGGGCAGCGGGTGGATTACGCCAGTATTTGGGGTGATTGTCTTTTTTTACGGCGGTTTGCCTTTCCTACAAATGGCTGTTCCAGAAATCAAGAATCGAAAGCCCGGAATGATGACCTTGATATCCCTGGCAATCAGCGTGGCCTTCATCTACAGTTTGGGGGCCTTATTCTTCTCCTTGGGCGATACTTTCTTTTGGGAATTGGTAACCTTGATCGTGATTATGCTGCTGGGCCACTGGCTGGAAATGCGCAGTGTAAGACAAGCTTCGGGGGCATTGAATGAACTGGCTAAACTCATGCCCGATACCGCGGAAATTATCCGTTCCAATGGGAGTATTGAAGAAGTTTCTACCAGTAAACTACATTTGGGAGATTTGGTTTTAATACGCCCTGGGGCCAGCGTACCTGCGGACGGTGCGGTCATTGAAGGCGAATCTGACCTCAATGAGGCGATGATCACAGGTGAATCTCTTCCAGTAAAGAAACAAACTGGGGATGCAGTTATTGCCGGAACGATTAACGGCGATGGCAGTTTGCGCGTACAAGTTACCGCAACTGGTGACGAGACCGCCCTGGCTGGAATTATGCGTTTGGTCGAGCAAGCTCAACAGAGTAAATCGAACACGCAAATATTGGCCGATAAAGCTGCTGGTTGGTTGTTCTACATTGCTTTGGGCGTGGCGGCCCTGACTGCAATTGCATGGACAATTAGTGTGGGGTTTGATGTAGAGGTCATCGCTCGAGTAGCAACCGTGTTGGTGATTGCCTGTCCCCACGCCTTGGGGTTGGCTGTCCCCTTAGTGGTAGCGATCACCACATCAATGGGTGCCCAAAATGGAATTCTGGTGCGCGACCGCCTGGCATTGGAGCAGGCCCGCGAGATCGATACCATAATCTTCGACAAAACGGGGACCTTGACGCTGGGTGAGTTTGGCGTGGTTGGAATTGCCGCAGTGCAGGGCTGGACGAATGAGCATGCTTTAGGGTTGGCAGCCGCCATCGAGGGCGACTCAGAACACACCATTGCGCGCGGCCTCCGCCGTTCTGCTGAAGTGCGTGGGGCGAAATTACCATCAGTGACAAACTTTGAAGCAATAAAAGGGCGCGGCGTCAAGGCGCAAAGCGCTGGTCATACAGTTCATATCGGTGGTCCGCGCATGTTGGAATTGCTGCAGCTGTCCCTACCAGAAGAGCTGCAATCACACACAGATCAAGCCAATCAACGTGGACAAAGTGTTGTTTATCTGATTCAGGATGGTCATGCTGTAGCAGCCTTTAGCCTGGCTGATGTCATCCGTCCTGAGAGTAAAGATGCTATCGATAAACTTCTGCAGATGGGCGTTGAAGTTGCTATGTTGACTGGTGACAGCCAGGCGGTTGCTCATGCAGTAGCAGACGAACTGGGCATCGACCAGGTTTTTGCTGAAGTGTTGCCCGAGCACAAAGATCAGAAAGTGGCCGAACTGCAGGCACAAGGCAAGAAAGTCGCCATGGTCGGCGATGGGGTCAATGACGCACCCGCCTTGACGCGCGCCGATGTTGGCATCGCTATTGGTGGCGGCACAGACGTGGCCATCGAATCGGCAGGCATCATTCTGGTCAGGAACAACCCGCTGGATGTAGTCAATATATTCACACTCAGCCGGGCCAGCTACCGCAAGATGATCCAAAACCTGTGGTGGGCAACTGGGTACAATGTTGTTGCTCTGCCGCTGGCTGCAGGAGTGCTCGCTCCCTTAGGGATTTTACTCTCCCCCGCAGTTGGAGCGGTATTTATGTCTCTAAGCACCATCATCGTCGCAATCAACGCTCAATTTATGCGCCGCACGAGTTTTGCAAACTGATTGGCCTTACACTTTCGCAAAATCCTAAGAGATGATTGCGGGAGATAATTCTATCGGTAGATTAGGAGAAAAGAATGACTGAAGAACTAAGTACCAACGAGAACATACCACCAGATTCTGAAGAGACTTTAGAATCATCAGAACCGACGAAAGCTGCTTTCACTATTGTTGTTCAATCGTGGGCAACTCCGATTCTCAGCATACTTATGCTGGTTATAGGTCTACTGGGGGGGTATTATGGACGACCTTTCGTTGAATCCACTCAGAGCAATACAAACAGCGATGAGAATCCTTCCGTGAGTTCGGATACCGTAGTCGTGCCAACACAGGATTCCAATCTTGCCGCTCAGCAGCAAGAACTGATGGCTTTGATTGTCAGCCAGACGCGTCACTTTCAAGGGGATCCAAATGCACCGGTGACGATTATCGAATTCAGCGATTTCAAATGACCATATTGTGGGCGATTTGCCACTGACGCGGGGCGTCAGATCAAAGAACAGTATATCGAGGATGGATTAGTGCGATTTGGATATTTCCATTTTGCCTTTTTGGGACCAGAATCGCAGTGGGCAGGCGAAGCCAGCGAATGCGCCGCTGAGCAGAACGCATTCTGGGAGTATCACAATTACCTATTCGAAGTCCTATCCGGACCAAATCAGGTTGATTTTAATAAAGATAATCTAAAACAGTTTGCTGCTGATATGGGATTAAACTCAAATTTATTTGATGAATGCATCGACTCTGGCAAGCATTCAGGAACGGTGCAAGACGAGAGCAACGCTGCACGCCAGATCGGTGTCCAGAGTACCCCTACATTTTTAATAAATGGGCAAGCATTGATTGGCGCACAGCCATTTGAAGTATTTCAGCAGGTGATAGAAGACCAACTAAATTCAGTTCCCTAAAAGTCGATTCAGATTATTCAACAGGCGGTAACATTCCTCGTTGCGCGGCAACCGCGATCGCCGCTGCCCTGGAATCGACCCCCAATTTGTCATAAGTAGTCTTAAGATGCGCTTTAACTGTGCGTTCTGAAATGCCTAATTGAAAAGCAATGCCTTTATTGGTTTCCCCAGTGGCAACGGCTTCCAGAACTTCCTGCTCGCGGTCGGTCAGCGTTATTCCGGCGCTGTCTTTCGGTTTAGGCTGCTCGGGCGGTGACTGGCTGAATGCCAAGACTTTCTGCATGACTTCCGGGCTGAGCAGGGTTTCGCCGCGCGCCGCCGCCTGAATGGTTCTGATCAGAGACTCACGCGTCACGTCTTTGAGAATATAGCCCTTGGCCCCGGCCTGCAGGGCGCGCATGACCATCTGGTCTTCGTTGTAAGTGGTCAGGATGACAACGGCGACTCCTGAATGATCGCGCTGCAAATGCTCGATGGCCGTCAGCCCGTCCATATTGGGCATGCGCAGATCCATCAGGATGACATCGGGGTTCTGTTCAGCCGTCAATCGCAGGGCCTGCTCGCCATCGGCGGCCACACCGACGACTTCGATTCCTTCAGCGGTTTCCAAGATCAACTGCAGGCCATCGCGCACAATGACATGATCGTCGGTGACGATCACACGTATCGCTGTTGTCATACTGGCTCCTTCAAGGGTAGTACTACCTTGACCGTGGTGCCAATTTCGAGATCGCTCTCGATCTTAACCGTGCCACCAACCAGGTCAGCACGTTCCTGAATCCCCTGGAGTCCATAATGGCCTGCGGGGGTTTCACTTTCAATATCGAAGCCTATGCCATCATCTCGCAGTTCGATGCGCAATTCACCCTGAGCCTGCTCTAATAAAAGCCACACCTGGGAAGCCTGGGCATGTTTGGCAATGTTGGACAGCCCTTCGTCGATGATGCGGTTGGCGTGCTCGCGGATTTGATAGGGAACTGAAACAAGCTCGGGAACAGATAAATCCAAGTGACATGGGATCCCTACGGAGGTTGTAAAGCGCTCCGCCTTATTACGCACAACAGTCCTCAGGGATGGGGCTTCTACCTCCAGGTGCAGGTCATCAATCGCGCCGCGCGTATCGGCCAGCGTACGGCGTGCTTTCTTCATTGCCTGGTCGATGATCGTCTCGATGCGTTCCAGGTTGCCGCTCCCCAGGTGATGCTTGATAGCCTCTAACTGCAGCACCAACCCGGACATATCTTGCGCCAGGGTGTCGTGCAGCTCGCGGGCCAGACGCTGGCGCTCTGTGGTCAGGGTCAGTTCTTCGATTTGGGCGGCACTCTCGGAGAGCTGTTCATAGGTGGACTCAAGCTGACGGTACAACTTCTGGGTATGCTCGCGCGATTCGAACTGCTGTCGGAACATCACCATAAACACAATCAAGAGTACAAAAGTCGAAACAGACGGCGCAGTCATGGCGCTGACTAATTCCAGGCCCCCATTGAGATAATAACTCAAAAACGTCAGACCAAGAAAACCGATGATGGCGATCACGGTAATCCGTCGAAACCCGATCATCCCAATCTGTTCAGCGATCAATGAGGCAAACAGGGCCAAGGCGATCGTACTCGATTGAGAAATCAGCACGATGCTCAATCCCAATATTGCCTGCAGCCCGATATACACCGGCCGCCAGAACGCACTCGTCGAAAAACGCGGGCTCAACCAGTGTAAGGCGATATGCGCCGCCATCAAAACCATGAAAGGGATCAAACGGGAATAAGATACCAGCGCGGAGCCGCTGAAGATTTCATACAAAGAGGCGTAACTAAGCAAGATGGTGACGATGGTGAAGAATGTATTCGCAACCCGAATGTTATCCTGGCTTTCTTCAGCGGTGGCATTTTCTTGCGGGGATTTCCTGATCGTAATATTTTGCTCAGACATGCTCTTATTGTACATTAAAAGGAAAGGCATTTCCCTTGTCTCGTAGGACATTGTCCATATGGACAGTGCCCGCGAACCTGGAAGACAATTTTCACGCAGCCATGATTTTGCTACACTCAGGGCAATTCAGAAAAAGACAAAGGAGAAAATCATGTCTACGCAAAAACATTCCAAAAGCAATACATTTACACGAGTGGTGATCGGCCTGCTGCTCTCGCTGCTCAGCGGGGTAATGCTGACCGCAGCCTTCGCCCCCTACAATATGTGGCCGCTGGTCTTCGTGGCCTTCCTGCCGATGATCGCAGCGCAATATCGAGTTTTCCCTGCAAAGGTGTCCAGCCTGGGGGGGGCGACGATGATCGGGGCCTGGGTGTTCATGTATTTCGGCCCGACCTTCTTCTGGGGCGGCTTTATGCTGGCGCTGCCCGCGGTTGTCTTCGTGATCAACTTCTTCACCGAAAAAGGGGCACGCAAATTCCATGCCAACACAGGCTATCGCTGGTTCATTATATCCGGAGTGACCAACTGGGTCGGCTTTGAGATCGCACGCACCTTCATTCCGGGGATCGCCACCTGGGGCTTCGTCAACTACACCTTGTGGAGCCAAACCTGGTTGATCCAGCCGGTTTCGATCTTTGGCATCTACGGTCTAAGCCTGTTGATCATGTTGATCAACTACGCCCTCGGCCAGGCGCTGTTAGCGTGGATAGACCGCCGTTGGACATTTGATGCCGCCCCGCAGATTCCTGCCCGTTTCATCCGCCGTTGGCTGGTTGGAGTGGGAGTGGCTTGCGCCCTCTGGGTGGGCATCAGCCTCGTCCAGTATTCCCAAGCCCCGGAGAACCCCGAGACCGTGCGTGTCGCCGCTATCCAACTTGGCGAGACCGAGGTGGCTTTTTCCCACCCCGATATGGATGCCCAGGAACGACTGGCATTGCTGACCGACCTGACGCATCAGGCCGCCGACCAGGGCGCGGAGCTTATCTCCTGGAGCGAGCTGGTGCTGCCCTTCGATCCACGAGAGGAATATACTGCCGAGCTGAAAGCCCTGGCTGCTGAAACGGGTGCCACCCTGGTGCTGCCTTACGGCGTCTTCGAAGAAGATGGCCTGCGCAACGAAGTAGTGATCTTGTCCCCTGCTGGTGAGTTTTCCGATGCGTACGCCAAAGCCCACCCCGTGCTTTTCGCCGGGGAGCCTTACGGCCTCAACGTGGGCACCTTCCCGGTCTACGAATCGGCTTATGGCACAATTGCCTCGATCATCTGCTACGACCTCAACTACACCGATGTCACCCGCAAGATGGCCGCTCAGGGCGCCAAGATCATCGTCGCCCCCTCCAGCGACTGGGACGGCATCGCCGAGAAGCAGAACATTCACCTGGTCTTCCGGGCCATCGAAACCCGCGCTGGGATTGTCAATGCCGAGAAAGCCTTCAACTCCGCCATCGTCGATCCTTACGGCCACATCCTCGAGCAGACCGCGGACCCGATCCCCTCACAGGCGATCCTGGTCGCTGACCTGCCCCTGGGCACGGCCGACTCGCTCTACATCCAATTGGGCGACTGGCTGGGCTGGCTAGCGCTGGCCGGGATGGCCTTCTTTACCTTCTTCTCCGGCAGCCTGGAGAAAAAGGCTCATAAGCAAAACAAAAAATAAGCTTGATTTCTATCAAAGTGACTGTCACCTTACGCGAGTTGACAGTCACTTCTCTACTTCCACATCCATCACCAGCGTCAGGATCCAACCAAGATACAAAGCAGTCTAGCAGAGGGACTGCCGCTGTTCTTCCGGGACCATGATGGGACGTTGATGCCCGAAGGCGGGGACAAATAGCGCGGATTTCGCTTCGAACCTGCAAGTGATCATTTCCAACACGAAGAGAGCCAATAAATCAGGCCTCGTTCCAACTCTGAACTTCCCAGATTGGATTTTGGTAGAAATAGCATGAAACGAATTTACCTGCTCGGTTTGATTCTCATCCTGGGGAGTGAGTTTCTCCTGCGTGATGTACTGCTGCCCACCCCCGCCAGTGATATACATATCGTTATCGCCATCAGTATCGAATGGCTAATTTTTCTGGCATTGATGCTTTATTGGCTCCCAAAGGTGGAAATGCAAAGGCTGGAGAGCATCGGGCTGGGAAAATTCAGAGGCAGATATATCTGGTGGGGGGTTTTTGCATATATATTTGCACTAATTGCCTCGATCTTCAGCGGTATCGCCCTGGAAGCGGTTGGACTGGAACCAATCCGTTCACTTCAGCCGATGATCAAAGCCTTTCATCCCCTCACGCTGCTGGGCTTGTTCCTGACCGGGACCATAGTTGAGGAAGTTTTTTATCGGGGATATCTGATCGAAAGGCTCAACACGATCACGGGGAAACGCTGGCTGGCAGCATTGGCTTCGTGGTTTCTATTCTCGTTAGTGCATTTCAAATTCTTCGGGTTGGGGCCAACCATCGATGTGAGCATCCTCTCCGCGGTGCTGGTTTTGCTGTATCTCAAAGAAAAAAGCCTGTGGCCCTGTTTCATACTGCACGGGATCAACGGCCTATTCGCTTACCTTATTTTCCCCCTGTTAATCTGAGATTGGTGCACCCATCAACGAGACACCTGTGCTGGCTATGTAACTCATCCAATGAATAATTCGGGGAAGTTTTATCCAATTTTTGTACCCTCAAGAGGACTCGATCCATGATTGGACGGTTTTTCTTCTTAGTCCATGCGAACAAAAACTGGAAAGATTTCGGTCTAAAGAAAAATTAGCCACCTGACAGTATAAGAAAAAAAACTTTCTGGGACACTGATTTTCACGGATTTTTTGTAAAGATTCATAAAAACATCCGTGTTTTTCCGTGAAATCCGTGTACAAAATAGAAACTGTCGGGTAGCTAGAAAAAAAATACTATAAATGAATCAGGAAACTCAATATCAGGCCTAAAACTAGCTGGTCACAACTTATGCAAGAGGTAGGCGGCAAAGCAATACGATATTTCATGCTGAAGAATAACCCTTAAAATACTCCTTTCGGGGGATGGCATATTGAGAAATTGATTGTAATCTTAGGGAGGTATGATAGGAAAGGATTACAATCTTTCTTTAGTAGTATTTGCAATGTGTTTCAAAATGTGTACTGGGTCAGCGCCGACGGGCGCCAAAAGCCCCTGTTAGGCGTAAATACCCTGAAAATTAAGACAAAAATATTTTCACAAAAATAGAAAAATATAAAAGGACAATAAAATGACAGATATTCGAACAAAAAACCAGCTATCTAACATATTATGTATCTTCATAAAGGTATTTCAAATCATCCTCTATATACCGATTCAAATCATCTTCATTCCATTTGCTATTATTGGACTAGTAGTTGGAATGTACAAGGAAATGGTATATAGCAAGAAACTGGGTGTTTCCTTCTCGGCAGGTCAAGCGCTTCAATACAGATGGATCATGCATTATTTTGACACCAGACCGGATCCCCTTTCTGTTGCATTTATAAAAAAGTTTCCATGTGAGTCGCATTTTGGTTTGTGGTCAATCATGGGAGCTCTTATTATTTCTCAGCGCTTATTTGGTTTCACAACCAGTCTTGGAAAACTTGTTGAACCCGGTGAAGAGAACTTAGATTCCACAGCGGGTATTCGTGTGCTTGCGTTTGACAGAATCATGGAAAAATATGTTGATGAAATGGAGCAGATTGTCCTTCCTGGAGCTGGCTTTGATCTAATCGCTTTGCGTTTTACAAAAGGAAAAAATGTAAAGGTTTTTGAACTCGACCAGGTTAATACACTCAATGTTAAAAATGAAACATTGAAAAAAGCAGGCATAAAGCATGATTGGATTACCTATATCCCAGTTGATTATTCAAGCGAATCTTGGGTTGATAAGCTAGTAGAAGCCGGTTTTGACAAGACAAAAAAGACTTTGTTCCTTTGGCAAAGTGTTTCTTTGTATTTAGAAGCTGATATTGTCAAAGAAACACTCAGGAATATGGCGGATTTATGTGTTGAAGGAAGTGTTATTGCTCAAGACTTTTATTCCAAAGCGTTCAGTTTAGGTGAATATTCAACAATGGCTAAAAGAAGCATGAGTTTGATAGAAAACATGGGAGAGCTTATGAAATTTGGTATAGATATGTCAAATGATCCTAAAGTTGCAGTTGAATCATTCCTGAAAGAATGTGGATTAAAAAAGACAGAATATATACAATTTGGTGAAAAACTGGATATTGAACCCTTTTACTGTATTGTTGAAGCTGAAAAACTACTAGCCACCTGACAGTTTGAGAAAAAGAACTTTCTGGGACACGGATTTACACTGATTTTCACGGATTTTTTGTAAAGAATCATAAAAACATCCGTGTTTTTCCGTGAAATCCGTGTACAAAATAGAAACTGTCGGGTAGCTAGAAAAATATAATAGGACAATAATAAGACAGATATTCAAGCCATCAAATTCATACCCAGCGAGACCGCAAGACTGAGAGATCTTAATAACTCATGTTACGCAACCTAAAGAGAATCTCCCTGGAATAGGGGGTGGTGGCTTCGCCCCCGCCCCCTATTCCAGGGAAACCTTGCTACGAGTGCGTAACATGAATTAATGAGATTCGAACTAGAACCGTATGACCATATTTTTAAATTCACGTTGATGGATCTTCAATATTTGGACATTTGGGTTTTTGGCAAGAAGATACATGACATCTGTTGGCATTAGATCATGCAATTACTTTAGACATAAGATATTGAACTTCTGCAGTCATTCAATGCGCTGGTTATAGCTCAGTCGTTGGGTGGTGGACATGGGATATAATCTCATTCATGTCCACCCCAATTTTGATCACGAAACTCTTTATCCCGCCAACCCGTTCGGAGCTTGTTCCCCGTCATAGCCTGATAAAGAAGTTGAATGAGGGCATAGACAAAAACATAGGGTTTGGTTGCAAACTTACCCTTATCTCTGCCCCAGCTGGTTTTGGTAAAACGACGTTGGTCAGTGAGTGGGCGGATTTTTTGCGTTCAGATTCATCCGAAGAAAGCCAAACCGATAACAAAATTGCTTGGTTATCAATTGATGAAGATGACAACGACCCCACACGCTTTCTGACTTATTTTATAGCTGCCTTGAAACGGGCGGCAGGAATTCGTGAGGATCTTGCAGAAAGTTTAGTGGGCATGCTCCAATCGCCTCAAACGCCCCATGTCAAAGATATTTTAACAGCCATCATAAACGAGGTTGCTGAATTGGCGGGCAGGTTGATCATCTTTATTGATGATTACCATTTGATCGAATCGTCGCTCATTAATGATGCTCTCGCTCTGTTAATCGAATATTTACCGCCACAATTGCATTTGGTCATCATAACACGAGATGATCCCCATCTCCCTTTAGCCCGGTTTAGGGCCAAAGGACATATGGTTGAGTTACGCGCAGCCGACTTGCGATTCACGCCTGCTGAAATTACAGAATTTCTACATCAAAAACTGGGAATCCATCTTTCTTATGATGAAATTGCCAGACTCGATGCCCATACCGAGGGGTGGATCACTGGATTACACTTGGTTGCTGTTTCCCTTCAGGGTCAAGAAAATATCAGCCGTGCCATCCGAGATGTCAGCGGTAGCCATCGCTTTGTGCTGGATTACTTGCTCGAGGAAGTATTAAATCAACAATCAGAAGAAATTCAAGAATTTTTACTTCAAACAGCGATCCTTAATCGATTGACAGGTGCTTTGTGTGATTCTTTAACCGGGCAAACTAACGGGCAAGAAATACTTGAATATTTGGAGCACGCCAACCTTTTTATTGTTCCCTTGGATCAAGAACGATACTGGTATCGTTATCACCATATTTTTGCTGATTTATTGCGTCTGCGTTTACACCGAATATTTTTAGAAAGAGAACCTGCACTTCATCTTCGAGCTAGCGAGTGGTACAAACAAAACGGCTATATTGATGATGCAATTGATCATGCTTTAAGTTCAAAGGATTATGATCGAACGGTACAACTAATCGTTGAGCATGTTGATGATATCTTGAAACGTGGTCAGTACGTAAAATTATGGTATTGGTTAGATCATGTACCCGAAGAATTTACCCACTCAGAACCTGATCTTTGCATCCTGAATGCATGGTATCTTTTTGCACGGGGTGAATTAGATAAAGCCGAATCAAATCTACAGACCGCTGTAAAACACGTTAGACCAGACGGCAATATTGAAACTGATTTAGATCACATGGAAAAAGCCAAACTGCGTGGACGGATAGCCGGAGTACGGGCCTTTATTGCATCTTATCGCGGTGATATTCCCGGGATTATTCAAAATGCTCACCATGCGCTTGATGAGCTCCCAGTACAGGATTTGGCCTGGCGCAGTATGATTGCGGTCGCACTGGGAGATGCCTACGGCATGGCCGGAGATATGAATGCGGCCTACAACGCTCGCGTTGCTGCCTATGAGACGAGTAAAGCTGGTGGCAATATTTACTTGGTTTTGTTAACCAGTATGAAATTAGCAATTACCTACCGCATGATGGGCCAATTGCAGCGCGTCATCGATATCTGCCAAGAACAACTGTGCCTGGCAAATGAAAAAGGGGTTTCCCAAATGGCCGCAGTAGGTTGGTTATTGGCGATCTGGGCAGAGATATTGGCGGAAACCAATCAATTGGAAGAAGCCTTATCCAAAGGGGAAGAGGGCGCTAAGATTACTGCCCGTGGGGATGACATCGCCATGACCGGATGGAGCCATTTGTGTTTGGCAAGAATCCTACATACGCAAAGAGATTTCGCAGGTGCTGAAAATATCATCCGCGATTTTGAAGCTATTGCCTTTGAGCACCAAATGCCGCCGTTCATTGCCAATGGAATTTCTGCTTTCCAAACGCGAATTTTGTTAGCTCGCAATAAACTAGATGCCGTTAAACAATGGGTCAATGCCCGCGACCTGAAAATCGAGGGGGAGATTACGCAATTAAATGAAAGCGAATATATCGTATTTGCCCGAATTCTTCTCGCTGAAGGACGAATAGATGAAGCCATCAGTTTGCTTCATCGGCTCCTGGAATCAGCTGAGGCTGTGGGACGCATTTCGCGAATGATCGAGATTTTGCTGCTCTTAGCACTGACATCTCAAGACAAGGATGAAATTGAGAAAGCTCTAGGTTTTCTGGCACAAGCCCTCGCCCATGGCGAACCGGGAGGGTTTGTGCGCACGTTCGTGGATGAAGGCCCCCGATTAGCGCGACTCCTTTACAAAGCTGCCGCCCGCAAGATTGCACCAGAGTATGTCGGGAGATTATTGTCTGCATTTCCGGTTCTAGATGCGGAGCAAACTATTGAAGCGAAATCGCAAACGCCTGCTTCGGAATTGATAGAGCATTTAAGTAAACGCGAACTCGAAGTACTCCGTCTCGTAGCCAAAGGCCACACACGGAAAGAGATCGCCACTAATCTTATTCTCTCGGCAAATACAGTCAAGACGCATGTGCGCAATATTTACAGCAAACTGGGGGTCAATAATCAGATGAAGGCTGTCGGGAAAGCTCGGGGATTGGGACTTCTGGAAATCGATTAAGTTTTACAAGAGTCCGAAAAGGTTTTCAATGGGGGATCAATCGCAGTATATTATTTTGTATTTTGTTGGATAGGTCCGAATTTCGGGTGCTTTTTTCGATAACCACCGTTAACCCCCCAATCACCCATATGTTAACCCTTCTGGGTTATGACAACGAATTAAAGATTGGCTAATATATTCGTATGATTGATAAGCATACTGATGACTGTGACAGATCTATATTTACGCTTGATCAGCCTATCCCCTACCAACTCAAAATTGCTGGACAAGTAAGCGAGAATTGGACGGACTGGATGGAAAAGATAGATATTCGGATCGAAACTGAACGATCTGGACTCACGACAACAGTCCTGACCGGAACCTTCGATCAAGCAGCTCTGTTGGGTTTGATACGTAGGCTTTATTACTTGGGCTTCCCCTTGATATCGGTCAACTGCATCCAGCCGGGTATTCAACCCCAGCGAAATTGATCCTGACCTTCGATGATGACAAGATCATTGTAGAAGAATTCGGTGCATTGGATCGTACTCCTATACGGGCAATACCAAATAACAATTATCAAATCAATCAAAATGTGAGGATTAATGAAAATGAATAAACAGCACGAAACCCAACCTTACGAAAGAAAAGTCACCGGGGCAGAGCGCTTCTTCTCGCACGCGCCATTTTCAACTGTCACGATGGTTGCTCGTATCAAAGGCAAAGTGACTGAAGAAATGCTGAAGCGCGCGATCGAAAAGGTACAACAACGACATGCGCTACTGCGCGTACGCATCGAGGATAACCAGAAAGGCGAGTTGTGGTTCACGTCTGAAGGGGCACAAGAAATCCCCATCGAGGTCGTTCCTCGCAAATCGGAGCACGATTGGATCCAGATCCATGCTGAAGGCGCGAAGATCCCCTACGATTTTGAAACACGCCCAGCGATTCGTTTTAATCTGGTTCAATCCCCAGAAGTGTCCGAGCTGATCATCCTGTGCCACCATATCATCTGTGACGGTATGTCATTGGCTTACCTGGCGCGTGACCTGATGATTCATCTGGGCGACCCAGCAGCTGAGGCTCGAGTGCTGCCAACACCAGAACCAATTTCTCTAGATAATCTACCCAAGGATGTATCTCCGTCGGGCTTAATTATGTACTTTGTCAACAAGATCAAACAGAAATGGGCTGATGAAATCGTATACTTCGATCAGGAAGATTACGTCGCTCTCAACAAAGCCTACTGGGAAAACTTCAACCATGAAATTCTCTCAATAGAATTATCGGAAGCAGAGACATCTGCTTTGGTGACACGCAGCCGAAAAGAAAATGTCACGGTGAATTCAGCTATCATTACGGCCTTCTCTGGTGCACAGAAATATGTGGTCAGCGAGCAACCCCATCATGCAAAAACCGTCAGTGCAGTCAGCCTGCGTGATCGGCTCCCGAAACATCCAGGGGAAGGGATAGGCTATTATGCCTTGGGGTTGGAAGTGAAGTACAAGTACAACACAAACAAAAGCTTTTGGGACAATGCCCGTAAGTATCACAAAAAAATCATCTCAAAAATCTCTAACAAAAAGGTCTTTGGCGATCTCCCGATTTTCTTAGAGATGGATTCGAATGTCTATGAAGCGCTCAGCTTTAAGAAATTGGGCAGTTTTGTCATGCCAGACTCACCTCGCTATAAAAAACTGCACAACTTCAGTGAACGGGAAGACATGGTTGTGGGACTCCTAAAAAGAGCCAAGATGGAAACCTTGGACGCCAAACTTATTGGCCCTGCAATCACCAATCTCGGGCGGTTAGATTTTCCTAAAAAGTATGGTGCCTTGGAATTGGACCGCCTGATCATGCAGCCAGGCGGCGCATTTCCCCTGGTACACGTCGATATGGTGATCGGCGCGGTGACTTGTGCTGGAAAACTCAGCCTGGTAGTTGAGTATGCTGAAGAAGCTATTGACACCGCCACGATGAAGGTGATCAAAGCGAAGGCAATGGAGTTGTTGCAGAATAATAAAGATGGAGATTATGCATGAAAGATCAAATTAGCATCAACTATGAAACCTGTACTCTTTGCGGGCTGTGTGGCGAGGTTTGTCCAAACCTGACCATGAAAGTGGACCGTGAGACCGGTATCACCTTACGTAGCAACCGTAAGGATTTGTGTATCAAGTGTGGACAGTGTATGGCGATATGTCCATTTAAGTCCATCCAGGTAGCCGGATTATCCTATGATACCGATTTCTTCAAGCTACCTAAAGGGAAAGCCGCGAATTTGCCTTTTGGTGAAATGGTCAAAACTCGCCGCGCAATCCGAACCTATAAAGATCAACCCGTTTCAACAGAAGTTTTGGAGAAGATTGTCGAGGCAATTTCGTTTGCACCCCCCAGCTTTACTCCCCTGAAAATAGAGCTCGTTGTGGTTCAGGATACCTCAGTTATCCGAAAAGCCCTGCCTGAGATGATCAAGGTTTATGATGGCCTTCTGAAAGTAATGCGCAACCCGATCGGTCGATTGATCATCCGTCTTAAAAATGGTGCTGAGAAGTTCAAAGTTGTTGAAGGACATGTAGCTCCGATGATGCAGAGCCGGTTGCCAGAATTGAAACAAGGTGTTGAGGACACGATTACCCGCTATGCCCCCGCCATGATCATCTTCCATGCTCATCGAGATGCAGAGAAATATGAAACAGATATCAATATTGCCATGACTTATGGTTTTTTGGCAGCACACGCCCTTGGGTTAGGCGGCTCACCCATCGATCTGGTGCCACCTGCAATCCAGAATAATTCAGCCTTACAGGAGATGTTCTCAATCCCTGTTGAGAACGTGCCTGTTGCCGCGTTGATCTTAGGCTATCCAAAATATCGTTACCAGCGCGGCATCAAACGCGAACTCAAGAGCGTGGCCTGGATAGATTGATTCGCAAATTGGTCTGTATATCAGCCAAGGTGTGAAGTAATTTACAACCAACAAATGAAGGATGAAAGTATGAGTAATTACCAAATCTCATTTATGGAAAACAATGATACTAAAGAAGCGGCCAAAGTTCTCAGTATCGCCATGCTCAATAACCCTTTCCATGTAGCTATTTTTCAGGGTAATAGCGAAGTAGAACGGCTTGAAATAGAGCTAATGTTCATGGATCTTTTTACAAAATTACCTGGTATTGTTTTTCTTGCCAAGGAAAATAAAAAAATCATTGGGGTTATGCGGATGAAGTCATGCGTTGGCAGTAAAAAGTCAGTAAATTCAATCGAAGTCAAAGAAAAGAATTCACTCGATTATAGAAAGTACACCTGGAAAAAGGAATGGGCAATTCATGACCCAGTGACACAACATTGGCACCTAGGGCCTATTGGTGTGCTGCCAGGTTATCGTGGAATGGGAGTTGGTTCGAAACTTATGCAAATTTTTTGTAAGGAGGTTGACGCCTGTTCAGCACAGGCATATTTGGAAACAGATTTGGATGAAAATGTACATTTATATCAAAAATTTGGCTTTGAAGTAATAGCCACATCAAACATAATTCAGGTAGAAAACCGTTATATGCTCAGGGTGTCGAAAACCTAAATTATTAGGATGGAAAACCGCGCGGTGCAGCAGGTCGCTCACTTTTTACCAAGAACATGATGACGGCCGAAGAATGCACCAGGATCATCATCAAAGCAGCCCGGCTGCGTAAACGAGAAGTTCGATTGCAGCCTGGTCAGATATAAATGTGGCTGAAAATGATCATCCCTGGCTTATTAGACAAAATTACGATGGACAAATTTGTTCACCCAATAATCGAAAGAGAATGGACAAACAAAAAGGAGAATGAAAATGAAAACAAATAGAAGAACGGCAGTATGGGTAGGCATATTCTTTATCATCGGGACGGTTTCTGGCGTACTCAGTGAGGTTAATCTGGGACCATTCCTGGAAGATCAAGACTATCTGGCGAATATTGCCACCAACGAAACGAAGATCATCCTTGGAGCGCTGTTTATTTTGATAATGGGTTTTGCGCTAACTATGGTGCCGGTTTTGCTTTACCCCATCTTCAAGAAATACAATCACGCCCTGGCACTCGGTGCAGTTGTTTTCAGAGGAGCACTGGAAGCCGTTGTTTACATGGCGCTGGCTGCCCTCTGGCTGATGCTGCTCACGCTCAGCCAGGAATTCAGTTTGGCGGGATCCAGTGAAATAGGCATGTTCCAGCACCTGGGGGCCCTGTTCACGAAAACCGAGACCTGGCTGGCTCATATCGTGTCGATTGTTTTTAGCCTGGGAGCCCTGATGATCTATTGGGTGTTTTATCGCTCTAAACTTATCCCCCGTTGGCTGTCACTTTGGGGACTTATAGGTGGCTTGCTGTACCTTGTTTCTCCTATGGTAGGTATGTTTGGTATCGATTGGGGATTTCTGATGATGCCGCTGGCCCTGCAAGAAATGGTTCTGGCGCTTTGGTTGATTATCAAGGGCTTCGATCCAGCGGCTTTCGCCTCTCTATCAGGTAAACAAGTGTAAGTATTTGGAGAAAACATGTGCAGGCGCACTTGTCAGGGTGAACTTGATCTCGAACTATTGCAAGACTTCAATGCCGCGGCGATTGCTGAGACTGATGGTTGTGGATATCTCCACCCCGGAGATATCCCCCATCGGCTTTTTAACGGCAACAAACATTTTGACCCCGCCGAAGTCATGACAATCTGGGAAGATGGCATTGGAGTTGCTGCGTGGGTTTTGACGAGCCCACGTTTCAAATGTTACGATGCCCAAGTCCGACCAGATTTGCGAGGCAATGATTTCGAACGAGAAGTTTTGGAATACGCCGATGCCCGCACCGTGGAGCTGATGCACAAGCAAAATATAGATGCAGACCACTTCTATACTGACGCGTACCAATGCGACACGGATAGGTCTCGGCTCCTTTTGGAGTTAGGATGGAAACTCGAAAATCAGGCTAATTACATGGTGCCCCGCGCCTCGCTTGACGATGTTGATGAACCGGTTTTCCCGGAAGGTTATACGATCCGGGCTGTCAGCGGGGTGGAAGAAGCCGCGGCAGTGGCAGGTGTTCATTTTGCGGCTTTTCCCAAAGCAGGCTGGACCCCCGAGCTATTCGGCAAGTTATGGAGGCCCCCGGCTATGCTCCAGAACGTGAGTTTGTCGTCATCGCTCCGGATGGAACCTTCGTCGCCTTCGCGAATTCATGGCACGACGATCTAAACAAAATCGGTTACTTCGAGCCGGTCGGGACTCATAGGGATTACCAACGGCGCGGGTTGGGTCGGGCGCTGATGCTCCATTGCATGCACCAGATGGTCGCTTCCGGGATGAAATTCGCCTCCGTCGCCCATTTTAGAAACAGTGAAGCCGCAGCTGGGCTTTACAAATCTTGTGGCTTCCAACCCTGGCATGAACTAGACGATTATTCAAAACCTGTATCTTTTTAATGCATAGGAAAATTATAAATGAAAAACACACACAAATTATTGCTTGGTGCAGGCATCATCATTATTTTGATGGCCTTGCTTTCGATCATCATCATGCTGCCTTCAGTGATAAAGCGAGTTCCCTTTTCAGCGCCTGAAGCAGCCTATCACAGCTGGGATGAAATTCTCGCGCATCCCCAACCGATTACCATCCAAACGTATTCGACTGGGATTATGCAAACTACCTTGTCAGCCATCATGAATTTGGAGCACGAAGCGGCTCAAGATATCGAAAATGAAGATATTGAGATACCCGTCAATGTGGGCATCATCCAGCATCAGGAGCTTGGTGCGTATCTGATTGATGCTGGACTAGACGCATCCTATGTTGACAATCCATATGGCACGATCAGGGGTCTTATGGTCAAGAGTTATCTCGCGAAAGGCAGCCAAGAACCCAACACGCATATTGCCGCGATTTTAGACAAAGAAAACATTCAACTTCAAGGGGTTTGGCTAACCCACTTGCATACGGATCATACGGCTGGGATTGTCGATTTACCTAAGGACATTCCTTATGTCGCGGGGAAGAATGAACGATATATCAATTTCAGGTTCTTCATGCAAAGTGAACATTTGGATGGGATCGATGAATTGTATGAAATTGATTTTGCCGAGGGCATTGACTTACCGCCACTGGGCAAAGCTGTAGATGTATTTGGGGATGGCTCGCTGTGGGCAATCTCGTCGAGTGGGCACAGTGCAGGGCATGTGATCTTTTTGATCAATGGCATCGACGAACAGGTTCTTTTCACTGGAGATGCCTGCAACGATCATTATCAATTTGAGACTGGGATCGGGCCGGGATATTATTCCAGCAACCTTGAAGGCGGTCAGAATGTATTGGATAACATAATTCTCTTCAAAGAACGCTTTCCAGAAGTCAAACTCGTCTACGGGCATGACCTAAAAACCTATTAGTAAAAAAACTCGTTCGAGTTGGGCTTCCTTCCTGGAATCCCCGTTCTGGAGGTCGCTAAAGTGATAACCCATGCCTTGGCAATTGAAAAACCCAAGGAGCAATATCTCATTGACCCTGGTGCCCAAAAAATGAAATCTTTAGCCAAATTTCCCATCAAACTACGGGACAACATGTTTTTCAAAACGATCTACAAATAGTTTTAGATAAGGAGTCAATAACATGAAAATCAAACACTACCTCTGCAATGCATTCATTGTAGAAAACGGAAAATCAAAAATTGCTATCGATCCCGGGCTAGATGGCTGGATATTCAAACTTAAAAGTTACATTCCCAAATCCGAATGGGATGACGTTACTCATATTTTGTTGACCCATGGCGACCCCGATCACCACTGGTCAACCGATAAGATTGCAGCAGCTTCTGGCGCCAGCGTTATCTGTGGGCAAGAGTTGGTCAGGCAAAATGGCGAAGAAATCTATATGTATAACCCGCGCGCCCGAGGAATCCAATTTAATCTTTTAATGGATCCGGCTTACCCAATGAAGGTTGGCGATGTAATTACAGTAGATGGAATTACCTTTGAAGCCTTTCGCTCTGTCCATGGTTCTTTGCATTTTAAGTTTCTGTTTGGGTTGATCGAAAAAACTGCCACGCCTGGCCCAGGTGAACGGATTGGAATAGGGTCGAAAGTGTTTATGATCACCGTAGATAATAAGACGATCGTCAATATGGGTGATTCGCTGCTGTTATTAGATGATTGGCAGGGTCTTGTGGATTTGCAGCCGGATGTGTTGATGATCCCCATTGGTGGTGATCACGCGCCTAACACCTTTAATGTTTCCGAAGCGCTGGAAGTGGTGGCTATGATGAAACCTAAGCTCGTTATCCCCTGTCACTACAATGTTGACTTTTTGTTTACTAAGAAGTTTAACCCTGCAGATGACCAAAAGTTTAAACGGGACGTCGAACAAATGGGTTTCCCCTGCACTATCATGAATTACGGCGATGAACTGATTGTATAAAGGTTATAAATGAAACTTGCAACCTCTAGACCTCGAAATCCCTTTTTCCGTTATTGGTTTGATAGTTGGATTCGGGCCTGCGGCGTAGGATGGACGCCCCGCCAGGTTTTAGTTGGATACGGTCTTTCCATTCTGTTACCGATTGGTGTTTTGGTAGCCGCGAAAGTTGCTGGCCTGGATTGGACATGGCAGCAAATGATCGTTGCTGCGCTCATTGCTTGGGATATGGGCGGTGGTGTGGCAGGTTACAACCACCAGGCAATGAAGCGACGGCGTCTTGGTGAGGTCAGTCACATTCCCATCTGGCATCACAATTTACTGCACGTTCACCCCCTGTTATTGATATTTTTCAATCAACCCAATTGGGCATTAGCTCTTACCCTGATCTGGTTTATCAGCTTGTTTTTGTATGTGGAATTTTTAGAAGTCGACCCCAAAACTGGAAAGCGTCGCTTTGGAGAAAGCGCCCAAAAATGGGTTGTTGTACTCGAAGTCGTCATCGCACTGACTCTGAGCGCAGTATCCTTTTGGGTACCGAGTATCACACCTGAAGTTCGATTATACGGCATCTTTCTATATGCTGGATTGGCTGTAGCTACTTTCATAATTCTGCACACACCGTTGAACTTTCAACGCACGGCAGCTGTGATTTTGATGGTCTGTATGATTGTGGCTAGTCAATTTTTCGCCCTCCCAGCAGGTTTTGAATGGCTGTTGCCTATTTATTTGCTAAAGCTCCTGGTTGGCTTTACGGCGAAAGAAATACCCAACCAGGATTAAATATGAAATTCTTTCTATGAATAACAATAAACCGATCAAAGGAATGAAAGGCTTTACGATTGTCTGGATCGGGCAAGTGGTCTCCGTGATTGCCTCATCGATGACCACTTTTGGGATGACGCTGTGGATGTATAAACAAACCGAGAGCGCTACGGCGATGGCAGTCATGCAGGTGGCTTTCATCACACCATTCTTGCTGCTCTCTCCCATTGCCGGCGCCTTGGTCGATCGTCACAGTCGCAAGTTGATGATGATGGTCAGTGATCTCGGTGCGGTGGCATCAACAGCCGCAATCTTGATATTGTATACCGGCGATAATTTGGAATTTTGGCATTTGTATGTCGCCGCTGCTATCAACGGCATCGGCAATACCTTCCAAAAACCTGCCTATACGGCCACGATTAGCACGATGATCCCCAAGGAGCAATATGGTCGCGCCAACGGCATGATGGAATTACTCCGCTCAGGACCTGACGTATTGGCCCCAGCCTTGGCTGGAGCTTTATTGGCAGTATCCATACAGGGCTTTTTCGACAGTTTCGCCCTGATCTTGCTGATCGATTTGCTATCCTTTGTTATAGCTATCGGCACCCTGCTGGTGGCGTACATTCCTCAACCCCCAAAAACGGTGGAAGGACAACGCTCGAAAGGCAATCTGCTAAAAGAGAGTATTTTTGGTTTCAAGTACATCCTAGAACGTCCGAGTTTGCTGGGGATCCAGCTTTTATACCTGGTTGGTAATCTGTTTGTTGTGACGGGTTATTTCGTCTATGCCCCCATGGTGTTGGCTCGAACCGGTCAGGACAGCCTGATCTATGGAGCCGTTCAAACCGCGGGAGCCCTTGGAGGTCTGGCCGGGGGTGTGATCATGAGTGCCTGGGGTGGCTTCAAACGCCGCATCCATGGCGTATTAGCAGGCTGGATGCTGTTCGGTTTTTCGATCATGCTCTTTGGGCTTGGCACCAGCGTTTTTCTGTGGATCCCAGCCATGGTGCTGTTCTCAATCACGGTAGCGTTAGTCAACACTTCTGGGCAATCGATCTGGCAGGCAAAAGTAGCCCCTGATCTTCAGGGCCGCGTCTTTGCCACCCGCACACTGATCTCATGGTTCACACGCCCCATAGGACCAATTATTGGCGGTGCGTTAGCCGATTACGTCATGGAGCCAGCCATGCAGACTCACACAGCTTTTGCAAGGATTTTTGGACCAATCTTTGGAACCGGACCCGGCTCGGGGATGAGCTTGCTGATATTCTTTACGAGTTTTGGGGTGATCCTGGTTGGGTTATGTGGATACTGCCTCCCAACCATTCGCAATATGGAAGACATCTTGCCAGATCATGATCAACTGGCTAAAGCCACGTAGATATAGAGAAAAAGCATTGAACAGAGAGTACTAATGAACAAACAATTAAGATATGTAAGTGAGCCTGAAGATAAAGAACAATTTACAGAGCAATATAACCGTTTCTACACTTCGTTCGCAAAGATTTATGACGGAGTGGTCAGGGTTTTACCTTTTTGGAAAAGATGGTTGAAGGCAACTCTACCTCATATTCAGGGGTCGCGCGTTCTGGAAGTATCCTTTGGCACTGGATATTTGCTGATGCAATATGCAAGTCAATTTGACACATATGGCATTGACTATAATGCGCGGTTTGTGACGATGCTTCAAGATAAACTGGCGAAAGCGGACCTTTCGGCCAAAATCCAGCAAGGCAATGTGGAAAGTTTGCCCTATGAAGATGAGTATTTTGATTCGATCATAAACACAATGGCATTCACAGCATATCCGGATGGAGAAAAAGCAATGTCGGAAATGCATCGGGTATTAAAGCCAGGAGGGAAGATCGTGATGGTTGATGTGGATTACCCCTTTGACCACAATAGGATTGGTGTATTGATTACAAGAGCATGGATTGCAGGGGGTGATATTGTCCGAGATATGGAACCGTTATTCACAAAGTTTGGGTTTGAATTTACCAATGAAGAAATTGGTGGCTTTGGCAGTGTACATTTGTATGTTGCAAAAAAGCCTTAAGGAGTCGTTGGTGGATTCGACTTGAAGACAAAGGATCAATGCAAATATGAAAAAGATAGCCATCCTATCGGATATACACGGAAACTTAGCTGCATTAGAGCAAGTGGTTGCAGATATCCAACGCAGAGGTGTAGATTTGGTTGTGAATCTGGGTGATCTCATCTCTGGGCCATTGTGGCCGAAAGAGACTCTGGATTACCTTAGGACTCAAGATTGGATTCAAATTCGAGGGAACCACGAACGCCAGATTTTGACCCAAAATCCAGAGCAATTGGGAGTCTCAGATCTATTTGCCCGGCGATGTTTGGATGTAGAAGATTTAAAGTGGCTGCATTCATTGCCAGCACGCGCAGAAATTGGTACCGAGATTGTCCTGGTTCATGGCAGCCCATCAGATGATAAGCAATATCTGTTGGAAGCCATCTCAAATGGTCATTCCTGTTTGGCATCGCTTGATGAAATCAAAGCGCGTATTGGGGATGAAACCGCGCCCATTATCCTGTGCGGACATACTCATATTTCCCGAATCGTGGCAGTTTCCGACAATCAACTGGTGGTTAACCCCGGCAGTGTTGGATTGCCAGCCTATGACGATATTGAACCTGAACCCCATGTGATGGAGGCTGGCTCCCCTCATGCCCGGTACGCTGTTCTTGAGAAGAACGCGGAGCGATGGAATACAGAATTGATCGCAATTTCATACGATCACAACAGGGCTGTTGACCGGGCGCGAGCAAATAACCGCGAGGATTGGGTCATCGGCCTACAAACCGGTTTTATGAAATTGAAGTGACTCATCGTGCTATTTTCAGATGCAGAAAGGAGCTTTGAATAGTTCAATATTCCTATCCCCGCAGCAAGCTGACGGGGTATTTCGGAATTTTGCCCTTACGGGTCAGGTTTTGCTCAAGCATGGAACTCACGTAGCAAGCTACGGAGTATTCGCTTCGCGAATAACCTTTGAAATGGAAAAAATGAATTTATACAAAATGCTCTGCTATAATGAATGCGAGAAAACCTGAAATCATTACTATATTTGAGATTCTGTTACAACAACGATTATGGAGCCTTCATTGTCCTGAGCAACGACCTAACCATGAACCAACACTGAGTTGGTTCTTTTGTTTGTGGCAATCTCAATAGATAATAGTGTGCATTAGAATAACTTCCTACCAAATTAATTATCCTCCATCCAAAAGAATTCGTTTCACGACCAAGCTTGATTAGTCAATTGGACCAAGATTTACTGCGGAATTAACTCCGCAGAATAACCCATTTGTGACTATGACATAGATACCCTCTGGCGGTTCTATGGGAATTACCGTGAGAGACCCCCTCTGGCTGCTATTGTTAATGTAAATTCTCACCAATCTTGGCCTAGTCAAAAGGAGTAATAACCATGACTACCAAAATGAAAGCAATTGTGTTCGAAAGATATGGCCCGCCCGAAGTTCTTCAACTCAAAGAAGTAGCCAAACCGAACCCCAAGGATGATGAAGTCCTGATAAAAGTTCATGCAACCACGGTCACAGCAGCCGATTGGCGTATGCGCAAGCCCGACCCGGTTGCCGCAAGACTTTTCAATGGTCTCTTTAGGCCCAAAAAGTTTAATGTATTAGGGTTTGAGTTTGCCGGGGAAGTTGAAGCCTTGGGCGTAAATGTCAAACGATTTAAGCCAGGTGACCAGGTTTTTGGAAATACAGGATTCAGCTTTGGCGCATATGCTGAGTATAAATGTCTGCCTGAAGAAGGGGATGAAAAGAAAGGACTGATGGCCATAAAACCAGCCGATATACCCTATGAGCAGGCTGCTGCTGTCTCTTTTGGGGGATTAGCGGCATTGAATATTCTTAAAAAAGGGGATATACAGAGCGGGCAGAAGGCTCTTATCATCGGAGCTTCTGGAAGCGCAGGTACCTATGCAGTCCAGCTTGCCAAATACTGGGGGGCAGAAGTGACCGGAGTATGCAGCGGTGCAAATTTTGATCTGGTGAAATCGCTGGGCGCTGAAAAAGTCATTGATTACACCAAAGAGGATTTTACAGAAAGAGGCGAGCGTTACGATGTCATCTTTGATGCTGTTGGAAAGATGATCTCGGGACTCTCAAAATCAAAATGTAAGAAAGCATTGACTCCAGACGGGGCTTACTTGAGTGTGGAAATGTCCCGCCCGGATCAGGCTGAAGATCTAACCTTCCTTGCAGAACTGATTGTAGCTGGGAAGATAACGGTAGTCATTGATAGAACCTATCCCCTAGAACAAATTGCTGAAGCGCATCGCTACGTCGAAAGGCTACATAAAAAAGGAAATGTTGTTATCACTGTGGAATAGTCGAAAAGGAGTAAAACGATGACTACTAAAAGAAATCTTTTTATCTTCACGGTATTCGTTCTTGCAATAGCCGTTCTGGCAAGTATCATAGAGCCTTTCACCGTGCCTCCTGGAGCTGAAACAGGTACTTCTGGCTTGGGTCAACTACTATGGCTGATTGCCCCGTTTGTAATTATGCTGCTGCTGCGTATCTTTGGCGGCGACGGTTGGAGCGATTTAGGTTTACGACCAAACTTCAAGGGCAACGGCTTCTGGTGGCTTGTAAGTATCCTGGTCTTCCCTGTAGTAATCACGCTGGTTGTACTGCTTGGCGTATTGCTGAGAGGCTTGGAATTGGATGCGAATATGTCTTCCGTCTTTGTAGCCGCTTTATTCCCAGGGTTTATTTCAGCTTTATTTAAGAATATCTTCGAGGAGTTTACCTGGCGCGGTTACCTGGCTCCAAAGGTATATTCGCTCAAAATGAAAATCTGGCTTTCGCATGCCATCGTTGGGTTAGTTTGGGGTGCCTGGCACTTGCCCTTTGTCTTTGCCTTCTGGCACTACCTGACACCGAACATGTTGTGGTACTTCGTTCCACTTTTGTTAATTGGCTCCATCGCTCAGAGCGTGGTTTACGGTGAAATACGTCTGGCGACTAACTCGGTCTGGCCAGCCTGGATAATGCACACCATTGGCAATACTCTCGGAAATGCTTTACTACTCAGTGGCTTTATCCAACTTATTAGCGGGAGAGAAGTATGGTTCACTCCTGGTGCAGAAGGTGTAGTCAGCATAATTCTGTTTTTTGTTATTGGATTTTGGCTGCATCAGCGGCGGATGGGTTATAGGCAAGACCGGGATTGATTGTTCAGAATGCAATTTTGAAAATCGCACAACAGGAGAAAAACAATGAATAAAAAACTAAGCACATTCTTTATCATCCTTGGGTTTCTTTTTCTGCTAAATGCCATCTTTGGACGATATATCGTCTTACCCGGTTATTTGGCTAGTTTGGAGGCAGGGGGTGCCACTTTAGAGGGTGCCAGCCAGGTTGCATCTCCCTGGAAAATCATTCGCTATCTGCTGTGGGGTTATTCATTCAAATTTGGGATTTATTTCATCATCCTGGGTGCTATGCTCCGAACGGATATGTCATCCGCCCGCAAATGGATTATTGCCATCGGTGGATTTGTATACATCGGCTTTGCCTACATGCCCTTGCCGAACCCAACTTCTATCATCTTTGGTATTGCTGGTGGAATCATGACCGTGCTGATGATTTATATTTTTTTGCGCTGGGCAGAAGAACGTAACCAACTTCTAGATGACCAGAAAACAGCTAGAGACTATCGTATGGCTGGGTACTTTTTTTTTGGTATGGCTACCTACACCCTATGTCCGCTATTGGGTGTCAAAGCCTTCGCCCTGTCGCCTGAAAAGATGATCCAGTTTGGTCTGCAAGCTGAAGCGGCCTCTTTATCATTTCACCTTTTGATCGAATTAGTTCTGGGATGGCTTTTTGTTGCTCTCAGTCTTCGCAAGAGCAAGAATTCCTAAAGGCGAAAACGATGACTACCCAGAAAAAACGACACTACTCACTTTTTCGGTTCGTCAGCATGATCATCATCTTATCCATGCTGGTCGGATGCGGCCCTTCTTCGGCCGAACTTGCTACTGCTAATTATGTCCCTCTTCCCAGTGATAACTGGAATGTGTCAACGCCCGCAGAGCAGGGGTTGGATCCCAACCTTGTAGCAGAACTCTATCTCAATGCAGCAGAACTAGATACTCTTTATGGGTTACTCGTGGTTAAGAACGGCCATCTAATTGCTGAAGGATATTTCAATGGAGGGTCGGTTGAACAGAAGGCCTTTATGGCATCGGCGACGAAGAGTTTTACCTCTGCTTTGGTCGGCATTGCCTTGGATCAAGGCTGTCTGTCAAGCGTGGATCAGAAGATGATCGATTTCTTCCCGGAGTTTTCCGATCAAATAACTGATCCGAGGAAGAAGCAGATCACGATCCTGGACTTGCTGCAAATGCGCTCTGGATATGTCTGGGAGGAGCGCACGCCTTATATGGATGCTTTTTTTTCTTCACGCGGCTATTGGCTACCTTTCATTGTCGAATTTCCTCTCACCAGCAATCCGGGAACCGAGTTCGGTTACAGTAATCTGACATCTCATGTTCTGGGGGCTATCGTGGCGCGAAGTTGCGACACAGATCTAAAATCATTCGCTCAGGAACATCTCTTTTCGCCAATTGATACGCAGGTAGGTGATTGGAGCCAGGATGCAGATGGCTACAATTACGGTTCTCACGGGATGTCCCTAACGGCTCGTGATCGGGCCAAGTTCGGCTTGTTATATCTCAATGATGGTGAATATGACGGGAGCCAGGTCATTTCAGCAGATTTTATTGAGGATTCGCTGCAAAGGTACTCAGAAAAAATCGATATCTCTGGGTGGATGCCTGGCATAACCAGTAGATATGGTTACTATCGCGATATCGGGTATGGCTATCAGTGGTGGTCTGCCAGGTCAGGCGACCATCAATTCAAATACGCGAGTGGTCACGGCGGGAATCAAATCATCTTGCTGGATGAACTCGACATGGTTATTGTCACTAGTGCAGATCGTTTGTACGGAAATTTTAGTGGGGATGCCTGGGAGAAAGAACGGGCGATCATTGATGTGGTCGGCGGGTTTATCAACTCTTTACCGAGTGAGTGACGATTAAAAAAGGAGATACAAAATGAAAAAAACGATTCTCATAATTATTATTCTTTCATTACTACTGGCCAGTTGTGGAAGCGATACTTCCAGTCAATACACTTATCAACCACCTGAGAATATTGATGATAGTTTAGATGTTGGCACCTTAGAGGAAGTGAATATTGATTCCGCTTTGATTGAAAATGCAGTCGATAAGATTCGCTCCGGTAAATTTGGCGAAGTACATTCCATGCTCATTTATAAAAACAATTTGCTAGTGTTGGATGAATATTTTCCTGGACATAGATACAAGTGGGACGCACCTAATTATCATGGAGAATTAGTGAACTGGGATCGGAGCATGGCTCACGAAATGATGTCTGTTACCAAGAGTTTTACCTCAGCTTGTATTGGAATTGCAATTGATAAGGGTTTTATTAAAAGTGTTCATCAATCCATATTCGACTATTTGCCAGATCATCAGCACCTTAAAGTTGACAACAGAGAATATATTACCATCGAACATCTGGTAACAATGACCTCAGGATTAGCCTGGGACGAGTGGAGTGTTGCTCATGGTTCAGCAGCCAATGATATTGATGCGCTATGGTTTGATTGTGCAGAAACAATCACCTGTGTTTTGGAAAGACCCTGGTGGCAAGAACCTGGCAAATTATTTACCTATAATGGTGGTGGTATGGCTATTTTGAGTGAAATCATTAAAAATGCTGCCCATATGAATATCGATGAGTTTTCAATGAAGTATTTGTTCGAACCCCTTGGCATTGAAAATGCTCAATGGACGCAATTCCCAGGAGGTGTATGGGATGGTTCAGGTTCATTTTTTATAACCCCAATAGATATGATGAAATTTGGAGTGACCTATTTAAATAATGGCGAATGGAATGGCACAAATATTATTTCGTCAGCATGGGTTGAAAATAGTTCAAAACCTTATAACAATAATGTAGGCATCAACATTCCGGGTGAAGATTCGGGGATAAATGGTTACGGTTATACATGGTGGACAAGTGAACTCTCCCATTCCGGTGATAAAATAAAGATGTTTCGTGCAGGTGGTTGGGGTGGCCAGGAAATAATGGTTTTTCCCGAACTCGATATGGTTATTGTTTTTACCGGTGGCAATTATGATGCAAAAACTTCGCTTTTCAAACTCCTTGAAGGATATATTTTACCTGCGATTGAATAGGGTATAACTTACGCAAGAATCTTTGCATCATCCTGAAAGGAAAACTGGTATATAAAAAAGCGATTCTCATAATTGACCTGCCCCCCGAAAACTGATCCAAAAGTAGTGATGGTAAGACCAAATACTGGGGGCAGGTCATCCCCCAATAGAAAATCCAGAAGCGGTGGCGACGACGGCTTCAACATCTAGGACAATCTCGGCGAAGAGGGAGGGAACACAATGCAAAGATAGGGGCGAAATCCATTAATAGTGTAAAATTTTGGCAGACCAAAGATGTCACCAATGACTACGCCCATCCTCACTACCAAGCTCTACGTTCCTCCTTCTCATCCGAAACTCGTTTCACGCACGCACTTAATCGAACAATTGAATTCTGGGTTATCGTGCAGATTGACACTTATCTCTGCCCCCGCAGGTTTTGGAAAATCGACCTTACTAAGTGCGTGGGTCCAGCAAATTGAAGCTGACGTACGCGTCGCCTGGCTTTCATTGGATGAAGGTGATAACGACCTGACGCGTTTCTTGACGTATTTTATTGCCGCATTGCAAACCATTGAAACGGATATTGGACAAGGAGCGTTGGCCGCCCTCCAATCTTCGGGGCTGGTGAACACCGAGGGATTGCTGACCAGCTTGCTCAATGAAATCGCTAACTTTCCTGGAAACGCAGTTCTCATCCTGGATGATTACCACGTTATCGAATCACAGCCGATTGATCAAGCCATTACATTTCTACTCGATCATCTCCCCCCGCAAATGCACCTGATCGTTGCCAGCCGAATTGATCCCTCTTGGCCGCTTTCCAGGTTGCGAGTTCGTGGGCAGATAACTGAAATCCGGGCTGATGATCTGCGCTTTGCAATTGAAGAGGCAATTGAATTTCTCAACCAGGTGATGGGCCTCAAATTATCTACCCAGGATGTGACTTCCCTGGAAGGACGCACTGAGGGTTGGATTGCCGGTTTACACCTGGCGGCCCTATCCATACAAGGATTGAAACACCGAGGGATGATCGCCGATTTCGTCAACCGCTTCACTGGCAGCGACCGCTATATCCAGGATTATCTTGCCGATGAAGTTTTACAGCAGCAGTCGGATCAGGTCAAAGATTTTTTGCTGCACACATCCATCCTAAACCGCTTGACTGCGCCACTGTGTAACTCCGTTACAAAGATGGAAAACTCGCAGATAATCCTCGAGAAATTGGAAAACGCCAATCTTTTTATCGTTCCGTTAGATAATGAACGTCGTTGGTATCGTTACCACCATCTATTTGCCGATTTGTTGAACCACCGTTTGCGCCAGATTTTTCCCGATCAAATCTCTGACCTTCATCAGCGGGCGAGCGAGTGGTATGAGCAGCATGATTTTCCTTCCGACGCGATCCGTCACGCATTTTCTGCCAAAAATCTTGAGCGCGCAGCAGCCCTGGCCGAGTTAGCCTGGCCAGCCTGGAATGGGAGTTTTCAATCCATCGAGTGGCTGAGTTGGTTGAAGGCACTGCCCGCCGAGTTGGTACGCTCCAGGCCTGTGCTTTGCGTTGCGTATGCCTGGGCTTTTCTGAATAGTGGCGACCTGGAGGCCGCCGAGACCCGATTACTGGATGCCGAACACTGGCTGGAACCAACAGTGAATATAAGTGAAAGACCGGATACCAGAATGGTCGTTGTCGATGATGAGCAGTTTCAGTCGTTACCCGTATCGCTGGCCACCGCACGTGCTTATCACGCTCAGGCCACTGGTGATGTAGCCAGGACCGTTAAGTACGCAAAGCGGGTACTCGACCTCTCACCCGATGGGGATTCTCAATATCGCGGAGATGCAACTGCACTTTTAGGGCTAGCACACTGGACGAGTGGAGATATTGAAGCAGCCCACCAAACCCTCTCCGATGGACTGGCGGTGATGAAACCCCTGGATGTGATCATTGGGACATTTGTCCTGGCTGAGATGAAGATGACATTGGGTCACCTTCACGAGGCAATCCGTACCTGTGAACACGCGTTGCGGCTTGCGGCTGATCACGGAGAACCGATGCCCATCGGCACGGAGGATGTCTATTCGGGGATCAGTGAGCTTCACCGAGAAAGGGGCGATCTGGAATCCGCGACTCAGGATTTAACGAAATGTAAAGAGCTTGGCGAACAAATCGAGCTACCCGATTGGCAGTACCGCTATTGTATTGCCCAGGCTCGCCTAAATGAGACTCTGGGCGATCTGGATGATGCTCTAAGGTTGCTGGATGAGGCAGAACGTGTGTTTGTGCGAACCCCCTTGCCCGTCGTGCGTCCTATTGCGGCGATGAAAGCACGTATCTGGGTTCGGCAAGGCAGGCTGTCTGAAGCCCAGAGTTGGGTGCGTGAACGGGAATTATCCGCTGACGATGATCTTAGCTACCTGCGTGAGTTCGAGCACATTACCCTCACCAGGTGTCTCATCGCCCGGTATCAGGTCGATAGAACAGATGCTTCTATCGACGATGCAATCAGACTACTGGAGCGACTCCTCCTAGCGGCGGAAGCAGGAAAGAGGATGGGAAGTATGATCGAAATCCTTGCCCTACAATCGCTTGCTAACCAGGCTCAGGGGAATGTCGATCTTGCTCATAAGTCTCTGGAACATGCCCTGAAGCTGGCTGAGCCTGAGGGGTATTGCCGGATCTTTGTCGACGAAGGTCAGCCGATGGCAAAGCTCTTATATGAAGCTGCCAGGAAAGGTATCCAGTCGGACTATTCTCGAAAGGTGCTTACTGTATTTAAAAGTGAGAAAGCAACCGGTCATAGCCAACAACATCAGAATTTGGTTGAACCGCTATCCGACCGTGAAATAGAAGTGTTACAGCTGATTGCCCAGGGTTTAAGCAATCGCGAAATTAGTGAGCGACTTTACCTGGCGCTGGACACGATCAAAGGTCACAACCGCAGGATTTACAGCAAACTGGGGGTTAAAAAACGTATCGATGCTGTTGAGCGCGCCCGTGAGTTAGGGTTGCTCTAACGATTTGGTGATAAACCTCGGGGGAATGAGGCAATATTTTAGCAAACCCATAACAAATTCCATCAATTGGGTTTTAGGTCTCAAGTAAGCGGCCTAATACCTGATTCCTGATTCTGAATCCCTTTTCCCAAAACAACACCCCCATCAACACTTAAGTGTCTACAAAACAACACCGTCTAGTCGGTATAGTATACCCATCGAAAATAAACTTCAGAAATAAAGGAGAAAAACAATGACGGCTCAAGAAAAAATGAATCCCAATAGGATTGCAAGAATTGTGGGGATATTATTCATCATTGCGACGGTAGCAGGATTTCTCAGCGTTGCATTTTTGGAGCCAGTGCTCGCCGATCCGGATTACCTGATGAGTTTTTCTGCAAACAAAACTCGGGTGATCATTGGCGCGCTGGCTGATTTAATCGGTGCGGCTGCATTTGTTGGCCTGGCGATTGTAATCTTTCCAATCTTGAAAAAACATAATGAAAGTATCGCAGTGGGATATATTGTCGCCCGCAGTTTTGAGGCAGTACCATTTATTATTGGAAATATCAGCCTGCTGGCACTCATCACAGTAAGTCAATCATTTGTGGGTGCAGCAAATCCAGATGCTTCCGGCTTTCTGCCTGCAGGCGCGGGATTGCTGGCAACTTATGATTGGACTCAGTTGCTGGGCCCCAGGATCTTAGCCAGTCTGGCTGCGCTTCCCTTCTATTATGCATTGTATCAATCCAAACTCCTGCCACGCTGGATTTCCATCTGGGGGCTGGTTGGCGCACCCCTGTATTTCGCTTCTGGCTTGTTGCCGATGTTCAATCTTCTTGATCCATCATCCTCAATCTCAATCCTTATGTTTCTTCCCGCCGCCTTATTAGAAATGATTCTGGCAGTATGGCTGATCGTGAAAGGCTTCAACCCAACCATCATTACTTCATCAGCTGCAGACTAAAATTTATTGCTGAAAAATCAAAATGAAAGAGGTGATTACGATGAAAGCCATAGTTTATGAAAGATACGGCCCACCCGATATTCTTGAACTCACCGAAGTAGAGAAATCGACACCCAAGGACGATGAAATATTGGTGAAAGTTAGGGCGGCTTCCCTAAATGCGGGCGACTGGCACGCTTTGAGGGGCACGCCATTTTTACAGCGCTTAGAGTCCGGGTTTCCGAAACCCAAAAACAAAATCCTCGGCGCGGATGTAGCAGGACTGGTTGAAGCGGTGGGCAGCAAAGTTACCCGGTTTCAACCTGGGGATGAGGTCTATGGAGACCTCTACTGGTGTGGTTTTGGCGCTTTTGCCGAATATGTCTGTGTGCCTGAAGATGCAGCCGCGCTGAAACCGGCCAATATACCATTTGAAGCAGCCGCAGCTGTTCCGCAAGCAGCCTTTACCGCCCTGCACGCCCTGCGCGACCAGGGACAGGTTCAGCCTGGGCAAAAGGTTTTGATCAATGGCGCTTCGGGCGGTGTGGGAACCTTTGCGGTGCAGATCGCCAAATCGTTCGGAGCTGAAGTGACTGGCGTGTGCAGCACCCGAAATTTGGAGATGATGCGCTCCCTTGGCGCTGACCAGGTCATTGATTACACCCAGGAAGATTTCCCTCAAAACAGTCAGAAATATGACCTGATTGTTGACATTGCCGCAAATCATTCACTTTCAGACTTGAAGCGGGTATTAACTCCCCAGGGAATTTGTGTCATCGTTGGATTTTCAACCCTGATGCATATGCTCAAAGTCACGCTTTTGGGTCCTCTGATTTCAAAAGCCGGGTCCAAGAAACTGGGAATGCTAATGCCGAAAGAGAACAAACAGGATTTAGCTGATATGAAAGAGCTTCTTGAATCTGGCAAAGTCGTCCCTGTTATCGATCGGCTATACTCATTCAGCGAGATCCCCGAAGCAATCCGCTATCTTGAAAAAGGGCACGCCCGCGGAAAAATCGTCATTACGATGTGAATGGATGTGACAAGATAGAAATTTCCTCAAGTTGTTACCAAATACCTTATCCACTAAATCAAAGATTTCGTAATCCCAAGATACATCAAAAGGAGAAAAAGGATGAATATTAACAAGAATACCCCCAGACTTATTGGAGCAGCATTCCTGCTTCAAGCCGTAGCTTCCGCAATCGTTGGATTAGGATTAATTGAACCCTTGAGGGTGTCAGGGGACATAGTGGCAACCATGACCAATTTTGCGAACAATGCCATTCTGGTTCGGGTAGGCATTTTGGTGGAAATGGTCACAGTGACGGCCCTGGTCATTCTGAGCGTCATGCTGTATCTTGCTTTGAGGGAACAAAATCGAAAAGTCGCCTTCGTGGCTTTGGGATTGCGCCTCACAGAAGTAGCGCTCCTGGCTGTTAGTAGAATTTTGACTTTCGCTTTCTTGAGCACAAGTCAGGCATTTGCGGTTGAGGGAAACCCTGCTTATTTGCAAACCATAGGAAAAATTCTCTTTGAAACCCAGAATACAGCCTACTCGCTCAATATGATCTTTTTTACCCTGGGAGGGACCATATTCTATGTCCTGCTCTTCCAATCAAGATTTGTCCCGCGGTGGTTAGCTACCTTTGGCCTAATCGCTGCCCCGCTGGCATTCATCGGAGAACTGATCACATTGATGGGATTTGATGTGCCGTTGTGGGTATTCATTCCAAACCTGCCGTTTGAATTAACCATCGGGCTTTGGCTTCTGATCAAAGGCGCAAAATACATCGAGAATGCATAAAGAAACGCCACGACAACAAGAAACCAGGTTTTTGGAGCCAAAAGCAAATCCGTGAGATATCACTAACTTTGAACTCATAACGCTCGAAAATCTGGTTTCTTATGGAGAAAACGATGATAGCCAATGAAAAAATGAATTCAATCAAAGGAAGTTCCCTTAGGGCAATCAAAAAGACTGCAAGAATCGCAGGAATACTATACCTACTCGTCATGATACATGGAATGTTCTCTCTGTTATATGTTAGCCCCCAACTAATTGTGCCCGGAGATGCTTTAACAACGGCCAAAAATATCAGGGCTTCTGAATTTCTATTCCGGATCGGCTCTGTGAGCGAACTTCTCCATATGGTCTGGTATTTTATTTTGACTCTGGCCTTGTACTTGTTACTTAAACCAGTTAGTAAAAACCTTGCTTATCTTTTTGTGCTGTTCGCATTGGTCGCTGTCCCCATTGCTGTGCTCAGTACGCTCAACAATTTTGCCGCCCTGTCGCTTTTGAGTGGGGCAAACTACTTGAAAGTATTCACAACAGATCAGTTGCAAGCTCAAGCGCTGTTCTTTCTCAATTTGAACGAACAGGGATATTTTATCTCCCAGATATTTATGGGCTTTTGGATGCTTATTCTGGGCTATTTAGTTTCTAAGTCAAGCTACCTCCCCAGAATCTTGGGGGTTCTATTTATCATTGGTGGTTTCGGCCTTCTAATCGAATCTTTTCAATATTTCCTATTCCCAGGCTATCAAGTATTAACTTACCCAGGTGTCGTAGTTTCTATCATTGCGGAAATATCATTTTGCTTTTGGCTTTTGGCGAAAGGCACAAAGGGAGAAAACGATGAATATGAAAGATAAAAATATCCCCCGGCTCCTAGGC
>JADHTJ010000140.1 GCA_016785015.1 Anaerolineales bacterium
AAAAATATCTGTCTACATAGGGACAAGTCTCGATGGCTTCATTGCCAGAAAAAATGGTGATCTAGACTGGTTGCCAGGAAGTGATGAGGGAAGCGACGGCCAAGACTACGGCTTCGGCGCGTTCTTCAATTCAGTCGATTCCATGGTTATGGGTCGGAATACTTTTGAAATGGTAATTTCATTTGGAAAATGGCCTTATGGGAACAAGCGTGTCATTGTTTTAAGTTCTAATCAGGTTAGAATTCCTGAGCATTTGCAAGAAACAGTGGAGTCTAGATCCAGTTCTCCTCGCGAAATATTTGAAGAACTTGATATGTCAGGCGCCAAGCATGTTTATGTGGATGGTGGGAAAACAATTCAAGGCTTCATCGATGTTGGCCTTATTGATGAGATTACAATAACGCGAGTACCCATCCTTATTGGCGATGGAATCCCATTGTTCGGTATATTAGATAACGACAAAAAACTGCGCCACCTTGAAACCCGTTCCTTTGAAAACGGTTTTGTGCAAAGCAAATACGCCATTATTAAATAACCAACCATCATTCCGCCCACTTGTCCAAATGATATAATTTCGGCCGCAAATTATGGCAAAAGAACTTCCTCTCACACCAATTCCACAAGCACAAGAGCAACTTATGGCTGCTTTTTCTATTGTGGAAAAAGAACATGCTCCCTTAGCTGGCTCTGCAGGACGCGTTTTGGCCGAGAGCATCTACTCAGGTATCGATCTGCCCGTTTTTGATAATTCCAGCATGGATGGCTTTGCTCTGCGCGCCGAGGATGTGGTCAAAGCCGATCATCAATCAGCGGTGGTGTTAGATGTGGTCGCTGACATTCCCGCTGGGGCTGCCCCGCAAGTTACGCTCAAATTTGGCCAGGCGGCGCGCATCATGACCGGCGCAACTTTGCCCCATGGTGCTGATGCGGTTGTGCGGGTCGAGGATACAGATTTTGGCGTGCGCGATCCCGGTTCGGATGTGCCGGAACAGGTGCAGGTATTTGTCCCTGTACCTGCGGGTGAGAATGTCCGCCCTCGGGGGCAAGATGTTCTCCAGGGAGAACTGGTACTCAACCCCAATCGACGTCTGCGCCCCCAGGATGTTGGGGTTCTGGCAATGTTAGGGATGCAGCAGGTTCCCGTTTTCCGGCAACCACGCGTGGGCTTGATGTCCCCAGGAGATGAACTGCTGCCCTTGGACGCGCTCTTGGAAGATGGCAAAATCTACGAGTCTAATTCCTATGTGCTGGAAGCCTTAGTGACTCAAGTTGGAGGGGAAGTGGTGCGCCTGGGCATCGTCCCCGACACTATGGCTGACGTACGAGATAGTTTGCAGAAGGCTGTTGCTCTAGGCGTGGATGTTTTCCTTTCGACCGGCGGAGTCAGCGTTGGCGCTTATGATTTTGTTCGAGCTGTGTTAGCGCGCGATGGCGAACTGACTTTATGGCGCGTAAACATGCGCCCAGGGAAACCCCTGGCTTTCGGCAGCTTCGAAGGCGTGCCGTACTTTGGGCTTCCGGGAAATCCGGTTTCAGCTTATGTCGGCTTCCAGGTTTTTGTGCGACCGGCGCTGCGAAAAATGGCTGGATTACCCAATGAAGAACGCCTGCTTCGAAAAGTCACCCTGGCAGAAGATATTGAGTCCGATGGCCGTGAAAGCTATCTGCGCGTTTATGCATCTCAAGAAAAAGAAGGATGGATTGCCCGGTTGACAGGTCATCAAGGATCGGGTAATTTAAGATCGTTAGTTAATGCCAATGCCCTGTTAATCATTCCTGCGGGTGTTACATCTGTGCCCGCTGGAAGCCAATTAGAAGCCTGGTTTTTTGAAGGAATAGCTGTATGACATCTACACAACTATTGGTATCTCAGAAAGATTCCCGCCTGCGTTGGACGTTGATTATATTGTCCATCTTAGGATTGGTAGATTCTATCTACCTGGCGTGGATTAAACTTGCTAATGCAACAGCCGCTTGTGCGGGAATTGGTGATTGCGAAGCTGTGAACAACAGCCCTTATGCGGAGATCGCAGGCATCCCCATTGCCGTCTTGGGGGCAGGCGCCTACGTGGCAATGATCTTCTTTTTGTGGGCTGAACCTCGTGGAAAATTTTGGAAGGAATATTCAGCGCTGATCGTTTTCGGCTTTAGCCTGGTGGGTGTTTTGTACTCCGCTTACCTGACTTATGTAGAGGTGGCTATCCTGCATGCCATCTGCCCATATTGTGTAATTTCGGCCGTGTTGTTAGTTGCAATTTTAATAATTTCTGTGGTACGCTTATTGAGAGAAGAGGATATAGAATCCTGAAGCATTGCTTAGGAGATATTTAGAAGATGCCAAAGATACGCTGCTTATACGTGGGGTGCATTTATCTTGAAAAAGGGTATTGCAGCGCGCCCCTGATCAACATCGATCCCGATGAAGGTTGTCTGACTTTTACGCAGTTGGATGACCCCTTTGAAGCCACGGAGGACTGGGAAGAAGAACTCGAGGGCTTCGAAGAATGGGACGAAGATGATTTCGATGATGATTGGCTTGATGACGATGACGATGATGAACCCTGATGAATAGAATTCTGGTATAAATACATAACCGCACCTGGGAAACTCACTCAGGTGCGGTTTTTTTATTGCTCGGATTACTTGAAAGGATGCCGCTACGAAGACTGTAAAATAAGTAACTCATGTTACGCAATCTAAAGAGAAATATCCCTGAAAATAGGGGGGGCGACCCCCCCTATTTTCAGGGATATTCCCGATACGCGTATGCAGCTATTATTTTGGCCGGCACCAATTATGTCAGTCGTTCAATAATTGCCAGTGTTTCCACTTTTCCCCCAGAACCATCCTCGCCGCCAGGGCCCACACAGGATGGACAGCCATCCTGACACGCACATCCCTGGATGAGTTGGCGTGCGTTGTCGATCAATTCGTTGTGACACTCGAATAGACGTTGGCTGAAGCCAATCCCGGCCGGTATCATTTCGTAGACCACTACTACGGGTAATCCTTCTGTAATCGTCGATTGAGGGTCAGAGTGAACACCCAGGTCGCGCGTGTCGCACATTAACAAGAGCGGCGCTAAGTGTCCCAAGGCAAACGCCAACCCTGATAGGCCGCTGCGCATGCGCACTGCACTCTCGACTTTTTGATGGCAGGCTGGACAGACAGTCAGTAAATTCTCAATTCGGTTGGCATCCAGATAAGAATCAAATGCCTTGAAAGGCATTTTGTGATGCACGTGATGCGAAACAGAGCCCTGTTTAACGCCGCAAACTTGGCAGATTCTCTGGTCACGTTCAAGTGCTGCCCGACGCTGTTTATCCCAGTTAGCGCCGTAATAATTGCGGTCGCCCCGCCACAACCCCTCATCGCGCAATTGCGCGACCATCTCCTCAGAGAGTGCCAGCCAATAACCCGCCGTAATCAACTTGTTGGGCGGTAAATCCAATTCCCGAAAACCCAACTTCTCGTGGCTATCCCAGCGGATCAAATGATAGCCGCTCACCTGGGTGATCACCGCCAGCTCGCCATGGGCTTTGGAGCCTCCCAAAATATTTTGATCCTCTCTGATTTCCAGTACTTGAATCTCTGTCTCCCGCCGGGGGCGCGTGAAATAATCAACTTCGACAGGATTTAACAAGGCACGGTGATTCTCTAAATCCAACTCTTCGACCAGAAAAGATTCCGCTTCGTGCAGATAGAGCGCTCCTGGGTGCACTATCCAGGGGGCAGCCTCGCCGTCGATTTCTCCAATGGTGCGGTTAGCATTGCTCTGATCTTGTAGGATGATCGGATGGGCCGAAGCGCTGCGCAGAGATATTTCAGCCGAAGGATATTTATCGCCCATCCAGAAAAATTGATCTTTGGATTTATGCAGCACGCCGCTTTCATGCAGGATGCTCAATATCTCTGTAACCTGGGTTGGTGACAGGTCCCCAAAGCTTTCATTACTTCCAAAGGGGATCTCGAAAGCCGCGCATTGAATATGTTTGAGCAGGATGAGCAAGTTGTTTGGGTTTATCAGCGCGTGCTCTGGATTGCGCCCGAAGAAGTAATCTGGATTGCGCGCCAGGTATTGATCCGACGGTGATGGGGAAGCTACCAGCAAAGATAACGAATCATCTTTCCCGCGCCCGGCACGACCAGCCTGCTGCCAGGTGCCAGCGATAGTGCCCGGATAGCCTGCCTGGACTGTTGCTTCCATCCCGCCGATATCGATACCCAGTTCCAGAGCCGTAGTAGCGACCACCATGCGCACATCGCCATTTCGCAGCCCATGCTCGATCTCGCGGCGGTGTTCAGGTAGGTAGCCGCTGCGGTAGGCCCTGATGGCCTTGGGGTGGCCCGACTCCAAGAGGGTGGGTGAGAGAGAGGGCCTCAGATACTTCAACATCACTTCCACCGTCCGGCGCGTACGCCCAAACAAGATTGTCTGCAGATCGTAGCTCAACAGGTCTTCTGCGATCCGTACGCTTTCGTTGATCATACTGGCCCGCAGCCCCAACTCGACATCAATGAGGGGTGGATTGTAAATGATAAAATGCTTGGCGCCTCGTGCTGATGCATCCTCGTCGATCAGCATAACTGGCTCTTCGATCAAGCCTTGGGCAAGCTCAGTGGGATTGCCAATCGTTGCGGACGTCAGGATAAATTGCGGCTCTGAGCCATAGAACCTGGCAACCCGTTTCAGCCGACGGATAACATTGGCCACATGTGAGCCAAACACACCCCGGTATATGTGCATCTCATCGATGACTATATAACGTAACCCGCCAAAAAAATCCGACCAGGCAGTATGACGCGGCAGAATCCCAATGTGCAACATATCTGGGTTGGAGATAATCAAGCGCGATTTTTTGCGAATGCTTGCTCGCGCAGACTGACTGGTATCACCGTCATAAGTCGCTGGCGCAATGGGCAAACTCTGATCACTGATCTTCGTCAACAGATCCTGGATCACTGACAACTGGTCTTGTGCCAATGCCTTGGTGGGGAAAAGATAGAGCGCGCGCCCTTCAGATGAATTGAGTAGAAAATCTAGAACGGGAAGATTATAGGCCAGGGTTTTTCCACTGGCAGTGTCGGTGGCCAGTGCCGCATGACGTCCAGATTGAATCAGGTCCCAGGCTTCTTTCTGATGTGTGTACAGTGCCTTGATGCCAGTGCCCTTAACGGCTTGGAGTAAGTTGCCGTTTATTTTTTCTGGGAAAGGAACAAATGTAGCCTGGCGCTCGGGGATCGTTTCCCAGGCCGCGAAATTGCCCCCAATGGTTGGGTCGGCGCGCCAATGGCTAAGTAAGGATGTAAGAGACACAAGATAATTTTACCCCTCAATAGAAAATGGATGACGCGAATTCATCCGCGTTCCATTTTTAAATCATGTTGCGCAGTAAAACAAAAGAGGGTCTCTCACGGCAATTCCCATAGAACCACAAAAGAAGCCACCGTTCTCCCTCATCCTAACCTTCTCCCAAAGGGAGAAGGAACCAAAGTCCCCTCTCCCTTTGGGAGAGGGCGGAGGGTGAGGGTAGGCTTGAACTCTCAATAGCCCACTTTTTCGAAACATGAGTTCTTAAATATAAAAGGCCTTGTCGATATTCCAACAAGGCCTCAATCTTATACATGAATGTTGCTCAGACTTTTTCTTCCTCTGCGTTTTCCTCTTTTTCTTCGCCTTCTTCGTCTTCAGTTTGCAAACCATTTTTAAAGGCGCGAATGCCAGTGCCAAGCTCGCCAGCAATTTTCGTAATTCGCCCGACACCAAAAAGGAGCAGGACAATTACCAATATAATGATTAGTTCAGTTGGGCCTAAGTTCATTTTAGCTCTCCAGGTTGATATTTCAGTTCTGTATGTTATTCAGAAGTTTACAATGAAACCTTTGAAAAGGCAATGTGACAAGGCTCATACACCGATCTTGGATTACTTTGAATTGTCTAAAAACTCAGATGGCAGGTGAGTAATCCCAATGACAGGCTCATCACAGAAAAGCATTGCTCGTTCGATTGCATTGCGCAGTTCGCGTATATTGCCAGGCCAGTCGTGGTTGACTAGGGCGGTCATGGCGCGTTCGGAAATATCACCGATATTCAACCCCATATTCTGGTTGTTCGCGCGCATGAAAAGACCGACCAGCTCAGGGATGTCTTCTTTGCGCTCGCGTAATGGTGGAATATGTAAATCAACAACTTTTAGGCGGTAGTATAAATCCTCGCGGAATTTGCCTTCCTCGATAAGCCTTTTGGGATCGCGGTTAGATGCCGCTAAGATTTGGACATCCACTTTGATCAAATTTGTGCCGCCCACGCGACGGAAAGCTTGCTCTTCGAGGGCGCGCAGCAACTTGGCTTGCATATCCACGGGAAGAGATGAGATTTCGTCGAGGAATAAGATGCCTTCGTCAGCGACTTCCATCAGGCCGTGTTTGCGTTTCTGCGCGCCAGTGAATGCGCCGGCCTCATACCCGAAGAGTTCCGCCTCGAGCATAGTGCTCTGAATGGCGGCGCAGTTGATGCCCATGAAAGGTTTCCCAGCGCGAGGACTCAGTTGATGGATAGCGCGTGCCAAAATCTCTTTCCCTGTACCCGTCTCTCCAGTGATCAAAACCGACACAGATGCCTGTGCGGCGCGCTGAGCAAATGAAAGCTGCTCGCGCATCTTGGAGCTTTTTCCCACAACGAAGTTCAGCCCCCCACGCTGCTGTTCCCTGAAGTGGGCCAGCTCTCGACGCATGTCAACAATCTCTTTGGCGCGTTGAATGGAAAGTTCCAAACGGTCAAACTGGATGGGTTTCTGTAGGAAATCTTGTGCCCCGTTTTTCATCGCTTCGACGGCCATATCGATATCGCCATGGGCCGTAATCAAAATAATTGGGGGGCGAACAGCAAATTGAACAGTTTCATCTAAAAGATCAGGCCCATACCCATCGGGGAGCTGCACATCGAGTAGAATGATATCGGCATTCTCCTGCTCAAGGTGCTCGCGCGCCTCCTCGAGGTTAGCTGCTGTGAGTACTTCGTAGCCCTCACTGTCGAGATAATCTCCAATATGTTTGCGAGCGTTTTCTTCATCGTCTACAACTAATATGGTGACTGTCATGGGGTGTTTCTTTCGTAGTTTTCCGCGATAGGTAATTGAATCTGAAAAGTCGTCCCACCAGGAAAAGAGTTTAATTTGATATTGCCCTTGTGGGCGGTAATAATCTGTTTGGATATTGACAATCCCAGGCCTGTGCCCTTTGGGCTCGTTGTGAAGAAGGGCTCAAAGATTTTTTCTTGGTTTTCCTCGGGAATGCCAGTGCCTGTGTCAGAAAGATCGATTTGCACGATATTTTTTCCGCTTGGGTTGGTGTTTTTAGACAATTTCACGGCGAAGGTGCCCCCGGTTTCCACCATAGCACTGATCGCGTTGCTGATGATGTTGGTGCAGACTTGCTCTAAACTGCGTTGGTCGCCCATCACCTCAGGTAAATTTTTTGGCGCGTGCAAGTGAGTTTTGATGCCTACTTTTGTAAAACGCGGCCGCCATCGCTTCAAAATTCGCCGTAATAACTGTTCAATATCAATGGGAACGAATGTGTAATTACCAGTGCGCGAAAATGTCAGCACTGAATCCATGAGCGTAGTCAGGCGCAGACAATCCTCTTGCATATCCATAATTCTTGCTTTGTCTGGACTATCTTCATTTGTTGAGCGTTCCAGCAATTGCAAACCCAAATTGATGTTATTGATTGGATTACGAACCTCATGTGCGAAAATAGCCGTGACTTCACCCAAAAGGGCGCTTTGTTCAAGTTGCTGTGATCTCAGACGGTTTTGTTCATTCTCACTTAAATCGCGGATGAAGATCAGCCCCGCGATAGTAGATCCATTACTGATGATGGGGTTTATTTCCAAATCGGCAAGAAACGTAGAACCATCGCGGCGGTGAAGATAAATGCTCCCCAGACTCGGAGTAGGTACGTTAGAAAAAACTTTCCCCAGTGCAGGCATCAAGCGATCCGTTCCGATGATAACATTGTCGATGGGCAGCCCAGAAACTTCGCTGCTGGTGTAGCCCAAGATGATTTCTGCAGAAGGATTTATTCCCTGAATCTTCATTTCTGGGGAAACAGTCAAGATGCCATCGCGAACGTTTTCTCTAACTGCATCCCAAGCTCGTAGTTGAGTTGTGCTGCTTGAGAGCTGCTTACGCAAATTTGTCATTAGCACATTGTTGTGAATGATAGCCGCAGCAAATTTAGCCAAAATTTTTAGAATTGGTTGTGTGTTTTTTGGGGGCGGAGATTTCGATCCTGCCAGGATCATGCCCAACCATGCACGCTGAGCATTATTCGTGTTGTTTTCTGCAATAGGTTCCGAAGCTAAGTATGAAAACCCAGCTGTGCGCGCTGACTGGTGGAGCATGGTAATAATCGCGCGTTCTCCCCGGTGCCATATCGTTGGTTCCAGCAGATGGTTTAGGTCTGGAATTAAAATCTTGCTGGGATATAAGTTTGGATGATCTTCATAGGACAATATTTTTTGCATTCCTGGCTGTTGATCGCGGCCGATATAAAATGCAATATTACTCTCGGGTAACATGCTGCGGCCAAATTCGAGCACCTTTTCTAAAGCCCTTTCGGGATTAGAACTTTGCGTGGATGCTGCTAGCCTGGGGAGTTGGTTGTTTATTAAATCTTCCAGAATATGTTCGTTCGCTTTATTAATTTTGCGTTGTAAGACAAACTCGAGGGTGATCAGCGCCCATGGAGTAGTGTCACTCAGAGGGCTGGTCCGTATCGAAACGTACGTTCCCTGGTTATCGCGATTGTAGAGTTCGAGCCGCGGAAGAGTTGCCTCCGGCGAATATGTGCGCATAGCCATAACGGCATCTGCACTCCCACTTATGATGTCCCCTAATTCCATAGAAGTTAACTCACCACGTGTGTATGCAGTTAGTTCTAATAATTTTGTATTGACCGAGACAATATTGTTCGTTTTCTTATCAACCAGAAGGGCAGCTTTATCAAGAGTGTTCAGCAATTGATCTAAGTCTTCCGCACTGAGCAGCGGCCGTGTTGATGGTTTAGTTCTAGTAAACAGATTGTGCATTTTAAATTTTTACCATGCTTTGACGCGTGCGTGCAGAAAGAATGCCTTCCATAGAGCGGTATTTGGCTACCGTCCGTCTGGCAACATTGTATCCCTCATTTTCAAGTATTACCGCGATTTGTGAATCAGTTAGCGCATCAATTTCGTCATCAACAATCTCCCGGATCAAAGCCCTGATAGGCAGGCTGCGGTCAAAGAATTTTCCCAACGGGATAATACGCCCATTGGGTAAGCGGGCAGTTTTTCCGGAGACGGCTCTTGATACTGTGGATTCGTGAACACCAAGAATTTTAGCCATGCTGGCTCGCGTGATTGGTTTCAAGTATCTGTCGCCATGTGTTATAAAGTTACGCTGGTACTTTGTGAGGATGGCGAGCAGCTGGCGCATCGTGTTGTTGCGTTGTCGCAAGCATTTGATCAGAAGGCTGGCTTTCTCGAGATCTCGCTGCCATTTCTCGACTTTCTCACTTTGAGCATTTTTGATCTCTTTGCGAAAGAGTGGGTTTAATCGAAGTGGACCTCTCACAGGAAAGAGGATCTCTATCACCAGAGGACCATCTGTTTTCTTGTTCAGGTGACCGATGAGAATATCTGGATGATGATAAACTTGAGGAGTGGTTTCACTTCCTTGGCGCACGCTTCCCCAATAAGAGCGAGAAGGATACGGGTTCAGGTTGGTGCTGATATACCTTGAGATCTCTTCTGCCTCCTGAGCGGAGATTCCTAACTTTTGTCCAAGCTTTGTAAAATGATGCCGGCTTAGCAAGTCGATCCCCTCTCGAATTGCAATTTCTACGTGATCGGGAACAGCTTTCGTTTTAGAGAGAACATCCAATTGTACGAGTAATGCTTCTTGGGGAGATGATGATCCCACCCCCACAGGTTCAGAATGCTTGATGAGATTCAGTACCTTCTCGATACTTTCAATCGATTTATGATGATAGCGACTGATTTCCAGCAGTGAAACCGTTAGCAACCCATCTTTGTCGAGGCTGGTGAGAATGTGCGCAGCAATGGGTCGGTCCTCTTCTGCCAAATCTGCTGCAATCTGTCGAAGAACAAAACTTGCCAAATCTAAAGCAGGCGCCGTATTATCATCGGGTAATTCATCTGGGGATAATGAATGGGTTGAGCCTCCGCTGATTGTAGATTGATAGTCGCTCCGCGATGAAGTAAAAACGATGGGCTCGAGGTTGCTTGGGTCATGTAGTTGGTTGCAGATTGGGCAAGATTTCGAATCTACTAAAAATCGACCGCATCCACGGCAGCGTCGTGGTTCTAGCAGTTCCAGGGCCGGGTTATTGGCTAACTCTGCCTCAATGGTCTGTTTGAGTTCAGCGGATGTCATGTTGAGCAATGACATCGTTTGAGCCAGGTGAGCAGTGGTCTGGGGTTTGGTTTCGAGTAAATGGATGGGATACATATTGGATCTCCCTTTGATAGTATATCTGTTATCAAGCATAGTTGCAAGATTCGTGCCTCACCAGAAGGGCGTATTTCAGTTTTTGGGGTGAGATTTCTCAAAACTCCACATAATGCAGAATTGGTGTCGTCAACTCAACTTGAACAGCTAAGAATGCCCCCAGCCACCAAGCCCTTCGACGAGCTCAGGACAAGTCTGGGGGAGCAATTTACTCCCAAAGTTTGGGGGGCAGGTTGTGCCTGGAAAAATATTCTGATGCCAACCCCATATCCCATATGGCTTCATTTTTCCACAGTTCCCCCCCCAACCGTTCGGCTGAGCTCACGACGAGGCCGTGTTGGGCGATTCCAGTAATAGACTTCTTGCCTGACAAAGGCGCCAACGCGGTTGGCTATCCACCCGAAAGACAGTTATGGGCTTTTTATCGAAATTTATGTTTTCTAAATGCGGTTGTCCTGAGATTGCGTGCAGCAATTCTAAATATGGATAAAAAAGATATGATACCCTAGGGGAATGGAAGAGCTCACATATGAAAGCATGATAGCCGGGTTACATCGGATTCTAAAAAGATTGCCAGATTATCGAACAGGAGAGAACACGCAATACAGTATTGCGGATGGCGCACTGGGAGCATTCGGTGCTTTTTTCACGCAGTGTCCGTCGTTCTTGGCCTACCAGCGGAATTTAAAAAGAGCGAAGGGACACAGTAATGCCGAGAGCTTGTTTGGGATAGAACAAATTCCGAGCGACAACCACATTCGCAATCTACTCGACCCTCTGGAGCCAGAATTGGTCTTTGCAGTGTTTGGTGAGATATTTGCGGGTCTACAAATGAATGGCGAACTGGATAAGATGCGCAGTTATCAAAAGCAGTTGTTGCTATCTTTTGACGGTACTCAATACTTCAGTTCACAACAGATCCATTGTCCGAATTGTTCTGAGCGTACACTTACCAATGATGAAACCTTATACCATCATCAAGTGATCACTCCAGTAGTTGTGCAGCCAGGCAACTCAAAGGTGATTGCCCTGGAACCAGAGTTCATTTTTCCGCAGGACGGGCATGAGAAGCAGGATTGTGAACGGGCTGCTATCAAACGCTGGATACAAGCGCATGGCACAGCATATGCTGAACACCAATGCACGGCATTAGGGGATGATTTGTATTGTTGTCAGCCAATCTGTGAACGGTTTCTGGAAGCGGGTTTCAATTTCATCTTTGTATGCAAGCCTGATTCGCACGCAGCAATGTATGAATGGGTTGATTACTTAGAGAGGATTGGAGAAGTCCAGCAGCTATCCTTCCGCCACTGGAATGGACGCTATGCCGAGAAGCATCACTTTCGCTTCGTCAATGAGGTGCCTTTGCGAGGTGGTCAAGACGCCATCAACGTCAATTGGTGTGAAGTCACGATTACACGTGAAGATGATGGTCGTCAACTCTATCACAATACCTTTGCTACCAATCACAGCCTATCCAAGACAAATGTAGTGTCTGTTGTGCAGGATGGGCGTGCCCGCTGGAAGAGCGAGAATGAAAACAACAACATTCTCAAAACCAAGGGCTATCATCTAGAGCACAATTTCGGTCACGGTCAGCAATATCTGGCCAGTTTCCTGTTGACGCTAAACCTGCTGGCCTTCCTTTTTCATACCGTTTTTGAACTTCTTGATAAACAGTATCAGTGCATCCGCAAAGAACTGGGGCCCCGAAAGACCTTTTTCAATGATCTGCGTGCTCTCCTACGCTACATGGTATTTGAAGACTGGCAACATTTGCTCACATTCATGATCGATGGCCTCGAATTGGAGTTTGATACAAGTTAGTGAACTGGCAGTCGAACCTTGTATATTATTTGTTGACCTGCTAGCTCTTGCCTGGCGTTTTTGCGCGCTTATTATTTGGATTGGCTGAACTTGGAACAGTCGCTGATCATATTTCAACCCACTTTTTTCTCTCGTATTTGGAGGTGCTGACACCACAGCGTTTTTTCCCCTTTGCCATACACTCATATTTTCCTGCCCTCAGGCATCTCCGCTTCGAAAAATCCCCCCATATTTAGAATTGCTG
>JADHTJ010000141.1 GCA_016785015.1 Anaerolineales bacterium
CGGAGCTTGCGTTGGCTGGGAGAACGCCTGAACGTATGCCCAAACACAGTCCGCCGTTTGCTCCGAGAACGCACCTATTCTCTGCAAGCAAACCGCAAGCGTTTGAGCGGCAAGGCGCATCCCGACCGCGAAGCCCAATTTGGGCACATTGAAGCCCAAATCCAGGCTTTTCTGGAGCGAGGCTGGCCGATCATCAGCGTTGACGCCAAGAAACGTGAACTGATTGGCCCTTTCCGCAACGCTGGTCGTCTCTGGTGCCAGACTCCTCCCGACGTGAACACCTATGATTTCCCTTCTCTGGCCGAAGGGGTCGCTATTCCCTACGGCATCTATGACCCAACGCACAATCGCGGCTACGTCTTTGTTGGCACGAGTAGAAACACCGCCGAGTTGGCTGTTGATGCTGTCGCCTGGTGGTGGAGCATCTACGGCCAGCGTCTCTTTCCAAATGCCCCCGCACTCCTGACCCTTGCCGATGGGGGTGGCAGCAATGGCTATCGCAATCGGCTTTGGAAGTACAGCCTGCAACACAAAATTGCCAATGTCACCCGTCTCGCTGTCACCGTCTCTCATTATCCCACAGGCGCTTCCAAGTGGAACCCCATTGAGCATCGCTTGTTTGGCCCCATCAGCACCAATTGGGCTGGCGAACCCTTGATCAGCCATGCCAAGACGCTCAACCTCATTCGAGGTACTACCACCCAACAGGGTTTGGTTGTCCACGCCCGACTTTCTCGAAAGAAGTATCGCACTGGCATCAAGGTGCCTGATGACCAGATGGAAGCTTTATATCTTCATCCAGACGATTTCTTGCCTGCCTGGAACTACACTATCAAACCACACCCCGATTAGTTCAGCCGTCTCAAAATGGGAAGTTATTTTTGCACGCCTCCATAGTATTCGATGATTTTGATCCGAATCTCGTCCGAGTTTACTATCTAAGTGCCAAAAGCGTCCGGGTTTTGTCCGGAAGGCAAGCTTGATACCTGGCCGCACGGGCGCATTTATTAGTTGGGGGAGGGACAAGTTCGATAACGCAGCTTTTCATATAACCAAGAGCGGAGCCGGCGAACTAACTTGAATAGCCCTCCCCCAAGTTTTATATGCACCCTGGCCGCACAATTATCACAACAAAATTTCATCTATTCTGTCAAACCGCAACGCAATACTTCGGTTGAATCGAACAGGGATTCGCACACGGGGCGGGCATTAACCGTAATCAGTGTGCTGCGCAGGCAAGAGTAGCAATCCTCATCTGGAATTATCAGGCCAGGATAAGTATCCCGCATGACTTCACGATACCACTCGAAAGTCAACGCCCCACTGAGAACCGCGATATCCGGGCGTTGTCCCAGGGCATATGTATAGTATCTCAGGGCGAAGACATCTTCATCGTCCATTGTCAGGATGATGGCATCCATTGGGGCAATTTCCATCACCGTTCGTGAGAATTCCACAGCTCTCATATCCTGGCTGGCATCGACATCAGGGTAAATCATCCAGGCATTAAGGAGAATAAATCCAATTGCGATCAAACCCGTAAAAGGTATTAGCCAGCCTTGTTTGTTCCAATTTTCGACTTCTTCGAGGAGCTTTCCCACGCCCAGCCCCAGCCAGAGAGCAAAGGCCATATAAGCTGGAATCAGCAAGGCATAAGAGTCTGTCGAACTATACCCAACCGAGAATATGCTGTAGTTCAAAAACATCCAGCCAGTGATCCAATAGAAACGATTTGAACGCGGTTTGCCATATAACAAGCCATAGAAACCGAGTACTAAACCCGCCAAACCGAATTGTGTTTGCAGCCAGCCAGCCCAATTGCGGATGCGCGGCCAGAGATACTCGATTGGCAGGTTTAGGACGCGGTCCTGATACAGCTCCCCGGATACCAGCCACCAGAAGCCATCCCAATCTACAGCATAGCCCCAATTGACCGGCGATCCCGAACGCGCCCACAAAGGGATAACGATGTAGATGCTCAGGCCCAGCAGCAGCCAGCCTAGGCGACGGGCAAGCGAATGCCAATCAATTAGGGGTGCCAGGGTGCGGGGGTGACTCACCGCACCTTTCATGCTCCCCAACTCCCCCTCTCCTTTGCGCATAATTCCAACCAGCAGCCACACCGGCAGCAAGAAGATCACGGTGAGTTGGTTGCCAAGAGCCAGACCGAACAACAATCCACCAATGCGATCCAGCCAGACGCGATTCAGAAGTCCAGCTTTTTGCGAAGCACCCCGAAGGGGGAAAAGCTGGACTTCTTGTGAGAGCAACGTCAGCCACAAAATCAGGGCTACGAACAGCGTGTGCAGTGTATATACTTCGGTGATGACGGCTTGCGACCAAAATAACGGCGATAGGCCAAATGCCAAACCGGCCACGAATCCTACAAAACGTGCAATCGCATCCCGGCCGGGTCAGCTGCGTCTGGCGATGTCAGCCACGACAAGCGCTGCCAGCAATCCGCACACCATGGAGAGTATATTGGTGCGGAAAGCCACAGTGCCCACAGGCAGCATTTGGAACAGGCGCGCCAGGGTCAGATAGGTAGGATAGCCAGGAGGGTGAGCCACACCACCTGTGGCTGCGGCTGTAATCAGGTCACCGCCATCGGCGCCGCGGTTGGCCCAGGTGAGGTCGGGGGCCAGGGTCAGGGAATAGACGATCCCTAGCGTTATCAACAGGATGATAGGAAGAAGCCAGCGAAGTAGTTTCGCTTTCATGGTATCCGAAATACAAGCTTGATATCGATATCCGTCCTCAGTGTCAGATCTGCATGCCAGGTGCCATTCTGAAAAATTCCATCTGGTTCAGTGCTGATCAACCGGGCACCCTCAGGTAAGCGCACGTCTATGGCTACTGGATTTGCGATCGTCCCAGGCTGCTTTTGGATGTGGAGTTGATAAACCCAGGCCTCTGCTTGCTTTTGTACAACATTTTGTGGCAAAGCGAAGGTGAACATGGTCTGACGCTCTTCAGCCGATGGGATTACAACCATGCTGCCGTAGGCGCGTAACCCTGGGGGATTCTCATCCACAACGCCATCATTGTTCAGGACATCCACCTGGGCTGGAACAACATCTTCACTGATAAACCACTTAGCCGGAACCATATGCAAGAATGTATCGAGCAGTTCTGATTCTTCCAGGGTATAGACACGCAAGTAATTCCAATAACAACGCTCGATCAATTCTTTATATTCCCCAGTAATAGTGTAGGAGGCATGACGGCAAGCCGCGTCGCCCTCGGCATGGTTTCAGCATACAAAGCCTGGTAAGCTGTGAGTACACGATCCAAATACGCCAGACGTAATGGCGTGGCCTGCGTGACACCGCCAACAGCAATGGACGCGGTTGGGTCAGCGTCTTTTATCAGGGTATACAAGTCGTGATACACCTGGGCATACTCTTCGGACACGATGTTATCCTGCCATCTGTTGTCAGGCTCGTTTCCGATTACCCAGACGTTGCCGGGGTAGTGGGCGGCCCGCCAGCGAATGGCTTCCTTCGATGGAGCCACACAACCGCGCGCCAGGCGAACCATCTGCCAGTGTTCAGGGCGTTGGGTTGGATACCTGCGGCGAACTGTCCAATCAACGTACCAACCTGCCCCCAATCGCCGCGCCCAGGTTTCAGCATCCCGGGAGCCTGTCAAGCCAAAGCCCACCCGCGGGGAAAGTTGATCCCACTCAAAGGTGGCAGGACTCTCCTGCCCCCCGGAGGCTTTATCACCACCCCCGGGAGGCGGAGCATCCAGCGGAACCAAAGGTTGTTCCTTCCTGATTTCAGCCTCTTCGAATTGACAAGTCGTATCCAACGGCGGCGGAATTGACCGGATATCGGAGGCCAATCCTACACCCAAAAGAATCAAAAAAGCCACCCCAAGCAGCGCGATGAAGAGCGAAGGGCGATTCATAGGTTAAAAAGCCCCCTTTCCTGAAATCACCGCCGGGATGGTACGGAAGATGATAGACAAATCCACCCAGACTGAATAGTTGTTGATGTAATCCAACTCCAGGGCTAGGCGCTCATCCATGTCCAGTTCGCCGCGTCCCCCCACTTGCATAGGGCCAGTTAGGCCGGGCTTGATCGCCAGGCGCTGGCGTTGGTGATCGTTGTACTGGGAGACCACCCAGGTTTCCTCGGGGCGCGGCCCTACCAAACTCATCTCCCCCCGCAAAACATTCCAGAACTGCGGGATTTCGTCGAAGCTCCATCTGCGGAGAAAACGCCCCACCCTGCTGACGCGCGGGTCATTGGGGATTTTGTAGACTGGGCCTTCGAGGGAATTTTGATCCATTATTTCGTTCACCCGCTCTTCTGACCCCAGGAACATGGTACGTAACTTGAGTACCTGGAACGGCACACCGTTCTCTCCAGCCCGCTCCTGGGAAAAGATCACCGGGCCGGAGCTGTCCAGCTTGATCGCCACGGCTGCAAGGGCCAAAACGGGAGAAAAAACTGTCAAGCCGATCAAAGCACCGATAATATCCAGACCACGTTTCAGGAAGCGTTTGGGGAAGGATAACCCGGTATATTTGCGGGGGTGCGCCCGCGGCGGGACGATGAAACCTTTCACCAACCCAAATCCCAATGCTCCAGCGCGCAGGAGCAGCATAAGCGGAGAAATCAGAAGAACCTCAGGATCTTCCCAGCGAATATGACCCAGGAATGGCAGCGCGGTGAGATAGAAGACGGCCAGACTGGTGAAGATCAACCACCAACCCGGGGACCAAAATATCCCCACCAGGGCCGCAATGCCCAGCGTGAGCGCAAGAAATAGGATTTGCCAGCGCAAGGAGCCCGGGGTGTGCGAGTCCTTGAAGGTCTTCTCCGGCAGCCAGCGCAGCATAAAGGCTTTCCAATAACCAATGCCGAATTTGCGCCGGATATATTCCCCCATGCCTTTGTCGTGCTGATGAAGGACAATGGCTTTCGGTGCGAAAACCAGGCGATAGCCCTTGCGCGCCAGCCGGAAGGAGAATTCTTGGTCTTCAACAGACGGCACGGCGAAGGCGGTTTCGAAGCCGCCGTTTTCTAAGAATACATCCCGCCGGTAGGCCGCCGAATAGGTGTCGATAAAGTCGATGCTCTCCTGCCGGGACATACGCTGGTACTTGAATTCATATTCCTGCTGTACGAAGCGTGGGACATATTTACTTTGATTTGTGCGATAGGTGCCCTTCGTGCCGATGACCTGCGCATCTCGAAAAGGTCCCGTGAGGTGGAGCAGCCACTCCGGGGATGGCACACAGTCAGCGTCGGTGAAGGCCAGGATCTCCCCATGGGCGGCATTCGCTCCTGTGTTGCGCGCCGCCGCCGGGCCAGCGTTCTCTTGAACGATTACCCGCGCCCGCATGGATTTGGCGATCTCAACGGTGCGATCTGTGGAGCCATCATCTACTACGATGACCTCGTAATCTGTGTCGACATAGCGTTGCGAGAGTGCGGCGCGTAAACAGTTCTCAATCGTACCGGCTGCATCTTTGGCGGGGATAATAACGCTGATCATTTCAATACAAGTTTTATCGAATGCTTTTTGTATCTTTTCTGCGAAGCCTTCGCTCGAAGAAATACTCATCTGAATATTCAGATTCGTACTTATAATGGTACGATGATTTTCTGTCATCCATAATATTCAAAACGACACCAAGAATATTTGCTCCAACTCGTCGCAACTGTTTTACCGCATGTAGGGCCACCTCCACCCTTGTTTTTCCAGCCGAGATGACCACAATAACCCCATCAACATGCTGGCTGAGTACGGCTGCATCGGTAACAGCGATCAGAGGCGGTGAATCTAATACGCTCACATCCGATTGGTTTTTTATTTCAGAAATGGTTTGGAACATTTTTTCAGAGCCCAGCAACTCGGCTGGATTAGGCGGTAAAATCCCCGCAGTGATCACCGAAAGATTGGTTGATTTGTTATTTCTCAGCACAGTGTCCAGTTTTATATCATCATTCATAAATAGTGAGGTTAAACCCCAACGGTTGGATATTCGAATATGATGATGGATGCGAGGGCGTCTAAGGTCAGTATCGATCAACGAGGCTTTCCTACCCCCCTGGGCGAGAACAACAGCCAGATTGACAGCAACAGTCGTTTTTCCATCACCCGGGGATGGGCTGGTGACCAGGATCGTAGTAATTGGATAATCGACACTTGCAAATTGGATGTTCGTCCTAAGCGAGCGAAAGTCCTCTGAAGCTGGTGCTCGAGGTTGAGCAATGGTTATAGGTGCATCCCCGTGTTCCATTTTGCGGATCATGCCTAATACCGGCAAATCCAGGATGCGGTTTATCTCATCGGGATCACGCAGGGTATCGTCAAGTGCCTCGATTAAGAAGACGCCCCCTACCGCAAGCATTCCCCCCACAACGCTGGCCAAAGCAACATTCATCAATACCCGCGGCCGTATGGGCTCTTCCGGTGGGTCAGCCGGTTCTGCCTGGATGACGTTGGAAATTGTCTCTACCTCTGCAAGCCGGACCTGGTCGTAGCTTTGCAGCGTATTGATATAGGATTGACGATATTGCGCCAAGGTCGATTCTAGACGATCAAGCCCGGATTCTCCTTCGGGATTTTCGCTTAATGCTGCAATCTCGGCTTCTACTTGCTCGATATCCACCTGTATCTCATCAAGTTGGATCTGTAATTGTTCTTTCGTGTTTGCATAGCGGGATGCTTGCATGGCCAGGTTTTGTTCAGCGAATATGATTCCAATTTCGTTGGCAATGGCAGCTGCCCGGCTTGGGTCGGTGTCTTCGACTTTGATATCGATCAGTTGTGTGTCGCGTACCGGTTCTATCGAGATAATTTCTCTAAGCTCTTCGATATCCATGGGTAAATCCATACGGTCGATGACCTCATTCAACACTGGTTTTTTGATGATCATTTCCGCATAGGTTTGGGTAAGGCGTTGACTGGTTAGGACAGCCGTATATGCCTCAGAAGCTTGCGTAGCCGGAGCTTCAATGATCATCATGGTAGAAGATGCTTCATATACAGGGGTCATTTGTAAACTGGTAAAATAAGCCGCGCTGCCAGCCAACATCGCTGCCAACAGAATTAACCAAGACCAGCGCCAGAGAAGGCGAATATACTGCCGGAGGTCATCGGCAAGCAGCGGTGATTGTTCATTGGGGTGCGAAAGTGATTCCATCATTGTGTAAACGGCGAAAAGGCCAGTTCGAAATCCTGCGCACTGGTTATATCTCCTGACCAAATCCAGAACCCTGAGTCCTGATCGATGGCCCAGTTCGGCTCGGGATTCACCAGCGCATAACCATGAGGTGGTTTAACTTGAAGGACAAGGGGCAGGTGTGATAGACCGGCTTGTTTCTGTATCCGAAGATTATAATATAGATCGTTGTCAGGCAATTTTCTGATCACAGAAGAAGGCAATACGAATTGCAGCGCGATATCTTGTTCCTGACCCACGGGTAACACGAAGAGACCGGATACCGTCTGCGTGTCGCTTTCACCCGCATCGATCATGGCCTGACCAGCCCAGTCTTCCCCATTCAGCAACCATTCTGCGGAAACCGGGGTTTCGTTGGCGCCATATAATCGAGTTTTTGGCCCGGTATAAACTCGCCAATAATTCCAATAACAACGAACTTGCATATCGGTATAAGCCCCGCTGCCATACACCGATTCGTGGATACAGGCCATATCTTGGTTTCTTGTATGAGTGTATTGTACGACCAGCATTGCTGATGGCATTTGCGGATTAGCAAGGTCTACCAAGTAGGTTGCATTGCGTTGAACTACAGCATCAGTTTTGTTGAAGCCAACATTCGAATCAACAATGTAAAGAAAATCTCCACCTCCCGGTGCAACGCTGTTGTCCAAGGTGGCTTTAGCTAATGCAGCCTGAGCTTCCTCGTGGTTGAAATAGATCAGCAGATGTCCCTCTTTGATTGCAGTGAGCAATTCGCTGCCCAGTTGGATAAGGATATCTTTATCACGAGTGTCGAGGAGTACCTTAAACAATGCTTCACCAAGTTGAGACATAAAATCTTTGCGATGCTCCCACCATTCCTGGCTCAAACCTTCATCGGGAGATGTAGACCAAGCCCGCTGCATCATAATCTCGATGTTTTCTGCAGTGACAGGCTCTGAAAAATCAGAGAAGTGTAAAGGGCCAAGGATGTCAACGAGGGTTACAACGGCTGCTTGATCAAAAGCAATTACACCATCGGTGGCTTGGTCTGTCGATAGCGTATATAGCTCTTGCGCCTTGCGGGCCGTCGTCGGAAAGTCCGGAGACCAGTTAGCGTCCCGTGGAACCCAATAGTCTGCCGACATAAAATGCTGGAGCGGTTCTGGTGGTGCTGGATAACCTTTCGAATAATCATCCACTTGGTAAGAGTCATAAATTTCTAAACTTAATAAATCTCCTGCTGCGATAGTCATTATGCCAATGCCGGAAATAAACCCCCCGGTGGCGCGTAGCTCATCTCGGTTTTGTGCTAACAATAAGTATGTGCGAGGCTGCTCCACTGTCCCCGTTAAATCCGGCATCACTGCCAGAAAATGAAAAGCTCGCTGAATTCCTTCGAAATGCTCATCGCTGCGATAAAGAAAACTTCCGAAATCATGTGGAAGCAAAGAAGGATCGATATCTTGACGAGCAAGGCTTGCCCGATCTAAAGCCAGCGAGGCTTGAATAATCGCTGACTGATTTTCAGCGAGGATCAAGTAAGCCTGCTGGATAAAATCTGATGTAACTCTGTCGGAATGTGTCAACGCTAAGAGGGAGTGTAAGGTTGTATAAGACAAGTCCCCTGCTCGAGCAATGTTGGTGGCATATCGCAAGGTAGGCCTGACCTGGGAAGCATACGGCCCAACGCCTGGTAAGAAAGTTGCAACTTCGATAAATGGAATTGTTGGCCAGGATAAGATACTGAGAATCTTTAAGTCATCCTTAATTTCCGTAAGGAGCAATCCAACAGCCTTGATATCATCCTCTATGATTGTGAAGGATGTCTCATCAGATGTTAGCTCCATAGCAGCGAAATATTCCGCATTCATTATGGATTCGACTTCTGACAGGCTTGTGTAGAAATGACTGGTAAAATAGATGGTGCAAGTAGCCCATAGAATGGCCATTATAACAAGGGTCGACAACAAAAAATATACTATGCGGATATTCCCAAATCGATAGTTTATTGACAAGGTGTTCGTATCCTAACAAATTGGTGCTGAAGCGATAACCTGTCCGACCCGATGGCCGCTTCTCCACCGAAGGAGATTATCATGACTGTGAAACACAGGTACAAGATATATGCCATAGTACTATTTAGTATTCTTCTGCTGATCGTGGGGGTTCGACCTGGGGAGGGTGTTTGGGCAGGACCGATGCACCAAACTGTACCCAAAGCAACAGCAACTCTCACGGCAACTTCTACTGAGACACCAACTGAGGTTCCCACCGAAACAACTACCCCAATGCCGTCCAGTACGCCAACAGAATTGCCTTCAGCTACACCTACTGAGGTCGCAATCGTATTTTCAACTACAACCCCTAAAATCTTAACGGATAGTGATGTCTCTGAAACATCAAATCAAAACCCGAGAGAGCGTTACGGGCTGCTCATTGGGATAGGATTAACCGCACTCTTGGGTGTTGGTTTGGTTGTTGGAATAGCCATCTGGTGGGTGACGAGATCAACTGGCCAGGGCAGTACTGATGAGTAAAATGAGTGATGAAGTTGATTCTCTATTCGGAAGTATGGATTGTGTAGTTTTTCAGCCAGGATGGAACAATTCCTTCACCTGAAAAGAGCAAAAAGAACCCGCCAGCCAGGAGCGGCGGCAAAGTGACTATGGCGTGCAGCAGAATAGCAAAGGCAAGGGCGTTTTCATCGGAGACGACGAATGGTTTCACCGCTAACTGGGCGAAAAAATAGAATGGGCCAATATTACCGGGCATCAAGGCTGGCAGCAACCCCAGGTAGATAAACACCAGCACCAGACCACCGGCCAGCGGCGGAAGCGCCATTTCGAGACTTCGAAAGAGGAGCATATTCGTCGACCACATAATCACCCAAATCAGCGCGGTCAACAACAGCGCGGGGAGCAATCGCCGGGCATCCCGCAGCCACAGGCTGCTTTCGACAAACTGATCCACGAGTCCTGCGATCTTGCGCAGCCAGGAAGGCGCTTGAGACGAGATTTTGGGTTGGATGCCTCTCCAAAGCCGCGGCCCCCAGAAGATCATCACCAGGAGCATTAGGCTTGCAAGACCACTGAAGGGCAGCAGCCATCCTCGCACCCAATGTGCTCTCTCAGGAGGCAAATAGGCGGCAACTCCCAAGGCGATAAAGGATAAGGAAATGAGATCCAGGAATTTCTCTAAGGCGATGGTGGCGGCGACTTGGGGGGCGCTGGATGGTTTCCGGGCGCTGAGCAGCCCCAGCCTCAGCAACTCTCCCCCTCGGGTTGGCAGCAAAATGTTGGCAGACTGACCGGCAAAATAGGCCTCGAAGATCCTTCGCCAGGGCACATCCAAGCCATAATTCGTGAGGAAAAGCCACCAGCGCACAACCTTCGAAAACAAGCCAACCACCACAGCGCCTATGGCCAATAAAAACCAGGGTAAAGTAATGCTGCCTACGCTTTCGGCCAATTGCCCCCAATTGACTCCCCACAAAGAAAATACCAGCAGGGTTACTCCGGCAAGAATTCGAATAGTCTTGAAAGCAATGGATCGAAGCGTTTTAGACTGAGGCATACTTCTGGTAGTGGTCGGTTTCGATAGCCTGAACAGTCTCCCACAGCCCCATGGCAAATGGAATACACGGCTGCCATCCCAATCGTTCCCTGGCACGCTGAACGTCCAAAACATTATGTTCCACTTCGTAGTGGTTATGGGGCAGAAAAAGGGGCAGCGTGGTGACTTTCAAGCTCAATGCTATCCGGTTATAAACATCAAGCAGCGAGTGTGCTTTACCTGTCCCAATGTTATATATTCCCCCCACCCCGGGCTTCGAAGCAGCCAGGTTGGCGTCCACCACATCCCGCACATGGACGTAGTCTCTGGTCTGGGAGCCGTCCCCAAAGATCAGGGGTTGTTTTCCGGTCAGCAAAGCGTGTGTGAAGATGGCGATGACACCGTTGTTTTGGAGAGCATTCTGGCCCGGCCCATAGACATTACCATAACGAAGAACAACCGTCTCCAGGTTCCCGTCGCGGCGCCAGAGCATTTTCTCTGCCGCAAATTTACTTTCGCCATAGGGGGAGATGGGGTTCGCAGACGCGTTTTCGGGGATTGGCAGCACTTCCGCTTCACCGTAGATGGCCCCGCCACTGGAAGCGTAGATCAATTTGCGCACCCCGGCCTTCGATGCAGCCTCGACGATGTTCACCGTCCCCTGCAGGTTGACTTTCCAATAGGCTTCGGGTTGCTCGGATGATTCCCTGACACTCACCAACGCAGCATGGTGGCTGACAATCGTTGGGCGCGCGAGTCTGAATACTTCATTCAACGCATCGCGATTGGATATATCTACCTGATAAACGCGCACCCCCTCGGGTAAATGATCACGTTTTCCCCGGGAGAAGTCATCCACGACAATAACTTTGTGACCTGCATCGAGGTAGGCCTGAGCCACCTGCGAGCCGATGAATCCCGCGCCACCAGTGAGCAGTATCTTTTGGTGTTCACTCATAATTCAATTTGTTTCGCCGACAAAGGATATTGGCCTTCTTCTCAAGATTTTTATGCTGTTTCGCTTATTCCCCCCCAGGGAAAACTACTTTCGCCCACACTTCCCATTCACACGGCTCAACGGCCTCGACCACAAAGACATATTCTCCAGGGACGTATTGATATGGCGCTTTGACTGGATCATCAGCAACATATTCGCTTGGCCCAAACCATGATTCAAAGATAACATACCCACCGGGCGCTTCTGCCAGCGTGTCGTTGGTGCTTATCATTTCTAAACTAAACTCGACACAATCTTGCCGCCAATAGGTTTTTAGAAAACCAGGCCCATCCAGGGTAAAGGGAGCCGACTTATAGGAGACTTCACCAGCAAGATGAATTATCTCATCAGGCCCTGATTCCATTACGAAGGGATCTGGTGTGACACTGGGTGACAATTGTGTTGCTGCGGGTTGCTCACTGCACCCTATGACTAATAGGGAGAGTATACCTAAAATTGTCTGAAACTGAACTATTCGGATTGGGGACATGGCTATCATTTCCGTTTTACAAATTTTTATTGTATCATCTGTATCCTCTCCAAAAAGCAAGGGAGAAGTTGAACTTTTAGAGATTTGAACGCATGGGTTTTCCTGATTGCGAAAAAGTTCAACTTCTTTTGCTCTGCACACCTTTGGTGCCCTGAAATATGGAGAGGTTACTATCATCTCAATATTTGGGGGGATGTGGGTCAGGTTGACCGCCAAAAGCGTGACTTACGCCTTATCCCCAATTTTTTGAGAAGATACTTTTTATTGCTGAAATGACTCTGCTGAAACAAGCAACTGAGCGAGACCGCCGCCGGATATGGGCAATGTCTTTACGCCCAAAGCTCGTC
>JADHTJ010000142.1 GCA_016785015.1 Anaerolineales bacterium
ATATGTGCTATGAAATTAGTTATGTTACTTAGGTGGTTCTATGGGGATTGCCGTGAGAGACCTCACATTTGGGGGTAGGGGGCGTGCGGCGCACGCCCCCTACCCCCAAATGTTGCCCCTTACCACGGCGAATCCTAGAGAACCACTTGGGTAATCCAGTGCAGTTACCTGAGAAAGATGTCTCCCTGATGCGAAACCAAAACATCTGGCGAATTGAATTAAGCGCTGCGCTTAGATTTTCAACTATGTTCAGTGTGGCAAAGTTAGGAAAATCTAATAGCCATATATCGTGCGACTGATGAGTAGCTGATTCATTCTTCCATTCGGAATTCAATCAATTCTATGCTTCCAGTCATTTCGATTGGGAAATTGACACCATAAACCTTGATGCTAGCGCGCTCAATTTCTTGTTTGAGCTGTCCAATGTTTGGTTCAAACCAGAGGTTATTTTGCAGAGTTAGCACCGCGGCAACGGATACTGTATATCCAGATTCTTCCATCTCCGCATCGAAGTCGAATATTATTTCTCTTTCGAGTTTGATGGCGCGCGGAAATTCGCCTGCCTTAACGGTGATCGCTTCAAAGATTGCCTCACCTTCACCCAGGGTGTTCCATTCCATATCTACGGGACTCTCTGATAACTTTCCGGTAATCTGATCTCCATCGACCACAGCATCGATGACACCCGAGGCCAGATATTCGCCAGTCCAGGAGTGATCCCAGTTATGGCTGTCTAAAGTGCTGTAGCTGGGGGCATATTCGCCATCGACATGTTCCACATCTAGTTCGCCGTCGACATCGCCAAAAAGAAATCCCAACAACATCACAGGAAAGTTGAGAATGGCGCCATCCTGGCACTCAACTGTTGCCTCAGTCGTAACACCCGAATCAAGGTACAGCGCATTGAGTGTGGCTTCGTTCCCGTCGACTTTTGAAACAGTTAGACTGATCTGACTGGTTTCGCCATCAGACGTGACCTCGTAAATCCACTGGTAACCAGGAACCATCGGATAGAAAGTGTTCGCACAGGGGCCACCGTCTGCTGAGGGCGGGGGGACAAGGGCGTCAATTGCTGGTGGCTCTGGAGCCGATTCATCGGACTCGTCAGGCACCTCTAATTGAGATTCTTGCTCTGGTTGGCCTTCTTCGGATACGGGTTCTTCAACTTCATCGAGAGGGGCTGGCTCCGCTTCTTCAACGCCCGGTTCCTCTGGCGCAGGTGGTGCTTCGGACGCGATTTGGGAGGTAAGCCCGCAAGCCAGGCTGGTGAGTAGAATCAAACTGATGACAACCGGGAGCTTGGTTCGGTTCATGGGACATTCTCCTGCCTTTGTGTTGTGCTTGATACGCTGGAAGTAGAATACAGGAAAGGATTGAGTGTGTCAAGCTCGCGAGCGGTTAGTAGGAAGCCGTGAGCGGATAACAGAAAACGGACAGCGCTAAGTTGGGTATCTGCCCGTAGAATTCTCGAATTCACGTAGGTTTAGAACAAGATGGATGCCAGTTCGTTGCGATACTGGCGAGTGAGCGGATTCTCTTCCCCTAATATTTCGAATAACCCTAAGATTACGCGTCGGGCTTCATCATCACGATAATGCTTATCCTGACGCAGCACAGCTAAAATTCCATCCATCGCCGCGGGGAAATTTCCCAAATCCACTAATCGCAAAGCATGTTGATATGTCGATTCGATTGGTGATGGAGAATCGGCGCCTGGTTCGCTTACCCATTCCAGCGCAATTGCCAGTGAATGTAGAATTTCTACAGTTTTAGATTCGCGGCTTGTTGGGGCAGATTCCAGAATCTCAAGCGCCTCGCTGGTTTGACCTAATGCAAGCATTGATTTGGCGAGTCCGACCAGGGCGCTAGAATGATCTGGGCGCTCATCAAGTACGGTTTGGAATGCCTCGGCGGCGTCATCCCATCTTTCCATCCTCAGCATGCTGCGCCCTTTGTCGATGGATAGGTCAACATGACTGGGGATCACATGGCGAAGAAACCGACGGATTTCATCCTCGGGTTTCAAGCCGCTGAACTCGGCAATGATACCCCCCTCGCGGAAAGCTTTCACTATAGGGAGACTATGAACGTTGAAGCGCAGGGCAACTTTGGGGTTCTCGTCAACATTCAATTTTGCCAACCGGAAATTACCCCCACCTTGAACCGCTAAATCTCGCAAAATTGGATCTAGCGTTTTGCAAGGAATACTCCACTCAGCCCAAAAATCTACCAAAACAGGGACGCTCTGGGAGTATTCAATGACTTCGTAGTCAAAACTTGATTCGTTGACGTTGACGATATGTTGAGATGCCATAAGCTGCTTGAGAAACTCGGTTGTTCTCCTGTAGATTCTACCAGAACAAGTAAGAAGCAGGGGAGATATAATGTCTATAAGAATATCAATTTTTGATGAAATTTTTAACTTACTTTATTCAGGAGGAATAATGTCCGAAGAAATAAAAAATGCTTTACGATTGATGCCCTATGGTTTTTATGCTGTTTCTACAAAAACTGATGAAGATGTCAATGTGATGGTCATGAATTGGGTCACTCAAGTATCCTTTGAGCCTCGTATGCTGGCTTTGGGATTGGCAAAGAATGCTCATTCACGTGGTTTGATCGAACGGGGTAAAGTTTTTGCTCTCAATATTTTTAACAAGGCAGATGCTGACCTGATAAAGCCTTTTACGAAAAGTCGAAGCAAGAATCCAGACAAAATAAAAGATGCGAAATTCACCTCTGGCCCACAAACTGGTTGTCCCATTCTTGAGGGCGTCGCGGCCTATGTAGAGTGCCGGGTTGTGAAAATTGTCGATATTGGCGGGGACCATGATATTGTGGTTGGCGAAGTTATTAGCGCAGGAGTCCGCAAGCCTGGAGAAGCAGGAGACACTTTATCCCTCCCAGATTTAGGTTGGAGCTACGCAGGATAGAGAATCTCCAATCAGCTAGATCAAGATCGCATCGCCGCTACGGGCGGCTCGCAATGAAATATCCTAACTCACGTTAGGCACACGTTGCGGGAAAATCCTAAATGAAAAGGAGCGCTAATCACCGCTCCTTTTTTGACTCACTCTTCATCGGGGTCAATCATCCCTGGTTGGTGGAGATCGATAACATCACCATGGACGTTGATCTTGATGCGAAATCCGGTCATGCCCATATAGGTGAGGCTCTCTTCAGGAATACCCACATCAAAGATGCGCTCGAACTGCTGATCCATGTTTTTGAGCTGGGTTTCGATCATGGCGCGAGTAAATATGTCGTCCTGACCAAGCATTTTAGCAGCCTGCTCGCTGAGCATATCTTCATGGCCAGTAATCATTTCGCGCATTGATTCCAATACCTGGCGGTCAACCTGCTCAGAGGGAATATGCCGCCGAAAACCAGCATCATCAACCACATAGCAGGGCTCGTCTCCCACGTAGGATGTATCTACGGGGTTATCAAATTCGTCGTAAACTAAACCTTGGAACAAAGATTTTTTGGGCATAATATTCTACCGATCATTTAATTACCCAAAATTTTACCGCGCCAGGATGGGTTCCCAGACATTTCTTATACGCTTCTTATGAAGACTGTTTTCCTTCGATTGTGCCCAACAGTATTGCTGCAGCAATCCCAAGACGACGGTCAAGCTGGTTGGCGGCATCAAAGCTGAAATCGACATTCAGGTGATAGCCAATGAAGCGGAAGCGCTGTTTGTAATCAGCCACTTGCTGCCCGCCCATCAGCAAATCGTAATTTTGGGGCAACAGCGACCCCAAAAGTAAACGGCGCAACAGTGCGTAGCCAACGCTGTCTTCTTGGAGAATGCCCAGAGGCTGATCGTTGACATCAAGAATTTCCCATTCGTCGCGCATCATCGAGCGCAAACCTTTGCGGCGCAGCACCCCGACCTTGGTCTGATAGGTGCTGTCGATGACATCGTAGGCGGCAGAGAAATCAATAATTTGACGAGCCTGAATGTTCAACACTTCCTGGGTCATGCTCTCGTCTGAGAAGATGCGGATATCTTCTTTGAGCTTGAACATTTTCTGTTGGCTGAAGAGAACCAACTGTCCATCGGGCGCGAAAACGCGGAACTTCCCAGTCAGCGCCAGCACCTGGCGTTTGAGTAAGTATTGATTGTATTGAAATGCGCTGTGCATGTTTTACTCCTTTGGGTTTGTGAAAAACTGATTGACTATTATTCTGAGCGGAGCGAAGAATGACAAATACTTCGCTATATCACATCAACAGTTGTGCCGACTTCATCGTAAATTCTGCGCTGGTCTGCGGGGACTGAGGGCAAGGTCCAGCGGTAGATCCATTTGGATGCCTGGGACGTCAGGTTGATGCAGCCGTGGCTGCGCGGCACGCCATAGTCGTTGTGCCAATATGTGCCATGGAAGGCGACGCCTCGCTCGGTGATATAACTGACCCAGGGGATGCCGGGCAAGTCGAATCCATTGTAGGCCAGATTGCCGGCTGCCATGTGGCGGGAGGGCATTTTATGGTTAGTGTAATGGCGTCCTGTAGGGGTGTAGAACTGCCCATTGCTGAACTCTGCGCCAGTGGCAGTCCTAGTAATAAAAACGGGACGGTCATATTCATAGGCGATGACCACCTGGTTGGCAGTATCCACCTCGAGGCGTTTCTCCTCGGGCGGGATATCTGGGGAAATAGTATTCACTTCGTCAGGTGGAATCAACCTCAAATGTCGCGCTGGGACGTAATAGATCAGATCCCATTTATCGTCCACGACCTGGTACAGCGGGGTGCCATCTCTACCATATAATAGTTCTTTGACCCAATGCGTGGTCTCATAGTAGAACCGGTAAGCAACCTCGTGATGCACATCGATTTCCCAATAGGCGTCAGTGTATGGGACGGTTACTTCGGCCAATTGCCCACCTTCGGGAAGTTCCCAGTCGGGTTGGTTGAGAATGGTTTTGACCGGTTGTACTCCCCCAGAATGAACATATCCATCCTCGATGCGATACCAGACCATGTTGTGCGCTGGTTCTTCATCCCCCACCGTGACTTCTAAAACCTGGACAACTGAGTCTACCCAAAGCTGTTTGGCGACTTCTCCTGAAAATGACGGCTGGTCATAGACGGATACATATTCATAGATCACCCGGCCTTGCTGATTGGATGCCAGGGCTGGGGCTTGCTTGAATGGCGCCATGGCCATTCCTAATAAACTCAGCCCCCCTAATTTGAGAAATTCACGCCGAGAGATTGAGTTTGGTGTGTTCATCATTGGTGGACATTTACCGTGGTACCCACCGCAGCCCAGTTAAAAATCCAGCCGGCTTCGTTGGTTTCCATATTGACACATCCATGACTCATGGGAGTGCCAAAATTATTATGCCAGTAAGTTCCGTGAATACCATAGCCTTTGTAAAAATACATTGTGTAGGGCACGTCAGGTAAATAATACCCTGGCCCAGCCATGTTGGCAAAGCGGTACTTGACGTAAATATTGAAATGTCCGGAAACGGTTGGTGTACGCCAGGTGCCGGTCGAAACCTTAAATGAGTTTACCAGGTTATTGCCCTTGTATGCGTATAGACGCTGTTCAGACAGATCGATGTCGATCCATCTTTCGTCCGCGCCTACTCCCGGGGGTCTGTATGCGGTTGATCCTGATGATGATTGTGGTTTTTGTGTGGGCGGAGGTTCCGGTGTGTTGGTTGGGCGAGGCGTTGGCGTGATCGATGGGGTGAGTGTCGCAGTGGGCGTGAGTGTATTGGTCGGCGTTGGCGAAGGGGTGAAAGTCGGTGTGGGCGTGAAAGTAGGTGTTGGGGTTGGGGTGCGCGTGGCTTTGTCGAGTTTGGCCTGCGCCAGAGGAACGGCTTCTTTGTTGCCAAAGGCAAAGGAAAATGTAGGGGTGCTGAACCAGGCGAAAAAGCCGATGATCACCATCAGGAGCACTAAACTCCAGGGTAAAAGCGCCGGCCTAGAACGGGTTAGTGCTCCTGGGGATATATTTGTGGTAAGAGTTGGTATCTTTACCGGCGGGCTTGATGGCTCTTGCCGCCAGCGGTCTATGGCCCAGTGCATGCCTTTGCGAGCATATTCACTTTGGGGGTTGATCTCCAGGGCGTGCTCTAAATATGCCAGGCTGGCTCGTGGGGAAGCACATGCCGCCAGGAAAAGCCAGGGCTCTTCGCGGTCGGGGGCAAGAGCGGCTGCATCTTCTGCCCAACGGCGTGCAGCGCGGTGATCTTTGCGCTTTAGCGCTTCTTGGGCATTACGAAGGGCCTCTTGGGCTTGCTTCCACTCAGAGCTCATTATTGATCCGTGGTTATACTCTCGTTGCGCGCATAGCAAAGAATGCCATTGGCTATTCCGCTGGCTATGGCGCTTTGATCTTGGGTGAGAAGTTGACGATCCAAGTTCATAAAGCCGATCTCGATAATTACAGCCGGTGTCTCTTCATTGATCTCATCAAAGGCATGATACTCAGCCATATCTGCAGTGATACTTAAGTGCTCGCCTAGGCCAGTTGCCTTGGCGTAACGATTACGCAGACAGGAAACCATTCGGGCCGTTCTCTCAGGGCGGGGGTTGTGGCGAGACTCAGCAACTTTGAAGCCCGTCGCCACATCGTTGATGTAGGTGCAGGAGTCTGAATGGATGGAAACCAATGCCATAGACTGGTACCCTTCCAGGCGGTCATCGAATTCATGCAGCAGATCGACATCAAAGCCTTCATTGATCAATTTCTGTTGCAAAAGAGCGGCAACTTCCTGGTTGATGCTCAACTCGGTCAAGCCGTCCGGACATACTGCACCAGGATCTCTATCATCGCCCCAATGTCCTACCACAATGCCAATGGTTGGTTTGGGACGTGGGGTCGCCGTTGGCCAGTGCTCGGCTGGTGTCTCTTGGGCTTTGATCGCTTTGGAAAATATTTCTGAAAACTCTCCCGAGAAGATACCGATTGGTTTTGCGGCAGTGAATAGCGAGGCGATGGCAAAGGCAACCAACGTGACTGTGAAGATCGATTTAAGCGATTCCGCTACGAGATTTGGCCCTCTTTTGGGCGAAGAATTAGGATTTTTCATATCTAAATGCGGTTGTTCCTTCTTCCATAGTACCGAAAAGATGTTTGGATGGCAAGGTTTTTAGGTAAAATAGTAGGTAGAGTTTTTACGTTGCAAGGTTGAGGCCCAATGTGGATGAATGATGACTGAAGACACACTTTCCCCCGAAGAGCAGATTGCGTTATTGAAGTTGGCGCGCCAGGGTCTGGAATTTGGCGTGAGAGGCGAACCTCTACCTCAGCTGGCCCCTGATGAGATTCCAGTTCGATTACTCGAACCCGGCGCTACCTTTGTGACCTTGACAAAGGGCGGTCAACTACGCGGCTGCATCGGAACCCTTGACCCTTACAGGTCATTGGCCGATGACGTACGTGAGCACGCTATGGCCGCGGCGTTGAAAGATTACCGCTTCCCCCAAGTGCAATCGGCAGAATTAGACGAAATCAACATTGAAGTGTCGCGACTCACTTCGCCACATCCCATAGAGTATGATGGTCCCGACGATTTATTAGCCAAGATTCAGCCAGGGGTTGATGGTCTGGTTATTCGTGATGGACCCCGCCGGGCGACTTTTCTCCCCCAAGTTTGGGAAAAATTACCTGACCCGGTAGATTTCTTGAATCAATTGTGCCGAAAAATGGGTGGGCAGCCTGATTTGTGGAGAATAAGGCCTCTAGAAATCGAGGTTTACTGGGTTGAAAAGTATTACGAATAATTAACTCATGTTACGCACACGGTTGTACGGTAGTAAACCGTGAAGCGTCCGAAAGTGTCATTCTGAGCGACAAATGGAGCGAAGAATCTATGTATTTGTCACTCAAAGAGTAAGATTCTTCGTCGCTGCTCTCCTCAGAATGACAGTTCTGCGGCTGATTTCTATGTCCACGGTTAAGTACCGTCCTACCACCCACACGTAGCGGGAGGGAATGGAGGAAGATAATTTCAGAATTATTGCTGAATCAAAAAGAGTGTGCTGACAAGCACACTCTTTTATTGTTGGATTATATTTGTTCGAAATGCTCAACATTGAGTACAAAAACTGTTGCACGTCTGGCGATAGGTTCGATGGATGGAGAACATTGTGTATTGATTATCTCAATCGCTTCATCTACGCGGGTGTCATCCGCGCCAATCATAAAAGTACTGTTGCCCTGACGCAAAAAACCGCCTGTGGAGTCGATGCGTGTGACCGTGAAATTGGCTTCGTGCAATGCTCCATATACACATTCACTATCTTCGTCATTGAGTATAGTTACCAGCATTTTCATAATTTTTCTCCACTAACCAAATTCTACAAGCGCTCGAAATCCCTGATGTTGAGTACGTACAACGTTGCCTGTGCTTTTTCAGGATCTTCTTTGGCAGGAATGCACTCACGGATTACTTTCAAAGCAGATTCAACCTGATCATCTTCAACCCCCACCATAAAAGTGGTTGTTCCACCACGTAATAGGCCGCCTGTAGAAGCAAGACGTGTGGCACGAAAATCTGTATCCAATAAAGCCTGAGCGACTTCATCGTTATGTGAATCATTGATGATTGCTACAATCATTTTCATTACAGCACCTGATACCTTTCTACATCGAAGGCGAAAATTGTCGCACCGCCAATCGTGACCGCAGTGCTCAAATCTGTTTCTAGACTGGGACTGGGGAGGAATTCGACGCGCTGTCGACTGGCTCTCATGATTGCCTTTTTCAGCGTATCTTCTTGATCGTTGATGGTGCCAACCAACAATGTGACGTTCTTGCGGCCTAAGAAGCTGCCCGTGCTTGATAGACGCGTGACTGGCAGGCTTAACCTATTCATGTTGGCGATAACGTTTTCCACATCTGCTTCCTGGACAATGATGACCATAAGACCATCAATAGTTTGGCTGCTATCAACGCGAATTAAGTTGAGCAAGCTAGATTGGCGGTCAGTTAGAGCAGTATCCACTTCACCAGCGAGTTGCGAAAAGGTTTCTTCTGAGATGATTCCGTCGCGAAGTAGTGCATTGAGCGCGCTGCGTTGCGTTTGGAGAATGTCTCGAAATGCAGAATCCATTTCCTGGATTTCCAGTGAAGAATCTGCACGAAGAGCATCTTCAACCGCATCAGATAAGGCTTTAGCATGTTGCTTTAACGGTCTCGATAATCGCTCCCACAAGTGGGACGAAAGCAAGCCCTCTTCATGCATAGTTTCAAGCCGATCAAATGATGATTTAGCCATAACAGCGCGTGCATGACGGCGTTCGTATTCTTCTTGCGATTCACTGCGTTGGATGAGATTCATTTTGTTGATCAGCGGTTTCATCGTTAGGCCTTGTACAAGCAATGTGAAGAGTACAGCGCCAAATGCCATCGCCTGGATTTGATCTCGAGCTGCGCCTAAAGATGCTGGTAGACTGAGCGCCAGTGCCAGAGAAATTGCGCCGCGCAGTCCACCCCAGTAAAGTACATTTTTGTATCGAAAAGTAATGTCTTTTCTGAATCCAAGTAATCCATAAACACCCACGGCTCTAGCCACCAGAATGGCACCAATTGCCCACAGAATGACTTGCCATTCTGCAACCAAAACTATCAAATTGATTTGTAAACCAATCAACAAGAAAACTACTGAGTTTGCGAGGTAGGCTGCGATATCCCAAAAATTGAATACCAAAATTCTGGTTGTGGGTGACATCGAGCGCGGCCCGAGGTTGCCACTGACAAGACCAGCTGCTACAACTGCGAGCACTCCGCTGACATGAAATTGTTCGGCGATGATATATGAACCGAATGCTAAGACAGTTGTCAGCGTGGTTTCGATCCGTGGATCATCGATAAAGCCAATTGCTCGTGAAATCAACACGCCCAGTAAGAACCCAACCGTTAGGCCGCCCCCCGCGACAATGATGAAATCAAATAAACTATTAATCAGGTCAAACGAACCGCTCACTGCGATCACAACCATTAAATTGAAGATCACAATGGCGGTTCCGTCATTGAACAGACTCTCGCCTTCGAGCAGAACTTGCAAACGTTTGGGCACGCCTAGCGTGCGGAATAAAGCCACCACAGCGACAGGGTCTGTCGCGGCGACTAAAGCTCCAAATACTAGTGCAACCGCGATTGGGAACCCGGTTCCCCAGGCTACAACGCCGCCCACCAAGAAAGTTGTGATCAACACTCCCGGGATTGCCAGGGCAAGAATAGTTACAATGTCTTTGCTCAGATCTTTGAATTTAATATGGAAGGCGGCTTCAAATATCAATGGGGGCACCAATAATCCTAAGAAGATCGCTGGGGGAATATTGATCTGTTCTTGGCCTCTCAGCGAGAGCGCTAACCCAATCAAAACCAGTCCAACTGTATAGGGTAGACGTAATCGGTTGGTGACAATCCCAACCAGCGCGGCGATCAATAGAAGGCCGATAACAACGGTTATCACAAGAATTATTTGTTCTTCTTGGGCTTCTTCTTCACTAGCCTCACCAGAATGATCACCTTCACCGCTTGGCTGTTCCATGGAGAGGCCGATGGCCTCGCTTCCAGAGCAGCTTGCAAGCGCAGGTACAATAATGACACAAATTAGCAGAACAATTATTAGGGATAAATTCAAACGGTTAAAATTCATCTTTATTTGTCCAATTCAACAACATGGGGATCAGGTCGCTTGACAACAGCGGTCTGGCCGCCAGGGAAAGTTACACGTGTTTTCTTTGAATCTCTTCTTATTGATAGTCCACGATATCTGATCGTTACAGGCCAGGGAAAAGGGCTGGTTCCTTCAAGAGCTACTTTTGTTGGAGAGATCAGGCGCACGCCAAGTGTTTTTAAGAAAAGAGATAAGGGCGCAAAGCCCTGGAGTGAGTTTCGCTCTCCGATTCCTGTTCCGTTTTCTGCGTTATAGTTTCGTGCGAAGGCCTTGTGATTCTTCAGATTTAAAACAGCTGCACTCATCAAACGCGTGACTAACTCAGCAGCTTCTTTGCGATAGCCATAATATAGCAGACCCTCTCCGATAAGAGTGCTCCAAAGAGCATTTGTGTTTCCACAGGGATGCGAATCGTTTTCATCCGCATGGGATGGGCATAGAGGAATGCCAAAAGCCCGCCAATAGCGCTTGGGGTCTAGCAGGGTCTTCTGGATTATTTGATCTGCTCTTTCTTGAGAAGGGATTTTCGCAAAGAGGGGCAAGAACAATGAATAATCCAGATTGCTAAAATCGACAACTTCGACTTTAGCAATATCATTTGGCTTGATATTTCGGATTTCGATTGATTCTAATTGTGAAAATACTTTTTGGCTGGTAACCGAGCCTTGCCTAAGACGCCAGATGAAGCGCTCTTCAGATATTCTTTCAACTCGGTTCTGTCCGGAGGGGCCTGCGCCATGCAAATACACCTCGACTTGCCGAGGCGTGGCGTCAAAGCCTTTGACTGAAACCAGTAATCTAACAGGTCCATCAAACGCTCGTTCTAAATAGATTTCACCAGACCCAAATTGCTCTGCCAGCAACTCTCGTGAGGGGCTGCGATGTGTCTCACGGTCCCATACCTGATACATTGAAGCTGAAGCATTCCAAGAGTTTTCAATTGCTGAGACAAGCTTATCAGCAGAAGCTTGAAGTGCAGATACACCTCCAGTGCGTTCGAGCAAATGTGCCATTTCAATCAAAATTTGGATCTCGTTATGGAGCAACGCACACAGTGCTGGGTTTTCGCTTTGCGTAATGTCTGCTCCTTGAGACCATTCTTGCCAAAGAGAAAATGTGGGATGTTCATCGAGTCCGGATTGCAACAAGTGAGTCCATTCGGGGATGCCATCTTCATCACGATCTTGCGCGGGATCAAACCAAGCTTTGACAGATTTGACCAAATTTGGGAATATCAATTCCAGAAATTGTCGATCATCCGTCGATTTGAAAATTTCCCAGGCCAAATGTGCGAGAATGGGTGTACTCATTACACCGCCACGCTGCCCACCAAGACCTGGTTTCCAATCTACAAAACCGTTCTGTTCCTGCGTAGAGAGGAAATTTGCCAAAATGCCGGCAGCTATTTTTGGTGCTGCTGGAAGCAGATTGCTAGTTAGGAAATTTGCTTCCAGAGGTGTTTGCCCGCTCCACAGATGAGAATGATCGCTGCCGTCTCCTGATGGAGAGTGGCCGTGATCGGGTTGACGGCAGTTGACAAATGAAATATGGGGGAGATGATCCGTTGGTCCGCAGAGTAATCCAAACGCACTTTTCTGGGTCAGAGCAAATGCTGCATCCCAATCAGGATCCCCTGTTTCAATATCGATCAAACCCTCGTTGAGTACTTCTAAGCGAGCGATTTCTTTATCCCATGACCGCGTTGCAACTACTCTTGCTTGCTTAAACGATGATGTGTGATCCATTAGTGATGCCAACACCCATCGAAATGTACGTTCTCCAC
>JADHTJ010000014.1 GCA_016785015.1 Anaerolineales bacterium
TTGCCTCCTACGTGTTACCGCGGCTGCTGGCACGTAGTTAGCCGAGACTTATTCCTGAGGTACCGTCCTTCCTCTTCCCTCAGAAAAGTGCTTTACAACCCGAAGGCCTTCATCGCACACGCGGCGTTGCTGCATCAGACTTTCGTCCATTGTGCAATATTCCCTACTGCTGCCACCCGTAGGTGTCTGGACCGTGTTTCAGTTCCAGTGTGGGGGGCCACCCTCTCAGGTCCCCTACCCGTAAGCCTTGGTAGGCCATTACCCTACCAACTAGCTGATGGGACGCAGGTCCCTCCCGAAGCGGATTACTCCTTTAGACACGGATTTCTAAAAACCGTGACCACATGGGGTATTATCTCCAGTTTCCCGGAGTTATCCCCCTCTTCGGGGCAGGTCACCAACGCGTTACTCACCCGTTCGCCACTAGGAAATCCTCTGCACGAGTACGAATACAAGTGCTGAGGCTCCTCGTTCGACTTGCATGTATTAGGCACGCCGCCAGCGTTCATCCTGAGCCAGGATCAAACTCTCCGCATAAAAATCGCATCCGAAGATGCGGGATTTACATGAGACTTACTTGAAATTGACTAGGCTTTTTGCTTGCTGTCACTCTTCAGTTGTCAAGGTTCTATGTTGTTAGACAAGGGTTGAGTATATCAACGCGTATCTAATTTGTCAAGGGCTCCAAGAGACACAAAAATAGCGCCGACATCCTTTCTTTGATATCGGCCTATTGGAGCACCTATTCAGATTTTAGCGATCTGCTTTTTGGGGCTAGATCTGGTTGTTTTTACAACGGTGGGGAATTATACTGATAAAAATATGCTTGTCAAGGGTTATTTCAACGAATTTTGCAAATTGGTTGAATTTTGCCGCATTTTCGGCATTTTTAGCGCTAATCCATCCGTTGTCGGCCAGCTAAAGCCCTCAAGATGGTATTCTGATCAGCATATTCTAAATCTCCACCCATTGGTAATCCGCGCGCCAGGCGGGTGATTTGTACATCCAAATTCTCTAATTGGTTTCGCAAGTACATTGCTGTGGCATCACCTTCCATGCTAGGATTAGTCGCCAAGATAATTTCGCGAACATCACTGCTTTGCAAACGGGACATCAATTCGCGGATTTTTAAATCTTCTGGGCTAATGCCTTCAATGGGCGATAAGGCGCCATGCAGTACGTGGAATACTCCCTGATACCCGCCTGTTTTCTCAATAGCCAAGACATCTAAGGGTTCTTCAACAACACACAAGGTGCCGTGATCGCGCTCATCGCTGGTGCAAATTCTGCACTCCACGCGCCCAGCATCAGTAATATTGAAACAGGTCTGGCAAAATGCTGTCCCTGATTTCAACTCATCCAATGCCTGTGCCAAATCTAACGAGAAATTCTCGGGGGAGCGCAACAAATAGAATGTTAACCGGGAAGCCGTTTTAGGGCCTACTCCGGGCAAACGCGAAAATGCTTCGATCAAATTCTGAATTGGTGTTGGAAGAGACATAATGCAAGAATAAAAATTCAAACGTCGAACGAGCTAGAACGGCAATCCACCTGTCAGGGGGCCTAAACGTTCGGCTGCCATCTCTTGTGACTTCTCTAAAGCACTATTCACTGCTGAAAGGATCAGATCCTGCATCATCTCTGCATCAGCATCTTCAAGCAGAGATGGATCAATTTCAATCGCTTCTACTTTCTGGTCACCTGTCACGGTAACTTTGATAACACCGCCACCTGCGGTTGCGGTGACCGTTTCATCTGCAAGCGATTCTTGAGCAGCCAACAACTGTTCTTGCAATTGTTGAATTTGTTTCATCATACCACCCCCGCCCATTGGGGGTCTGGGCCCTTTTCGTTTTGACATAAAACCTTCGCTCCTATCGCGAGTTATTGCACGTCAACAATCTTGCCGCCTAAATCACGTAATGCCGTGGCTACCATACCATCCTGGTCGATATCTGGGGGTAGTTCACCACCCTGTGCAACAATACACAAAACAGGCATTGTCTCTCCAATTACCTTCTCCATCGCTTTTAGAAAGACATCAACGTTGCCTTCAGATTCCATCTTTGATTTGGCAAATTCGCCATTGAACCCCAAAACCAACGCACTTCCTTTGACGCCTAATGGGCGGCATGAGTTTAACAAGGCTTGCGTCTGGGGATTATCATCCCGTACAATTCTTAGAATTTGCTCCCAATTTTTCGCCACGCTTTGCGGGAGAGAATCTGTGACAGGTTGCGACTCAACGGAATCCGCTTTGAGGGCGGGATCAGGCTTGGGAGCTTCGGCCACCCTAGCAGGAGATTCTTTTTCTACCTTTGGGGTGATTGGCGCTTTCGGTGCGGGTACTGCTTCCACAGAGGAAACGGATAAATCCAGCGATTCAACAAATGCCATTTCCAAGGGCAGAGCTGGCTGCCAAGCATTGCGACCTTCGGTAGCGGCATGATTAAAATTGCGAATTACAGTCAGCAATTCGGGCACCTGATATGCCTGAGCATGTTCGGCCATTTGAGCGCGCATCTCTGATGTGACGTCGACCTGGTCAGCGTTACCCATGCGAACCAACAGCAAGTTGCGCAGATAATTCACAATCTGACGGGAAAATTGACGCGGATCACTGCCCCCATCCAACGTTCGATGGATATGATCTAATCCTGTCGCAGAGTTTTTGGCTTGGAGCGCATCTACTATTTGCAATACAGCCTCGCCAGTCGCTGTCCCCAGCACCGCTTGCGTCATTTCCAATGAAATCTCTTGTGAAGTTGCAGCTAACTGATCAAGCAGCGAAATGGCATCCCGTAAACTGCCTGTTGCCTGCCTTGCAATGAGGGACAATGCTTCAGTATCGATGATCAAATCTTCGATCAAGGAGACTTCCTTCAGGTGAGCAACGATATCATTAATAGGGATGCCGCGAAACTCATGACGTTGGCAGCGCGAGAGCACTGTGGCGGGAATTTTATGAATCTCTGTTGTGGCTAAAACAAATATGGCGTGTCCTGGCGGCTCTTCTAATGTTTTCAGCAATGCATTAAAGGCTGCCGTCGAAAGCATGTGTACTTCGTCGATGATATAAACTTTAAATCGACCTTGGTTGGGGGAAAAGTTAATCCTATCTCTCAGATCACGCACATCATCCACGCTTGTGTTAGAGGCAGCATCGATCTCGATCAAATCCAGAAAGCGTCCCTCGTTGACTGCTTTGCAATGTTCACATTGGTTACATGGACGTTCAGTTGCATCTTCCGCCTGGCAGTTTACGGCTTTTGCCAGCAAGCGTGCCGAACTGGTTTTTCCGGTACCACGCGGGCCGGCAAATAGATAGGCATGAGCAACTCGATCTGCGGTTACAGCATTGCGCAGCGTGGTGACGATATGTTCTTGGCCAACAACCTGATCCCATGTTTGGGGTCGCCATTTACGATAATATGCTTGACTCATAATTCAGTAACCAGTATTCAAAGCTAAGTGAACAATGGTTGAAGTGTAACATGAGGGCAGAAGTTGGGTCAATCGACGCGGTCAATAATTCGCTCGATTTCCCCATCTACATTGATTTGTCGACGCTGGAATTGATCGGATGGCACTTCTAGATTGTAATTAAAGATGCGTTTGTTGAGATCGGCTACTGTGATCCGAAAATCGCTCTGGGCGCGTTTCCATTCACTGATGGTGAAAGCGTCAGCGGCATCCTTTTGCTTTGATCTTTGATTCCATTCCCAAGCACGCTTCAAGCTTTGGCACGCTGACTCAAGATCTGCTTCGATCTGCTGGCGTTTTTCGATCCATGGCAAGGTATGACCACTGGAGCGAATAGCCCTGAAAGCTATGCTCCAAGATGGATCCTCGTGAGGGTTGGTGGATAAATCTATCGGCTGGCCTTTGCCAGGAAGATTCTCAAACTGACCATCTTCCATGGCCCGACGGATCTGTTCATCAATGGAGTGTTGATATTTTTTCATGTGTTTCAGGGTATCTGATATGTCGATTGGACTTGGCCCGCGGCATCATATAAGGTCACAACTTCACCAGATTTCCAAATCGTTTCAGACAGACCCCAAAAAAGTTCAAGGGGATTATCCGACCCAACACGAGTATTGATCACAATTTGGCCGTTTTCATAAAGCGTAGCCTGAGGAAAAGTGTATATATTGTCATCTTCATCACGCAGCTGCCACCCAGCCAACGCTTGTTTTCCGCCACCGGATTCACCCAAAACCAAACGCTCGGTGCCGATATCTCCGATGCCGATAACCGAAACGATCTCGATTTGACCATCATTGGGTACAGAAGCTACTTCTGGTGCAGAGGTGGGTGGAGGCTCATCGGAAACAGCACCCTGATCGGGAACATAGACCAACTGTCCTGCCGCCAAGGAGTCTGGATCCGTCATACCATTAATCGCCAATAATTCTTCAACAGTGACCTCATACTCCAAAGCGATATCTCCTAAAGTCTCCCCAGAGCGGACCTGATGGGATTGCAAGGCAATTGTTGGTTCTAAAGTCGGCTCAACAGGTTGCACAATTTGCGTTGGAGCGGAGGTGGGCACAACAATCTCTGCGGTGGATTGATCAAAACTTTGGCGCTGGGCGCGATCCCAAACTGTCAGCACGACAAGCGTGGTGACCGCAGAAACAATTACATTGATAAGGAGATATATAGAAAGACGTTTCAATTGCATAAGGCAACCTGCCTGGAGTTTTGATAGCTATTGACGATGCGATATCCTGCTACTACAATCGCTGCCATCCCAAAAGAGATTGGCGTTTGGGTCTCTATGAAGCGTCGTGGTAAGGACTTTCTCAAGACAATTTCCATAGAACCTGGCGTTCCCTATTATAAATCACTTCAAGTATGCCATACCTAATCGATGGTCACAATCTAATACCGAAAATTCGTGGGCTCAGGCTTAATATCATCGACGATGAAATTGAGCTGATTAAGCAGTTGCAAGTTTTCCACCAAACGACTCGCAAGAAGATCGAAGTGTTTTTCGATAACGCTCCACCAGGGCAAAGTCGCACACAACGTTTTGGGTCAATCAAGGCTCATTTTGTTCGATCAGGAAGCTCAGCAGATGCCGCTATTCGTCAGCGCTTAGAAAATTTAGGTCGCGCAGCAACAACTTGGACGGTGGTCAGTTCCGATCGACAGGTTCAAGCTGCGGCGCGAGCTACTCGTGCCAGAGTGATGAATTCAGAAGATTTTGCGACAGAGTTAGGACAAGAAGCAATCCACAGCACAGACGACCCAGCATCGGGAGAAAACGTCAACTTAAGCGCCGCAGAAGTGGAAGAATGGTTGCGTTTATTCAATGACGACAAAGAATAAATTCAAAGCTAATGGGGGGCTTGTCGATACACACAATTTAGCCCAAGTTTATCGCAAAAATCTAATGAAGTTTTAATGTAATTCAGATCAAAATAGTGTAATATGTTTAAGTTGGTACCTGCCTCTCCTTTTTATTGGTATCTTGCAGGTGTCATACCACCATTATCATGTTTTGGCATGCCCCCCCCATGTCGAGAAGATTGGTGGTCCTCCTAAAGAGATCGGCGAGCGTGTACCCCACGCTCGCCGATCTTTTTTAATTACATTTCAGCAACCAGTTTCAAGAAATAATTCATTAGATTCGAATAGCTTCCTATGATATACTTCGACAAGTTAGAAAAAGAACAATCTAATCATAGATTTATCGAGGATTTCTTATGCTCTCAGAGTATCTTCCTATTGCGATCCTTATCATAATGGCCACCGGGCTAGCGGGTCTGGTGGTCATTTTAGGCCATTTATTTGGCCCCAAGCGTCAATCAGATGCCAAGGCCATGCCCTACGAATCTGGCATGAACCCCTATGGGCCTGGAACCCGGCGCATGTCGGTCAAATTTTATTTGGTGGCCGTCTTATTCATCCTTTTCGACATTGAATTAATCTTCTTCCTTCCCTGGGCAGTTGTTCTGCGTGACTTCATTGACAACAGCCTGGGGATTTTTGCGCTAGTGGAGATGTTTGTCTTCATTATCATTTTATTGGTAGGTTATGTGTATGCTTGGAAGAAAGGAGCCCTGGAATGGGAATAGAACAAAAACTAGGTAACATGGGTATTGTTACCACAACTCTAGAAAAAGCTGTTAATTGGAGCCGCACCAGGGCGATGTGGCCGCTTTTATCGGGGTTGGCCTGCTGTGCTATCGAGATGATGCATGCTCAGGCCTCCCACTACGACATGAGCCGCTTTGGCATGGAATTGATGCGCGCCAGCCCCCGTCAGTCCGATTTGTTGATTGTGGCCGGGCGCGTGTCTCGCAAAATGGCCCCAGTGATTCGCCGACTTTACGATCAATTGCCTGACCCTAAGTGGGCCATTGCCATGGGAGATTGTGCTTCTTGTGGTGGTGTTTTCAATAATTACGCCATCGTTCAAGGTGTCGACGAAGTGATCCCCGTCGATGTGTATGTTGCAGGTTGTCCCCCGCGCCCCGAAGGGCTGATTCATGGCATTTTGACTTTGTATGAAAAAGTTGAAAACGAAAAACTTACGAAGTGGAAGTAAGCAGTAGGGATTAGGTTTATGAACGAACAACTTTCAAGTTCTATCCAGAAAATCAAAGACGGCTTCGATGTTGAAGAACATATCTTCAGTGATGAACATTCTTTGATTATTGCCCCTGATGATGTGGTCGAAATTTGTCAGCTTCTGCGGGATGATTTCTACTTCAACTTGCTTTCCAGTCTGACAGCTGTGGATTATTGGCCCGAAGGCGATCCCAGGTTCCATGTGGTTTATCAACTTTATTCCATTGAAGCGAACATAACTCTCAGATTGCGTGTTGCTGTACCAGGTGATGAACCCAGTGTGCCTACCATCGAAGGACTCTATCCCAATGCAAACTGGCATGAGCGCGAAATTTGGGATATGTTCGGCATTAAGGTTGAAGGTCATTCAGATTTGCGCCGCATACTGATGCCCTATGAATGGGAAGGCCATCCTTTACGCAAGGATTATCCACTGGGATACGAAGAAGTGCAATTTAGCTTCAACGCCGATGAGATCGACAAGAAGAAGCCTTATGTGAAGGAGTAATACGTAGAACGAAATTCGTGATACGTTACGAGGTTTTATATGGTGCAACTTCAAGAAGTTACTTTAGATGAACTAAAACATCTGGTCTCCGATCGAGCCATACAAGGCGACACCATGCTGCTAAATATGGGCCCGCAGCACCCCAGCACACACGGTGTGCTGCGCTTGATGCTAGAACTCGATGGTGAGACCATAATCAACTGTGTACCAGATATTGGCTTCCTACACACAGGTATCGAAAAAAATATGGAAGCCAAGCGCTACGAACAGGCCGAAGTGATGACAGATCGGCTGGATTATCTCAATACGGTTGGAAATAACTTGGCTTTTTGCCTGGCCGTCGAAAAGCTGGTTGATCTGGATGTGCCCCCTCGGGCGCAGGTCATCCGCGTGATCCTGACAGAATTGCAGCGCATTGCATCACACCTGGTTTGGCTGGGGACCCAGTCGCTGGATTTGGCGGCGATGTCGATGTTCCTGTACTGCTTCCGCGAGCGCGAGATTATTCTGGATATCCTCGAGTTGGTTTCTGGTCAACGCATGATGACAACTTATATCCGACCCGGCGGCTTGTGGCGCGATGTTCCCGAAGATTTTTACGATGCTGTTCAGGATTTCTTAGAGATGTTTCCCAAACGCATCGAGCAATATCATGGTTTATTGACTAAGAACCCATTGTTTGTAGACCGCACCAAAGGTATTGGCGTGATCTCTGGCGAAGATGCCGTTGCCTGGGGTTTGACCGGTCCAACATTGCGGGGTTCAGGTGTAGCTTTTGATAACCGCAAAGCGCGCCCCTATTCGGGCTACGAAAATTATGATTTCGAAGTACCCGTCAGAAACGAGGGGGATGTTTTTGCCCGATATATCTGCCGCATGGATGAGTTTTGGGAGTCTTTGAGCATCATCGAGCAAGGCATGGAAAAACTCAGGGAGCTAGACGGCGCCCCAATTCGCAGTAACAACCGAAAATTCGTCCCACCCCCCCGCTCGGAGTTGGGCACCAGCATGGAGGCATTAATCCATCACTTCAAACTGTGGACCGACGGCTTCGATGCTCCCGCTGAATATGTTTACATGCCAGTTTCATCCCCACGTGGCGAGTTGGGGGTCTACCTCGAAGGCGATGGAGGCAACAAACCATATCGCGTGCATTGGCGCACACCTTCATTTATCCATTTGCAGGCCCTACCCGTAATGAGCACTGGACTACTAGTTGCTGATTTGGTGGCGATCATTGGCAGTATAGACATTGTTTTGGGAGATTCAGACAGGTGAACAAAATCGCAGAAAAATACTCCGGCGATATTGAAAAAATTATCGCTAAATATCCTCCAGAACAAAAGCGTTCTGCAGTGATGTCGCTGCTCTATATCGCCCAGCGCGAAGACGGCTATGTGACGAAACATGATATCAATGAGATCGCTGAAATTCTGGAAATGACCCCAACTGAAGTGGTCGCTTTAGTTGGCTTTTATACCCTGTACCATGACAAGCAAGACGGCAAGTATCGAATTCAGGTGTGCAATGATTTGCCTTGCGCATTACGGGGAGCCGATGAATTCTTAGAAAACTTATGTGAGAACTTGGGCATCCAGGTCGGTGATACCACCGAAGATGGCTTGGTTTCTGTTGAGGGTGTGATGTGCCTGGCAGCGTGCGATAAAGCGCCCATGTTCCAGGTTCAGACTGGAGACGGGTTGAAATATCACGAAGAAATGACCGTCGAAAACACCATGGAATTGATCGAAAGCTGGAAGAAGGAGGAGAAAAAATGACAGAGTTAGTACTCCTTCGACACAGAGAAATTCCTAAAATCAACCAACTCGACGTTTATAAGAAAAACGGCGGCTTTGAAGCTTTTGAAAAGGTTGTCACTTCGATGAAGCCTGACGAAGTCACTGAAATCGTCAAGACTTCAGGATTGCGCGGCCGTGGCGGCGCAGGCTTCCCCACTGGCGTGAAATGGTCCTTCATGGACAATAACAATTGGCCCCACTACGTGGTTGCCAATGCAGATGAGTCCGAACCGGGCACCTTCAAAGATCGCGAGATCATGGAAAGCAATCCCTTCCAATTTTTGGAGGGTGTGGCGATTGCATCTTACGCCGTTGGAGCGACAGAGGCTTATGTCTACTGCCGGGGTGAATTCTGGGAATTAACGCACGTTCTCGACGAAAAGATCGCTGAACTTGAAGAAGCAGGTCTTCTTGGAGACAACCTATTCGGCACAGAATACTCGCTGCGCATCTACACTCATTTAGGTGCCGGCGCTTATATCTGTGGCGAAGAAACAGCGCTGTTGGAATCTATGGAAGGCAAGCGCGGCCAACCGAGACTGCGCCCCCCCTTCCCGCCTTCATACGGCTTGTACGGCAAGCCCACTGTGGTCAATAATGTCGAAACTCTCACCAATGTGCCGCTGATCATCACCAAAGGCGGAGAATGGTACAAATCTTTGGGCACAGAAGATACAGCCGGTGTTAAAGTGTTCAGCCTTTCGGGGCGGGTCAAAAAGCCTGGGAATTATGAGCTGCCTTTTGGGACTTCTTTCCGCGAGTTGATCTTCGAACACGGTGGGGGCATCATAGATGATCGCCCTGTACGAGCCATCATGGCCGCAGGCGCTTCCTCGGCCCTAATCGTCGCCGAAGACAAAGCCCTAGACACCCCCATGGATTACGCTTCGGTACGAGAATTGAAGGCCGATTTGGGTTCCGCATCGATAATCGTTATCGACGATACAGTTAGCATCGATTGGGTTCTGAAGAAAACGATTCACTTCTTCGAACACGAATCATGTGGCAAGTGCACACCCTGTCGCGAAGGCAATTACTGGATGAACCACATTATCGAGCGCATCCACGGGGGCGATGCCACTCATGATGATGTCGAATTACTCGATAGCGTTGCCAAACAAATAGAAAATAAATGTTTGTGCGCATTGGGTGAATTCTCAATTCAGGCTGTGATGACTGGTATCGAACGTTTCCCGCAGGATTTTGAGATTGCGGTGAAGAACTAGAAATATTCCGCAGAGATCTCTGCGGTTAGCAACACGAATTTCGTGGAGTTTTTATGACTAAAGAAGTTAATTTAACCATCGACGGTAAGCGTGTGTCTGTACCCGAAGGCACTTTGATTGTCGACGCGGCGAAGAAGATCGGTATCGATATCCCTGTCTTTTGCTACCACCCAAAGATGGAGCCGGTGGGAATGTGCCGCATGTGTTTGGTGGATGTCGGCCGCCCGGCGTTTGACCGCGAAACCGGCGAAGCAATTCTCGATGAAGATGGCTCTCCCAAAATTCAATTTGGGTGGAAACTGGATACCGCTTGCACAGTACCTGTTTCCGAGGGTATGGTTGTCGAAGGGATGACCGAGAAAGTTCAAAAAGGTCGCCAAGATATTGTCGAATTATTACTAACCTCGCATCCGCTGGATTGCCCCATCTGCGACAAAGGTGGCGAATGCCCTCTTCAGAACCTGACCATGGCTCATGGAGCTGGCGAGAGCCGCTTCATCTATGATGACAAAATTCACTTTGATAAAAATGTACCACTGGGTGATCTAATCTGGCTGGACCGCGAGCGCTGTATCCAATGTGCACGCTGCATCCGCTTCCAGGAAGAGATCGTCGATGACGCCGTGCTGGAGTTCTTCAACCGCGGACGAGCCACAGATATCATCACCAATTCCGAACCTGGGTTTGATTCTTATTGGTCTGGTAATACCACGGATATTTGCCCGGTTGGCGCTCTGACCACTGCAGACTTCCGCTTTGGGGCGCGCCCTTGGGAACTCAAGCACGCTGCATCTGTCTGCAGCCACTGTCCTGTGGGCTGCAATATGACCTACAATACTCGCCGTGAAGCCAAATCCGGTGGTGGAATCGTTATCAAGCGGGCTATGCCCAGGCAGAACGAATCAGTCAACGAGTTGTGGATCTGCGACAAAGGCCGCTTCGCATATCACTTCACAGAAAGTGAAGAACGACTGACCCAACCCATGATCCGCAAAGGTGGAAAATTAGTTCCCACAAGCTGGGACGATGCTCTGGCCCTGGTAGCCGGTCAATTTAAAGACGCCGGAGATAGTTTGCTCAGTTTGGTAAGCGGACGCCTGCCCAACGAAGATTTATTCAACATCAAAAAGCTCACCGCTGGTCTCGGTGGAAAAGCCGGATTGCATTCTTATATGGCTGGTGGTGATCTCGTCGCTCAAGTCGGATTGAGCACAGGCTCCAATCTGGGTGACCTGGGCGAGGGCGATACCATCGTTGTGATTGCTTGCGATTTGGAAGAAGAAGCCCCTGTTTGGTGGCTGAGGATCAAGGCGGCTGCTGAGCGCGGTGCCAAGTTGATTGTTGCCAACCCCAGGATTACGAAACTTGATCGCTACGCTACAGAAATTATTCGCTACGCCTATGGCGAAGAAGTAAAAACTGTTACAAATGTCAACATCTCCGATGCAGAAAACGCGCTTGTCTTCTACGGCAGCGAGGGTATTGGTTTAGAAACTTCACAAGCATTGGCCAATGCTTGCGCTAACCTGTTAGCTAAGACAAATCATGTTGGCAAGCCAAACAATGGCCTTGTAGCTGTTTGGCCGCGAGCTAACACCCAGGGGGCCTGGGATATGGGTTACCGCCCTGGGGCTGATCTTGCTAAGGCTAAGGTGCTCTATATCGCTGGCTCTGATCCAGTAGGCGATGATCCATCAGTTGCCGAGGTAATCACCAAGGCCGAATTCGTCGTCGTCCAGGAATTATTCCTGACCAAGACCGCCGAATTGGCCGATGTGGTTTTACCTGTTCAGGCTCAGACTGAGCGCGAGGGCACTTTCACTTCAGGCGAACGCCGAGTGCAGCGCTTCTACCCGGTTGTACTCCCTAAGGGCGAAACACGCCCAGACTTTGACATCGCCGCTCAAATTAGTGCCAAAGTTGGCGTAGAACTCAAAGGTCGTTTCCCATCCCTGGTGCTGCCTCAAATCAGCGCTGAAATTCCTGGCTATGCAGGGATCACATACCAAAAACTGGCCGAGGTCAGCGAGCAATGGCCCATTGTTGGTCGAGGTGATCTCTATTACGGCGGGACCGGCTATGAGAACAAGCAAGGCTTAGGGATGCAGTTGCCTCTCCAAGGAAATTATAAGACTTCCGAGGTTTTGAAAAACTTCGGAAGTCTACCAGATGCTGAAGTCATCGCTGTGCCCATCACCCAGCTTTACGACCGTGGGACTATGATTTCACCCTCGGAAGTTCTGCACCCCCGATTACCTGAACCATTTATCCTGGTGAATCCCAAAGATTCACAAATCTTAAAAACCACAGATGGCATGGTGGTTGGGATCAGCATCAACGGTAGAGATACTTCAAATGCAACCGTTGTTGAAGATGAGCATGTCCCCCAGGGAATCGCTCTCGTTCCTCGCAGTATGGGCATCCCCATCGATGGACCCAGTAAATTTGAAATTCGCATTGCTGTTGCTGCAATGGCGTAAAGAGGCAATTTATGGAACCAGCATTAATTATTGAATGGGTAATCAAATCCGCGATTTTGCTTCTGTTTGGTGTGACCGGATTTGCCTACCTGACCCTCTACGAACGCAGAGCTTTAGCACGTATCCAAGTGCGCATCGGGCCTAATAGGGCCGGTCCCTTTGGCATCTTACAGCCCGTTGCCGACGGCATCAAATTAATTTTCAATCAAGAATTGATCCCGGCCACAGCTGACAAAGTGTTGTTTGTCCTGGCACCCATCATCACTGTTCTGCCTGCGCTGATTATTTGGGCCGTAATCCCTTGGGGTCGCCAGGTGATCATTGGCGGACGGGAAATTAACTTATACTTATCGAATGCCAATGTGGGCGTGCTTTATTTGACAGCTGTAGCTTCCATCGCAGTGTATGGTATTGTCATCGCCGGATGGTCTTCTAATAATAAATACGCTCTCCTGGGTGGTCTGCGCTCATCTGCACAGATGGTCAGCTACGAATTGGCATTAGGCATCTCGTTCATTGGCCCGATCATGTTGGCTGGCTCAATGAGCTTAGTCGATATCGTCGAAGCCCAGAGCAAAGTTTGGTACATCGTTCCCCAATTCTTAGCCTTTCTCATTTTCATGATGGCCGGATTAGCAGAAATTAATCGTGCCCCCTTCGATATGCCCGAAGCAGAGCAAGAACTGACGGCCGGTTATCACGCCGAATATTCCGGGATGAAGTTTGCCCTGTTCTTTATGGCTGAATATATCAAAATGATAGCTATTGCAGCTATCGGCGTCACGCTGTTTCTAGGCGGTTACCGCATACCTTTTATCGATATTCCCCCGGCCATAGAACCTCTCGTTTTTTTCATCAAGATCTTGATCTTACTCTTCGTAATTATCTGGGTGCGGGCGACTTTCCCTCGCTTCCGTTACGACCGACTGATGGCTTTTGGCTGGAAAATTTTGCTGCCCCTCTCCCTGGCTAACGTGTTTATCACTGCCGTAATATTGGTATTCAGAGGGTAGTAGAAAAATTTGTAGTCCCCAATGCATGAGCATTGGGGTGACGAGCGGATGGCAGGAACACATCCTCTCGCTCAAAGGAGATTTAGCATGGCGTTCCCAGAACGAGCCCGTGTTCAAGAATTATTCAAAGGATTATGGATAACCTTCAAATCCATGTTTGAAAAACCGGTGACCATCCAATATCCAGAGGTCAAGCGGCCGGTAACTCCCCGTTTCCGAGGTCGTCACGTTCTCAACCGGTTTGAGAATGGCTTGGAAAAATGTATTGGATGCTCTTTATGTGCAGCGGCCTGTCCGGCAGACGCGATCTTCGTTGAATCAGCAGAAAACAGCGATGATGAGCGATTTTCTCCTGGTGAACGATATGCCAGCACCTACGAAATCAACATGTTGCGCTGCATCTTTTGTGGATATTGTGAGGATGCCTGCCCAACAGAGGCAATTACGCTCGAAGACAATTACGAGTTATCCTTCACCAACCGCTATGATGCTATCTATACTAAAGAGCGCTTGTTAGTCTCTGTTCCACAAAATGGAAAACCAACTCCACAAGAAGTGGAACCAGGAAAATTCGATCGCTCTGTGCCAGTAATGGAGGATCCTACGGATTAGTGAACAGTAATCAGAGTTCAGTTATCAGCAAACTCCTTTCGAAATACCAAGCTACTGATTACTGATTACTGATAACTGACAACTGACAACTGGAAACCGAATATGACACCTGAATTAATAACCTTCATCTTTCTCGCCCTGATCTCCGTGGCTTCTGCATTAGGAATGCTTTTTAGCCGCAATGCCGTGTATTCAGCGGTCTACTTGATCATCAACTTCATCACCGTGGCGGTCTTCTACCTGATGCTGGGTGGCGCATTCATTGCTGTCAGCCAGGTAGCGGTTTACGCCGGCGCGATCATGGTGCTATTTTTGTTTGTGATCATGCTCTTGGGAGCCGAAAAACTCGGCAATAACGAAACTCTTGGGTGGCAGCGACCACTGGCGATTATCCTTGGTCTGGGGCTGATCGTTGAAATCCTGTACATCCTCTTCTTCCAGGCAAATGAAATCATCGCCGTAAAAGATCTACCTGAGGGGTTTGGTAGCCCTGCTTCGATAGGAACGACATTATTCCAGGAATACCTACTGCCTTTCGAAGTAACCTCGATCCTGCTGCTGGTAGCCATGGTAGGCGCAATCATTCTAACCAGACAGGAGAAGAAAAACGTTTAACGTCGTTCGTTATTCGTTAGGAGAACATTATGCTCCCTGTATCTTATTATGTAGGTTTATCTGCAATCTTATTCACCATTGGTGCGCTTGGCGTCCTGATCCGGCGGAATGCAATTATCATCTTTATGTCGATCGAGTTGATGCTCAACGCCGCCAACCTTGCTTTTGTGGCCTTTGCCCGCGCACATGAATCACTAAGCGGTCAAATTTTCGTCTTCTTCGTGATAACTGTTGCTGCCGCAGAGGTGGCCGTCGGCCTGGCACTGATCGTGGCCATCTTCCGCAACAAACAAAGCATCGACGTTGACCAGATGAGCAATCTAAAAGGTTAATTTGGAGAATGCTATGCTCCTAAGTGAAGTCGTAACAAGTGGACCTGATTTCTTCTATCTAGCACCCTGGCTGGTATTCTTCCCGGTGATTGGGTTGCTGATCAATATCATCTTTGGTGGCCGCTTCAGCGAAAAAGTGATTGGAACTGTAGCCAGTACTGCATCGGGGTTGACCTTTGTTGTCGCGGTGTTGTTGGCGTTATCGCTGCGTGCTCACCATGAAGGCGTCACCATCCTCCTGGCTGAATGGATCGCTATCGGCGAACTGCAACTCGATTGGGCCTTCCGTGTGGATACACTCTCGGTCACCATGATGATGGTGGTCGGCGGCGTCGGCACACTGATCCACATCTACGCAATTGGCTATATGCACGAAGATGTACGTTTTAAGAATGATCCTGGCCGTTTCCGTCGCTTTTTTGTCTTCTTGAACCTGTTCATCGCGGCCATGATGATTCTGGTCAGCGGGGATAATTACCTGATGCTTTTTGTCGGTTGGGAAGGCGTTGGTTTATGCTCATTCTTGCTTATTGGTTTCTGGTATGAGATGGATACTCTGGCCCGTGCTAGTACAGATAATGCCATGGCCGCTAAAAAAGCCTTCATTACAAACCGTGTAGGTGACTTTGGTTTCCTGATCGCTGGCATGATCATGTTTTGGGCTTTCAAGAGCGTGCAGTTCGATACTGTCTTCGAAGCCGCACACCATATTGCCGAGCTTCAACCTGGCATCATTATAGCGATTACCTTGTTCATGCTCCTGGGTGTGGCGGGTAAATCAGCGCAGATACCGCTTTTCGTCTGGCTGCCCGACGCCATGGCTGGCCCAACTCCGGTTTCAGCCTTGATCCACGCCGCAACCATGGTCACGGCGGGCGTGTATCTGGTGGCTCGCTCAGCTCCACTCTATATGTTGGTTCCTCAAGCTCAAGGCATCGTTGCTATCGTTGGAGGGGCTACCGCCCTATTCGCTGCAACCATCGCTGTGGGTCAATACGATATTAAGAAAGTACTGGCATATTCAACGATATCCCAACTTGGCTTTATGGTTGCCGCCGTTGGAATGGGCGCCTTTGTCGCTGGCATGTTCCACCTGGTGACCCACGCTTTCTTCAAAGCGCTGCTCTTCCTTTCAGCTGGATCGGTGATCTTGGGCGTCGAGCGCGGCCATCATCACGGACACCACGATCACGACGATCATGGGCATGGCGACCATCATGATGACGAGAAAAGCGAGGTGTTCGACCCCGGGGATATGCGCAACATGGGCGGGATGCGCAAATCGATGCCGGTCACATTTTGGCTTTATATAATCGGCTCCTTAGCTCTGGCTGGAATTTTCCCCTTCGCGGGTTTTTGGTCGAAAGATGAGATCTTAGCCGAAGCTACGGCGCTAAACTTTACTGTTTATATTCTTCTGGCAATCGCTGCATTCTTCACGGCGTTCTACATGGGCCGCCAAATCTGGATGGTCTTCTATGGCAAACCCAAACATGAAGCCGCTGAACACGCCGAAGAGAGTCCCCCGATAATTACCGTGCCCTTGATGGTGCTGGCCGCGCTCTCGATTTTAGGCGGCGCGCTGAATCTGCCGGGCGTGGGAACTTTCACTCACTGGTTGGAGATGACCTACGAGAAATTCGACCTGCACCTGCACCATGGTGAGTTCAACTTGACCGTGGCGATCACCTCGACTGTTCTGGCCCTACTCGCAATTGGAATTTCCTGGCTCATCTATGGGCGCAAATCTGTTACCTTTGATCAGGCAGACCCACTCAAACGAATTCTAGGTCCCATCTTTGTGGGTATGGAAAACAAATGGTGGATCGATGAGCTTTATTGGGCCGTGATCCTAAATCCCTATATTGCCATTGCCAAATTCACCGCCGATGTCATCGACTGGCGCTTCTGGCATGACTGGTTCCACGACAAAGTTATCGCCGGAACCTTCAACTGGTTTAGCAAAACTTTCTTGGACAGTTGGATCGACCAGCGCGGTATCGACGGATTCGCAAACGGCCTGGCAGCTGGCACGAAAGAACTTGCCCAGCGCCTGAGCGGCATCCAGACTGGTTTTGTACGCAACTATGCTCTTTCAGTATTTGTCGGCGTAGTCGTTATTTTAGGTTATTTGATTTTGCAATAAAAGCTAACCGCGGAGACATAGAGTACGCAGAGCCGGGTAGCTAAGAGAACTCAACATCTTTATGATTTGTTTCTCCCCCCCTAAAATTGCTTAGCGCTCTCCGCGTCTCTGCGGTAAAAATGATGGACGAGGATAAATTATGAACCCAGTTTTAAATCCCCTAACCCTGGTGACCTTCTTCCCCCTCTTGGGTGTGTTGGCATTGTTCTTCATCCAATCCGACCGCAAGAACACCTTGAGATGGACAGCGTTGATCACATCCTTGATCACTTTTGGTATCTCGATGTGGCTGCTGGCCGAATTCAATGCCAAAGACCCAGAGCTGCAAATGGTGATCAACCTGCCCTGGATCCAGGTAGCTGGTTGGAATATCAGTTTTTATATGGGCGTGGACGGTTTGAGCATCTTGCTCGTTCTACTGACCACTTTCCTAACACCGATTTCCATACTTTCAACCTGGACAGCAATCGAAGAACGAGTAAAAGATTTCATGCTTTTCTTCCTGCTCCTCGAAGTTGGCATGCTGGGTGTTTTCTTGGCACAAGATCTTTTCCTCTTCTACGTTTTCTGGGAATTCACGCTGGTTCCGATGTATTTCCTGATCGGCATTTGGGGCGGTCCCAACCGCATGTACGCCGCGGTCAAGTTCTTCCTGTACACCATGGCTGGATCCTTGTTAATGCTCTTGGCTATCTTATGGTTGGGCATTTACCAGGACACATTTGCTGTTCCTGAACTGATCGCTAAAGGCGGCATTCCTGCGAATATTCAAATTTGGCTCTTCCTGGCCTTTGCGGCAGCCTTTGCCATCAAAGTGCCCATGTGGCCGCTGCACTCGTGGCTTCCTGATGCCCACGTCGAAGCACCCACCGCGGGTTCTGTGATCCTGGCAGGCGTATTGCTGAAAATGGGTACTTATGGTTTTGTGCGCTTCAACATCCCCCTTTTCCCAGCTGCAGCTGTGAAACTCGCACCCTGGATGGCGCTGCTGGCTGTGATTGGCATAATATACGGTGCAGCAGTTTCCTACGCACAGAAAGACATCAAAAAATTGGTTGCTTATTCCTCAGTCAGCCACCTGGGATTTGTGATGCTGGGCCTCTTTGCCCTCAACCCCCAGGGGATTCAAGGTGGCATTCTGCAAATGATCAATCACGGTTTGAGCACAGGCGCATTGTTCCTCTTGGTGGGTATGATCTATGAACAGACCCATACCCGCGATTTCGACGTCTATGGTGGTCTGTGGAAACTTACCCCTGTATTTGGTACCCTCTCTTTGATCGTTGTCCTATCCTCGATGGGTTTGCCCGGCCTGAACGGATTTGTCGGTGAATTTACGATTTTGCTGGGCGCCTTCGGCTCCGATGCCATCGGCAGCCCTTGGTACGCTGGACTGGCAGCCATTGGTGTAATCTTGGCCGCTGTCTATATGCTCTACATGTTCCAAAAGATGTTCCTGGGACCCGAAGGTTCCGTTGTCGAAGAAGTCAAGAAACACGGTCACGGCATCAAAGATTTGAACTTACGTGAGATCGTCACTCTGGTTCCGATCCTGATACTCATTTTCTGGATTGGTCTATACCCAAAGCCATTCTTCGCTTTGATGGCCCCTACGGTAGATAAACTTGTTGCTGCGGTACAAGCTGCGGCAGTCGCAATGCACTAATAAATGGGACACGGATTTCACGGATGAACACAGATGACTCTACTGCAAAAAGCCACCAAGCGAGTTTCCGCCCGAATAATTCGTGTCCAATAATAGAGAGATTCTATGACTAGTACTGATTTCCTCTCCATCCTTCCCATAATCATCCTGGTTGCCTGGGGTTGTGTATTATTGCTGGTGGATGTGTTCTCCAAGAAAAACACCTGGTTGACTCCTCTTCTGGCTGCGGCTGGTTTAATGGTCACCTTGGTATTTTCCATCGTCCAGTCTGGGACGACGTATACTGGCTTCAATGGGATGGTCGTTGTTGATGGTTTTTCTGGATTCCTGAATGTATTATTCGCCGTAAGCGGCTTAGCCGGAATCGCCCTGTCTTTTGACTATAACAAACGTATGGGACTGGATCGCGGTGAATACTATATATTGTTGTTATTCTCAATCAGTGGGATGATGCTGATGTCTGTGGCAGCCGACTTGATCGTGGTGTTCCTGGCCCTGGAGCTTCTCTCCATCCCACTCTACGTTTTGGCTGGGTTCGCCAGACCCAAACTGGATTCTGAAGAAGCAGCCATGAAATATTTCTTACTGGGTGCCTTTGCAGGTGGATTTGTAGTTTACGGCGTAGCATTAGCCTTTGGCGCCACCGGCTCGACAGCTCTAGGTGAGATTGTGGCTGCGGTAAACACTGGCACAGCCGACCTGACTCTGTTGACAATTGGTGCGGGGCTAATCATTGTGGGATTCGGCTTTAAAGTGGCCGTAGTTCCCTTCCAAATGTGGACCCCTGATGTCTACCAAGGCGCTCCCACTGGAGTAACGGCTTTCATGGCTGTTGGCGCAAAGGCAGCTGGTTTCGCCGCTCTGCTGCGCGTATTTGTTGCTGCTCTGCCCACTCTGTACGAACAAATCGTACCCATCATGTGGGTCATGGCAGCTTTGACAATGATTGTTGGGAACATCGTCGCCATCGCCCAAAGCAATATCAAGCGCATGTTGGCTTACTCCAGCATCGCACATGCCGGGTATATATTCATGGCGCTGGTCGCTTTCGGCCAGGCCGACGTCGCCCCAGATGCGGTATCCGCTGCTCTATTCTACCTTTTGGCGTATGCTGTTACCAACTTCGGTGCCTGGGCTGTGGTCATCGCCCTAGAAAAATCTGAAGGCAAAGGATTGCAACTGGACGACTATGCCGGCCTTGGGCGCAAATACCCTGCTTTAGCCGCAGCCATGTTGGTTTTCATGTTGTCCTTTACCGGGGTTCCCCCTACGTTGGGATTTATGGGAAAATTCTTCCTCTTCCGCACAGTTTTGCAAGCTGGGTTCGTCTGGTTGGCCATCATTGGCGTGCTGACCTCGTTGATCTCAGCTTATTACTACTTGCGCGTTTTGGTAATCATGTATATGCGTGATGGCGACCCAGAAGTCAACACTCCCTTCTTGCTCAATCTGACTACGGGGCTGACAGCTGTTGGCACAGTTGTCCTGAGTATCGTGTCTGTGCCGCTGTTCAAATGGGCAAGCCAGGCTGTATTGAAGATTTTCTAACGGATAATCTGTAAACAATAAAACCGGTCTTGGACAAAGTTCCGAGACCGGTTTTTGATTCTAGAATAAAAACTGAATTTCAAAGAAAAAGAGAATTAATTTCCCTTTTCTTTTTGTTCATTTTGTGTCCGAACTGAATACGTTTTCGGCATCTTGGCAATAAAGGTGCAGTCCACAGAACTAATGAAGGAAGGCCCACAACTACAAACTACATCGTCACAAGTCGTGGAATCATCCTGAATGCGGCCTTTTTGCACCCAGAATTGCAGCATCCCTTCCAAAGCATTACGGTCCACGCCAAGCTTGATGCTTAAATCGTTGAGCGTGATTGATCCATCAGCTTTTTCGATTTCGTGCAATACTTGATAGAGCATAATACCTATCCAAACAACAGTTTACCACCTTGGAATACAGCTAAAGCCATAATCCAGGCTAATACCAACTGACCAACCATACTAACCCACATCCACTTTGTTCCCAATTCCTGACGTTCAGCTGCAACAGCAACCACGCAGGGAGTATAGATCAAAACAAAGACCATAAATGCCAAACCTGCAAAGACACCATGCCCACCACTAGAGGCATCAAAACTGGCGTAGATTGCATTCATCAAATTAGTGGGTTCAGTTTCAACTTCTTCTTCAAATAGATCCACACCCACTATCAATGGCAGTGATTTCAAAGTATCAACGGTAGCACCCCAAAAGGTAAAAATAATCTCCCCTATTTCTTGCAGAAATCCATTGGATTCAGCATTCGTTTCAAGAACATCAGTCGTATAAATTTGAGCCATCGTACTTACGACGACTTCTTTAGCTAAAAAGCCAGTTATTAGCGAGCCGCTAGCCTGCCAATTTCCAAATCCTAGTGGTTTTAGAATTGGAGCAACAACTCGATTTACTGTAGCGAAGACACTGTGATCAACATCTGTTTCTGCAAAACTGCCCTGCCCGTTTACCGGGATGGCCAACAGTAGCCACAAGACAATGCTGGTTGCCATAATGATTGTCCAGGCGTTTTTTAAGAAAGTCCCAACACGCTCTTTTATATATAGCCAGACAGTTTTGACGTTGGGAGCGCGGTACGGCGGCAATTCGATGATCAACGCCGATTGCTCCTTGTTTTTGAATACAGTTTTTCTGAGGATGATTCCCAAACCAATAGCTGTAAGAATACCTAACAAATACATACTAAAGACGGCTGTACCCGCATAACGAGGGAAGAAAATTGCGCTAAATAAAATATAAACGGGAAGGCGGGCACCGCAACTCATGAAGGGCACTAATAAACCAGTGAGAATTCGGTCTTTCTCATTTTCAAGCGTTCGCGTTGAATAAAATGCGGGGACCGTACAGCCAAAACCAACCAACATAGGCAAAAAGCTTTTTCCATGAAGCCCAATCTTGCCCATTACTCTGTCCATCACATATGCCCCACGGGCCATGTACCCTGTATCTTCCAATACTGCCAATGCTAGGTATAAGAAGGTAAGCACCGGAACAAAAACCAATACACCACCCACACCAGCCACAATGCCATCTACAAATAAACTTGATACCCATGAATCTCTTAAGCCCAAAGTATTTAGAATGGCAACAATCATATTTCCGATCGGACCTGTAATCACGCCATCGATCCAATCAATATAGGGTGCGGAGACATCAGCCGTAAGTTTGAAAACAATCCACATCACAATAAAGAAAATCGGGATGCCTAGGTAACGATGAGTGACAATTTGATCGAAGCGATCAGTAAATGCCCGCTTGTCATCCAATGGCCGCTGAACTGTCGAATTGACTAGTTGATTGATCCAGCGATATCTACGATCAGCGATCTGGATATCCAGATCGTCTCCCTGAACTGATTTCAACAATTCTATGCTTTTTTGAGCAACCTTAATCAATGATGCCCCATCTTTTAAAGCCAGGAGTTTTATTTGGATATCACGATCTTCTTCCAGCAACTTGATCGCCAGCCATCGATGTGGAAACTGTTCAGCGATTACAGGTCGTTGGGCAATTTCATCTACTAATTGGTTGATCTGTTCCTCTAGTTCCTCCCCATAATCGATCTTAAATGATAGTTTTTTTTGCAAAGCTGTTTCAATGATACTCATAATAATGTTTGGTTTGCTGTATCGACAATTGCATCTATCAGATCACGCGTGCCTTCTTCTTTCCTGGCGACTGTGCGGATTACGGGCACGCTTAGTGCCTGGCTCAACCCTTCCCGCTCGATTTGAATATTCTTTGCTTCCGCAATATCAGACATATTCAATGCAATCACCACGGGCACATTCATCTCCAATACTTGTACAGCTAAATATAAATTTCGCTCGAGATTTGCGGCATCCAACACAGTAATGACAATGTCTGGTTTTTCTTGAACGATAAAATCTCGGGCTATTACTTCTTCTGGAGAAAAAGCGCTCATGCTATAAATTCCAGGAAGATCGACGATTTTGATATCGTAACCCCTGTGTTGAAATTCGCCTTCCTTCTTGGCGATAGTTTTGCCGGGCCAATTACCAACATGTTGCTTAGACCCGGTGATGGCATTGAATAACGATGTTTTTCCTGAATTTGGGTTGCCTGCTAGAGCAATTAGGAGTGGGTTCATACGTAGAGATTGTTCTATTTACTTTCTAATGTTTTAAAGTTAGTGATATTCAACAATAGGGTCAACCCGAATTTTGTTCGCCATTTCTCGGCCAATCGCAATTCGAAAACCTCGCACCGAGAGCAACAAAGGCCCTCCGTTGTTTTGGATAACGGATAATTCTACACCGGGGGTGAGACCCAGTTCTGTCAATCGGTGAGTAAATCGCCGGCCAGCATCGATCTTCGCTAACCGCACAGGTTGGTTTATAGCCACAGAAGATAGTTGATGGCTGTTATTCAAGGATTACCTCCACGATGATGTTTGCAGCGATGTTTTGAGCTACAGTTAAATGATTTCCTTTCTGTGTTTCCAAGTGTTGTGCACCAGAATGGTTGATAGCGATTACAGTTGCTTCCATTCCAGCATGGATCCCTTCATCTGCCAAGAAAGCGCGCGTATTCTCATCAGCATTTACACGGACGATTTGGCAATGCTGCCCTATTTTTATATCGGCCAAACGGATCTCAATAATTATTTCTTTTTCATCTCCCTGATAGATTGGAGAGCCATGGAAACAAACTTTAGGATCACCCAAAAATGTTGCTAATCGTTGCGCAACATCCCCATCGATGGCATGTTCCAAACGACAAGCAAATACATCTGCTTCATCAAGCCCTAATTTTAGTTCTCTTACCAGGAAAACTTCCCAAAGCCTTCGATGGCGCAAAATCCTCGTAGAGATTGCTCTTCCTTCATCCGTTAGCTCGACGCCTTTGTAAGGAGTATAAGTCACGAAACCAGCATCGGCCAATTTCTTGATCATCTGATTGACAGAAACTGGAAGTACTGAAAGCTCTTCCGCTAATTGTGGAATAGGGATGGGGGTGTCTGCACAATTTTCACAAATTTTGCGGATTGTCACCAAATACATTTCTTCGCTTTCAGTCAAGGTGTTATGGTGTGACATATAATTATTCCATTATAACTTATGTTTCACCATAAGAATACCCGAATCTGCAGATATCTTCAACAGATGGAAGTCACAAATCGCAAGTGACATCCATCGTCTCAGACTATTGCGGCTTTTTCACTCCCACACATTTGTGCAAACATGTTTAAAAAATCGGCACGCGGATTACGCAGAATGGGCAGATTCGCGCAGATCAAACCAAATTTTTGAAAAACCAATCTGGAAAATATGAATACCCTCGAAAAAAATCCGCGAAAATCTTTCGAATCCGTGCAATCCGCGTTCTATTTTTTGGATGTACGTTCGATAAACGAGTTTAATATTTTGGAGCAGTCGCAGTGAGAAACTCGATTTCTTGCAAAAGAATAGGATATGATGTATCCTGTTTATACCTATTGTGTAGGGCGAGAGGAGCTAAAGATGACAGAAAAACAACCCATTAATGCAGTATTTGAAGGTGGAGGCGTAAAAGGTGTTGGCCTGGTTGGAGCTGTTTCAGTTACTGAAGAGATGGGCTATCAGTTTAGGAGTGTAGCAGGAACATCTGCCGGTGCAATCGTGGCAGCTATGCTCGCTGCAGGGTACACAGCGGGGGATATGAAAGATATTCTCGATGAACTGAACTACAATGACCTGAAAGATCGCAGCCTAATTGATAAGATTCCACTTGTAGGGCCTATGGCTAGCATTGTATTCGAAAAGGGAATTTACGAGGGTCGATTCTTCGAAAATTTGATGCGGAGTTTATTGGAGACCAAAAACATACGAACATTTGGGGATTTGATAAACGAATAATATCCAGAAAACTCAAATTTCCGCTACAAACTACAAGTTATTGCAGCAGATTGTTCACGCGGGGAAATGCTGCTATTACCCAGAGATATCGCATATTATGGCATCCAACCCGAAAAACTTGGAGTGGCCAGAGCCGTTCGAATGAGCATGAGTATCCCATTTTTCTTTGAACCCGTACTTCTCCAAGACGCAAGCACTGGTTTCTCTAGTTATATTGTGGATGGAGGGGTTTTGAGTAATTACCCTGTGGGTATATTTGATGATAACGAATCTACACCTTGGCCCACGATTGGCTACAAACTAGTCGAACCAGATGAAGGAAAACCCAAAAAGATTACTGGACCAATAAGTTTATTCGCCGCTTTGTTTACCACAATGATGGAAGCCCACGACACGCGCTATATAAATGACCACAATTTCGCCCGAACAATACCCATCCCGACGAAAGGTATCCAAACCGCAGATTTTGACATTACACGAGAAAGAAGCGAAGAGTTGTATCATTCTGGACGAGAAGCTGCGAAAGATTTCTTCCAACGCTGGGATTTCGAGAAATGGAAGGAGAAGTACCAAAAATCTGATCTTGGCAGCAGGCGGAATCGTGTCTTGTAAAACTCCGCAATGCGCCTTTATTGAAATTAAGGCAACGATATGAGATCTACAGTGTTATCATAATCGAAAGAGATGCTAAAAATTATTCAATAAGGAGATAATTATGGATTTCATTCTTTTCATCATCATTGGTGCGGTAGCTGGTTGGGCAGCAGGAAAGATATTCAAAGGCGATGGCTTTGGCCTGATTGGCAATATCATCGTCGGTGTTATCGGCGCCTTGTTGGGTGGCTGGGTTTTAGGGCTGGTAGGCATCAGCTTCGGCGGCCTGATTGGCTCGCTGGTCACAGCCATAATCGGTGCATTACTCCTGCTTTGGATCGTGAGCCTGATCAAGAAATAAGATCATTCGATTCAAAAATAGGGCTGCATCTCATCGATACAGCCCTATTTTTCTTCGTGCAATTCGTCGTCTATACTAATTTTTCCAACAATTCCCGGTAGTACTGGTAGTTCTCAAAGGGGATGTACTCTCGCACGCGACCATCTAGCAATGGAATATACCCACCCTGCTCTAAAAGTGGAGGCACGACGCGCTCAACTTCTCGCTTAATTGCAGCCTTATCCCCTAGCAAATTATCCAGGTCAATGCCTGCCATCAACCGAAGATCATTACCAAACTCACGACGGATATCCAGATAATCCATGGCGGTTGGTTCTACTTCACAGGCCCAAAGACAGTTGATACCATAATCAATAGCACCAGGAATGATCACTCGCGTGTTGGCATATGTACGCAAGATGCGCGACTCTACGCCATGCTTATCCACAACTTCCATCAGCGGTCGAAGACTCTTGAGTACATATTCCTCGTGCATTTTAGGAGAAACTAACGAGCCATCATTACCTCCAATCGGCTCGCTGAAAACTACTGCATCAACCATCACATCTTGCAGAATGCGGTCGGTCAATTTGGCTGCGAATTCTCCATACAGATTCATCAACTCGATTACAAAATCGGGCTCGTCCGTGAGCAAATACATCACTTCTTCGAATCGTCCCCATCCCATCACACCCAATGTCAGGAACAACCCTTCGTGGACACGCAGCATGAGAGGGTAATCCCGCTCGCGCAATCCCTTAACTCGTTTATTCCAATTATCTGGCATTCGAATTGGATCGTCTGGATCAAGGTTGGCACGCAGATTATCTAACTCGGACACACTCGTAGGCCATTGCTCCAGGGACGGGTGAGGGTCTAAATTTAGATAAATCTCCTCGCGCCGATCATAGGCAAACTTTCTTGCAAGATCCTTTTCGGTTCTTACCCCATGTTGTTTCCACTTTTTGAAAACCCCCGAACGGATTCCCTCTCCAAAGAGAGGTACTCGATCAGGATTGCCTCTGTGCAGGGTTTCAAGAAATCGTTGACGACTATTCATGTTGGCAGCCTCCTGCACAATATTTTACCCCGATACTAGCTTAACATTTTGAACTTTATTGGGGAATTCGTTATGCTACCGTCTATGAACACACTTTATACGGAAATATTATGGCGTTGACCATGCAACTGTTGGAACCTTCCAGCGACTTCAATTTTTGGAAAACCCTATCGATGCCGGATATTCACTTGCTCGAAGCAGGTTCAGATAAAGGTACCTAGATTCATCACTTATGGAGTGATATCAGTTGATCATGATCTCTCTCATATTCCCCCAGATCAAACCCCTAACATCAAACGAGATTTCTCTATACAGGTATATGGACCAATCACTGTAAGTTGATCACCGCTCTCCAGGTGGGTATCTCCATTGGGCACGATCAACTGCTCATTCTTCCGCACCGCCAGAATCATCAAATCTTCTGGTAAATCCAGATCCCGTAAAGGTTGATGTAACATGTTGGCATTACGTACAGTGACCTCGCAAACTTCTTTGTCATCATCAGTCCGGGTTAGCAACTCATAAATTGTAGGGTTGCGTATGAGCAGCGCCAGCAACATTGCTTGATCTGTTGCAGCGTTCATGGGGGTTACACCGATCTTCTCAAAACGTTGGATTTCCCCCGGCACAGTGACTCGAGAGACCACATGATCGATACCATATGTAGAGCGCACGAAATCGCACACGCGATAATTTTTCTCTACGTTGCTATAAACACATACCAGTCGATTAGCCTGATTCAAATAAGGTTCAGCAGCAGGATCGTACCGGTCTGCGCGTGCGAGTATCGCTTCGAAGCCGCGGTTGCGAGCACGCTCTATTCGCTCTTCTTTTGAATCGATGATCACGACTTGATCATTGTGTCCGCGGATTTGTTCGGCTACTTGCAACGCCAAAATCCCAGCACCCACTACGATGGTCGGGCGTTGTTCATCGCGCTCACCCTCGGGAGCAGTACGAACAAAGATCAACGGAGCCAACGTAACCGTAATAATCGCCACCAGGATGATAGCCGCGTTGACGGGATCCGTGATCACGCCCAAACGCAGTCCGATGGCAGAAGCCGCGATGATCAACGATAAACGTGCTGAGAGCAGCGATCCAGCACTGAGAGTCTCACGCCAGCTAAAATTCAAACGGAATACCAGCGAAGGCAGCATCTTCACCAAGATCGCCGCCACCAGCAAAATAGGTAATAAGAGCAGCGCTTGAGATGAAGATGCCAGGGCTGCAAGGTTGAAATCCACCCCCACCATGATGAAGAAAATTGGAATAAAGAAGCCAAAACCAAAAGATTCTAACTGGTGCATGGTTTCCGCATCTTCATGAGTACTTAGTAAGGAGACAATTGCTCCAGCTAAAAACGCACCCAAGATGATTTCCGTTCCTAACATCTCAGCCAGAGCGACAAAGATCAGCATGATCGTAAAGGCAATGCGGATTTTAATTTGAGCGGTCGCCGTGCTGAGTTCATCCAGCAGGCGGCGCACCCCAGGGATGCGGTTGAAAAACAACATTCCAAACTGGTACATCAGGAAAAACGCCACAAAGAGCACACCAATGAGCAGAATATCTAGGGTTAGGCCATGGGATAGTGCTGCTACGACTACCGTGATCAACAGCATGGTGGCAAAATCAGCGATCAAAGCAGCGATAAGCAAAGTCTGCCCAAAGCGTCCGCTGCTCAGGCCGCGCTCTTTGAGCACTGGTACTACCACACCGAGAGAGGTTGTTGAAAGGATCAAGGCTATCATCCAAGGATTGGAAACCAATTCCATCTTGACCAGCAAAAATCCTACTAGAGAAGACAAGGTCAAGGTTAAGACGAAGCTCAACCCGCCTAACGGCAATGGCCCCCAAGGTTGTTTCCCTGATTGTGCGCGCCCTGAGGACATTGAACCGATGCTGGAGAAATCGATCTCCATGCCTGAAAGGAACATCAAAAAGACAAAACCTAATTCAGCCAGTAGATCTAGAATAGGATCATGGTGCTGCACCCATCCCAGGCCACTGCGACCGACGATGATGCCGACAATGATCTCTCCAACAACGATGGGCAAACGCAGGCGCTTAAATCGTGAAAGTGTAATTGGAACAAGCAACGCTAACATTACAACGATCAACAGGGGATAAAACGATAAAGATTCTTCCATATTTTCTCTCTATTTTCCACCAAGATAAAGGAGCACTAAGGATTATATCTCTCTTAGTGCTCCCTTGTAATCATCAAGTTACTTAAAATCTTTTATTTTGGTTTTTTATCACCATACAACTTGCGGTGAACGATGCTTAATTCACGCACTTGATCTACAGCCCGATATGATGAACGCACCAACGGCGCACTCTCTACCCATTGAAAGCCAATCTCCAAACCGAATTGCTTGAGTTCTTCGAATTCTTCCGGTGTGTAATAGCACTCGATGGGCAAATGTTTGCGACTGGGCTGCAAATATTGACCAATGGTTAGAATATCAACACCCCAATCGCGCTGATCGCGCATCGTGGTCTTGATTTCATCCATCGTTTCACCCAAACCCACCATAATGCCCGACTTGGTGAGTACTTCGGGGTCAAGCTTCTTGGCATTGCGCAGAGTTTCCCCAGCCCAGGCATAATTATCCTGCGGTTGGACACCCTTAAACAAGCGTTGCACAGTCTCCACATTGTGATTGAGAATCTCAGGGCGAGCTTCCATGACTATGCGCAGAGCTTCTACGCTGCCCTTGAAATCGGGAATCAATACCTCGATGGAACATCCTGGCAGCAACTCACGAATACGCCGGATCACCATAGCAAAAATCGGCGCGCCCCCATCGCGACGGTCATCGCGATTGACGCTGGTGATTACCGCATGTTTGAGCTTCATTTTAGCTACGGCCTGGGCAATGCGCTCGGGCTCATCCCAATCTAAAAACGACGGTTTTCCATGTTTAATATCGCAAAAGCCGCACGTACGCGTACACACATCCCCCAACATCAAGAATGTTGCCGTACCCGCTCCCCAGCACTCGCCCAAATTGGGGCACATGGCCTCTTCGCAAACGGTGTGCAATTCCTTGGACCGCATCAGGTTCTGTATTTCCTGGTAGGTTTCACCCATGGGGGCACGTACCTTGATCCACGGCGGACGTCGCTTGGGAGTGGTATCAATTTCTATGGATTTAATTCGATCACGGGTTGGGGTAACAGGCATGAATTCTCCTTGAATGCTGCAAATCGCCCCTAATTCTACCCCTCCTATCCACTTTGATCAAATAAGAGGAGTATATGAATCAATAGAGACGTTCCGTCGGAACGTCTCTATAATTATTATTGGCAAATCAACTAATTTTGGATTTCTTCGACCTTGAGGCGAATCCCGCTAACTGACAGGACTTCCACGCGGGAACCTGGGGTGATCGGCGTGCCCTGGGCGGATTCTGCGCTCCAAAGCTCGCCGCCTACTTGCACAGAACCAGGCCCGAAAACAGGAATCTCATCTCTGACTGTACCCACGCGTCCCACCAGGGCTTCGCGACCTGTGCGAACTGGTACCCTTTGTGCGCGAATTGCGAATGCCAGGGCAACAGCAAATATCCCCCCCGTAATTAATGAGCTGACAACAACCAAGGGCACAGAAACACGCTGGAATTGCGGCGTCGCCGGGGAATTGAACAGTACCAATGCCCCAACAATTAATGAGCCGACTCCTGCGGCAGTGAGCGCTCCGTGCGTTGGCGCTTTGATATCCAAAACAAACAGCACAAACGCGGTCGCTAAGAAAATCAACCCAAACCAATTGACCGGCAAAACCCCCAACCCGAATGTCGCCAGGGAAAGACAGACAACGCCGATGAAACCCGCCGTCCATCCGCCCGGGTTGGAGAGCTCGATCAAAATTGCCTGAACGCCAATAGTTAACAAAATGAAGACAATATTTGGGTTAGTCAAGACGGATAAGAGCTGCTCAATCAACGTGAGCTCCATACTGGTGACTTCGGCGTTGGCAGTTTGCAGTGTGCTTTCACCATCCAGCGTTTCAACCTTATAGCCATCCAATTGGCTTAGTAGATCATGCACATCGTTGGCAATGATATCTACGAGCCCTGCATCCAAAGCTTCACTCGATGATACCGCGATAGCATCTTCGATGGTCGCTTCAGCTAAAGCAATCGCATCAAAACCGCGTCCTTCAGCCAAAGAGCGAATCTGCGCCTTGAGTATTTCTTTTACCTTGGCTTCCATAGTTTCGCCAATATCTTCCCCCTGCGAGCCAACAGGACTTGCAGCGCCGATGGCTGTTTCAGGCGCCATTGCCGCCACGTGCCCGGCCAGAGTGATCACCGTTCCAGCGCTGCCTGCAACAGCCCCACGCGGGGCAACATAAACCACCACCGGTATTTTGCTGGCGCGGATGATCTCAACAATATCGCCCATGACATCTACACCACCCCCGGGCGTGTTGAGTTGGAATATCAGCACCTCTGCGCCGCGCTGTTCGGCTAAACGAATGCCGCGCTTCAGGTATTCGGCCATGGTCGGCGTGATTGCGCCATCTGCGGTGAGCACCATTGCCAATGGCATATCATCCTGAGCCTGAGCAAACGGCGTCAAGATAAACCCAAATAAAAGAACTACCCCTAGAATACCGATAAGAAGTTTAGCTTTATTCACTTTTCACTCACCATTATCCACTAAGTTTGCTCGCCTGTTTGATCCAATCCGATGGATCAGGGGCACGCCCGGTGGCAGCCCTGAAAATTTCTTGTACATCAGTAGGTTTCATCTGGGCAAGTTTGGTAAATGTGGCAACTCCAGCCTCAGCGAGCACAGCAGCATATTTTGGGCCAATGCCATCAATGCTGGTTAGATCATCTGGTTCCACTGATGCAGCCTTGGGCTTTGCTGCTGGTACATGTTTGGAAGCCGGTTCCACTTCATCGGGTGGCAAGACAACTCGCGAATCTGGTTTCTCTACCTCTTCCTGGCGTTGATTCTGCAGCCACCACCATACGACCATCGCAGCGGCCAGGCCGAGTTTCAGTCCATAACGCCAGGGAGAAAAGCGTTTACGTCGCGCTGAAAAGAGGGAATATCTAATTTTCATCTGATTGCTCCTTCTCAATATTGTCATCATTGTCATCATTGTCTCCACGCAATAGCATAGCGCCAACGTAGAACGATGGCACTTGCCCAATAAGGATCAAAGAAAAGAACGCCATGTAGAAAACTCTGATCGTCGGCAGCATATCAACAGATTTCTCTCCCAATTCCACTAGAGAAACCTGCATATCAAGAAAATTTTCTTCCAGCGCTTCAAGCTGTGGCTCAAGATCTTCAACCTGCTGGTTGACTGCATAAAGATCATCGGCCAGGACTGCAAGATCATCACGCAAAGTCAGCAGGTTCAAGCTGGCGGTATTGAGGTCATTTTCCATCCGGCGCAGATCTTCAGGGATATCTTTCAGGTTTCTACTCAACTCCTCGAGGGCCTGATCTAACGGCACTTCAGGATCATAATCTATTCCTAAACCTACAGTCCAATCAGCACCGAAGAAATTGGGGACCGTGAGCTGTAGCGCAGACAGAAAGGTCAAGGTTTCATCCACCGCGGCAGCCGTTTCGATCAATGTGGGCATGGATGCTTGCACACCATCCATAGCTTCAGGTACATCCTGGGCGATAATCTGAGATGCTTCATCGATCAACGGGCGCGTATCTGTAAGAGTAAAGGTAACATCAACAATTGCGTCACGAACTGTGTCCAATGAGTTCTCCACTGTAACAAGCACATCGCCTGATTCTTCAAGAAGATCAGTTGCAATGATCAAATTTTCGTGCGCCATTGCCAGGTTTCGATTCAGCAATTCTTTAGAAGACTGAATAATTTTATCGCCCAATAAAAGACCAGCAATGCTTATCACAGACCAAACCAAGCTTACAAGAATTCGAATCATCCCCATAATCGGCGATATGTTTGTATGCATACAGATACTTTACAATAAAGTGTCCCTTTTCGCAACTACTTGTCAGCGATGCTTGACCCCAACTAAGCCTCACGGTAAAATCGTCTCGCTCCATGCGGGCGTCGCCAAGTGGTAAGGCATCAGCCTTCCAAGCTGACATTCGCCGGTTCGAATCCGGTCGCCCGCTCTCGGGCCCATAGCTCAGTGGTCAGAGCGAGCGGCTCATAACCGCCAGGTCGTTGGTTCGATCCCAACTGGGCCCACCTTTTTGACCAATTTAGATGCGCAACTATAGAAGTTGCGCTTTTTTTGATTCCTAAACGTTCAAGCTAACTCTATATAAAGAAAACCTCGACAATTGGACTATGCTCAACAAGATCATCAACAGAATTACCCTGATCTCTGTACCACTTGGTTTCAGGTGAACTCATTATCTCTCTTCGGTCTTCAGGATCTTCAATAATTACTGCTCTCGCTGGAAGTTGGATGCTCACTGATTCTTTCAGACTAAACAGGAAATCAGGGTTTGTTTTCATATTCGCCAGCCAATCTCGCCTGACTGGTATACCATCTCCGCCTCCAGCATCGGGTGTTCCGCAAATAATTATGCGGTCCCCTACTTTCGTAAACCAGATTTCGATCTTTCTTGCTAACCCCGACTTTGCACCAGTCGTAATAATATCTATCGTTTGATCTTTGTTTAGTGCTTCAATCACTCTATCTCAGCCCACTCTGGGGTTGGTTTTTCCGCTGGTTCTTTTCCGTAAAATAGATCATCCAGCCATAAGGCCGCTCGACGGAATGCCCCGGAGTACTGAATCCCCCAACGGACAACGTTATGCGCCCAATTATCTGGGTGCGAGTAAGGGCAAACGGCCATACACTTTCCACAGTCCGTACCGACAGTGTTCCAGTATCGGAAACAGGTATCAGGGTCGATTTTCCAGCGTAATGCGCCATCGTATTCCTGGCGGTCATCAAATGAGATCGAGCGTGAGGGGCAATTCTCAGCACATTTTTTACATATATAACAGAAATCAATCATCGCAGTGTTGGGCTCTCGTTCATTGGGTACAAGCTCAAGAGTTGTGGTAACCACACCCAAACGCACGCGCGGACCTTGTTTTGGAGTCATCAGAATCGTCATACGACCAATCTCACCCAACCCAGCATCACGCGCGACCAACGGCGCGATGACGCGGTAATTACCATCGATATGCGCCCGGGCTTCATAGCCCAACAGCCTGATCGTCTCGGCCAACTGCACGGCCACCCTGGCAGATTCAACATATTGTTTGCCAGTCTCCATTGATATCGGGCTTTTGGGAGCGGTGCCAACCATGTCGAAGTCCATCTCAACAGTAAAGGCAATCGCGTAGCGATGTTCCACGGGGACAAGGCCACCATATTCCCCAGTCCCTCGCCCTATGTTTGAATAAAAATGATATGGCTTTAATTCCGTCACGCCAACATCCAAAGCTCCGAAAAAGTGCGCTAATCCTTTGAGATATTTTGTTATTTCTCCAGGGGTCTTTTTTGTTCGATCAGTTGTAACAACACCATCCACAGCTTCACGTAAAGCACCAGTCAGGAAAAAACTACCATCCAAAGACGCAAAATGATAGCGATTCGCAAATTTGGCATCCAAGGAAAGCAAACCCGGCATTTCCCGTGTGCGATCGTCGGATTTTCTGTGTTCGGGGTGTTCTGCATAATACGATTCAAATTTTGGGGATCCTGGCTCCAAACGGGCGCGAGCAAACATAATCTCACGCTCATCAAATCGTTCAACTGGGATATCATTCCCAACATCAACGCTGCCAATGGGTAATAAAAAGAGAGCCAGACCAACTACCAAAGCAACCAACACCACACTAAGTACACTAAACTGCACAGATATTGCCAGGCCGGCAGCAATGAAGAATATCATCGCCCCCAGGGAAGCAATCCCAAAGGAAATATTCTTAGCCCTGCGCTCCCCTTCGGTAATAGAGACAAACCCAAATGCACCGAAAAACGCAAAAAAGATCAAGCCAATCAGAAGGAGGAAGATGGTAGTTAGCGTCATGATCACCTATAATCTATACTGAGTATGTGACATCTATCGAGATTATATCTCATGAAACTTATTCTCAATGCCGATGATTTAGGTTTTTCTCCCCTTGTTAACCAGACCATCTTCAAATTGCACAAACTGGGCCGATTGACCAGCGCCAGTTTAGTAGTAAATATGCCTGCCAGTCAGTTGGCATTAGAAGAGATCAATGATCATCCAAACCTGAGCGTGGGGATTCATCTCAACTTGACAAAAGGGATACCAATCACCCCAGTAGAGTGCATTCCTTCATTGGTGAGACTAACTGGCAGTTTTTATCATGCAGCATTTTTCTATCCCCTCGCCGTAGCGGGCGCAATCGCACCAACCGAGGTGCAAGCCGAGTGCCGCTCTCAGATCGAACTCGCCCTGAAAGCTGGGTTAGAGCCAACACATTTAGATTCCCACAATCACTGGCACATGCTACCGCGTTTCAAAAAGATCATTCTGAAGTTGGCACAAGAGTACGAAATCCCATCCACACGGCCAACAAATCCCCGTCATTCACTGCTTCCTTCGCGAATCTGGTTGCAAGCCGTCGTTGATAGAAATTTTCCACTCCGCTTCCCAGACTCAGTTCATTACGTACTTGCGCTGGACGACTGGATGAATTTATTTGGGAAACCGCGAGCCCTCTTCTTCGGTAAAATTTTAAATAGGATATTGAATAAGCCCAACGTGACCTTAGAGTTAGTTCTCCATCCTGGCCGCGCTCCTGATCCTGATTTCCCCCGAGACTCAATTTCTCCAAAACGCCGCCAATGGGATTGCGATTTCGTTTGCAGCGCAGAATTTGAAGCTTGGTTGGAATCTATCAATGGAAAAATCTCTCAAGGCAGATAGCCCTTCCGCATGGAAGCAATTCAGTATTCTCACATACTCGTTCAAAATATTGCCAATTAATCTAATCTATACTAGACTCTTTCCGGTGAAAAATCTGCAGAGATTTAGATCCTAAAAATATTGAAGATCATTCTACACGAGGATTGAATTATGGAATGGCTCGCTAGTCCCGAAACCTGGGTTGCCTTATTAACCCTGACAGCCCTGGAAATCGTATTGGGCATCGATAACATCATCTTTATCTCTATTCTGGCAGGAAAACTCCCCGCGGACCAACAAAAGCAAGGTCGCCAGATCGGCCTGATCATGGCCATGGTTACGCGCATCTTGCTGCTCTTTTCCCTTGCCTGGCTCACCAAACTTGTAAACCCGATCTTCTTTGTCTTCAAGCATGGTGTCTCCGGAAAAGATTTAATTCTGATCATCGGCGGTCTATTCTTGCTAGGTAAGAGCACAGTTGAAATCCATGAAAAATTGGAAGGCCAAGAGGGCGAAGCCTCTGCAAAAGTAAAGGCATCCTTTGGCGCAGTTATCTTTCAAATTATGCTGCTGGATATCGTCTTCTCGCTGGATTCAGTCATCACGGCTGTAGGTATGGCCAATCAGATTGCCGTAATGGTTACCGCTGTGATTATCGCCGTATTGATTATGCTCTACGCTTCGGGACCAATCAGCAGATATGTAAACAATAGGCCGACCATCAAAATTTTGGCGCTGAGCTTCCTGCTTCTCATCGGTGCTAATCTGGTGGCAGAAGGTCTGGGTTTCCACATTCCCAAAGGCTACACATATTTCGCTATGGGATTCTCATTCTTTGTCGAAATGCTCAACCAGCGTTTGCGCGATCGCAAAGAACACCCCGTTAAACTCCGTCAAGCTTACATCGAAGAAGAAACTGCATGACCAAAACCAAACATCCGTTGAAACGAGCTACCGTTACGTTTGTTAATATTGCCACAGTGGCTTTGGTTTTTGTCGCAGCACTTTTGGGGTGGGATCGACTCCAAAATGGTGGCGCAGCCCAACCCCCCGCGGGAACACTGTCTCCAGTGGTTTCCCCCACACCCGAACAGGAAGTGCAAGCCAATGTTCAAGTTGGTCTACCAGCCTTAGCATCTAATTCATCCCCAACGGGTTCGGGTATTACACGCGCTGCCACCATGGATACCACCATCCCCACCCGGCCACGCGTCGATGTGATCACCTATACCGTGGAATTAGGCGACAATCTATTCAGTATTGCAGAACAATACAATTTAAAAGCTGAAACGATCTTATGGGGAAATTTCGAAATATTAGAAGATAATCCCCAATTTTTAAAAGCTGAGCAGGAACTCAATATCTTGCCGGTGAATGGTACTTACTACGAATGGAACGAGGGAGATAATCTCGGACAGGTGGCCGAATTCTTCAAAGTCGAGCCGCAGCTAATCATCGAGTATCCCGGAAACCGCTTCGACCTAACCGAAGCTGCTACTGGAAATTACAGCATTGAAGAGGGAATGTGGCTGATCATACCCGAAGGCAAACGTGCAATCAAGGATTGGGGGCCACCAGCCATTACTCGTGAGAATCCTGCTTCTGCAGCATTTTATGGTGCGGGATCTTGTGGTGCGATTTACGAGGGAGCCATAGGTTCATTCACTTTTGTCTGGCCCACAACCAGCCATCAAGTTTCTGGCTACAGTTATGATCCGGTCGTTCACAAAGCACTAGATATTGGTGGTTCGGAAGGTAATGCAATCTACGCTGTCGATCATGGAGTGGTAGTCTATGCGGGCTGGAGTGATTATGGATATGGGTATCTGATCGTCATCGACCATGGTACCGGATGGCAGACAGCCTATGCTCACTTGAACGCTGTTGGTGTCACCTGCGGGCAAAGCGTTTACCAAGGGACTATGATTGGCGCTCTAGGGAATACGGGCAACTCATCTGGCGCACACTTACATTTCGAAATGATCTATAATGGAGTTAAGGTCAATCCACTTAATTTTGTGCAATGAGATTATTGTAAAGACGCAGTTTACAGCGTCTTTATTCAAAGAACATGAACTGGTATAAAGACACCCTTCAAATTCAGACACGTGGTAAGGGCTTATTCCTCTTCAGTGATTCAATCAACTCGAAAATTCAGGAATGGGGTATCCAGGAAGGGATGTGTTACCTGTACCTTCAGCACACCAGTGCATCCATGGTGATCAGTGAGAGCTACGATCCCAGCGCGCGCATTGATCTGGAAGCTTTCATGGAGCGTTTAGCTCCTGAAAACCAATCTTGGTATCGCCATACTATGGAAGGCAGTGACGACTCCCCATCTCACATGCGTGCCATGCTCACAGATACCAGTCTGACTATCCCCATCGACGATGGTCGATTAAACTTGGGAACCTGGCAAGGAGTCTATCTCTTCGAACATCGGTCACGTCCTCACAGAAGGCGGGTTTTGCTACGATGTCTGAGCGTCGAATAAATAGAGCGCCCACTCTTCCCGTTATTCTGATTGCGCTTGGCGGTTTATTTCTGATCAGTGTCTTGGGATATGGGTATTACAATCTAATTCTCTCAAACCCAAAACCAGCCTCATTACCAGAAATTGTCGCCGAATTTTCCTTACAACGTCATGTTTTTGGAACTCAAGCTGTAGATGAAATCAATCAGCTACACAGGCTAGAATTTCCGCTCTCGTCGGGGGCAGTGGGCATCTATGGCGAGAATGGTGAGATCACAATATGGGTTAGCGGTGCTCCGGCAAAATGGATGGCAGCACGCTTGACCAACGACATGGAGGAGCGCATTGCGGAGGCCAATTCTCCTTTCTCGGCTCTAGATGAACGAGATGGTGGATATCGCCTGATTTATGAAGTAGATGGTCTGGGACAAAAACATTTCTACTTCCAATCCGGCAAACTGCTCATCTGGCTGGCGGCTGACCATGCAATCGCTGAAGATGTACTGATTGATACTTTGGAATTCTATCCTTAACATTTAGGGTCTCTAGGAATCGCCGTGGTATGGGGCCACATTTGGGGGTAGGGGGCGTGCTCCGCACACCCCCTACCCCCAAATGTGAGGTCTCTCCCGGTAATTCCCATAGAACCAACATTTACACTATATCTTTGAAATTAAAATAAACATGAACCAACCAAATAAACGTCTGTTCGTAATCATCCTAGCTCTAATCATCTCCATTTTCGCTTGTGCAGAAACGACACCAACATTACTGGAACCTCTTCCTACCGTTACCGACACAATTGAGTCTATTTCAACATCAGACTGGATCACGATCTTTTTCAGCGATCCCGACAGCCCCACAGCAGGGAGCTACCGCGGCGGTCCAGACGGTGATTTGGTATCTGCTATTGACGAGGCGCGTTTCAGCGTTGACGCGGCCATTTACCATCTCAATTTATGGAGTATTCGCGATGCGTTGATTTCCGCCCACGAGCGCGGCGTCACTGTAAGAGTGGTCACTGAAAGCGATAACCTGGACGAACAAGAAATCCAAGAGTTGATCGATGCGGGTATTACTGTTGTCAGCGACCGCCGTGAAAGTCTGATGCATAATAAATTTGTAGTCATAGATAGCCACGAAGTTTGGACAGGCTCGATGAATTTTACGGTCAATGGGGCTTATAAAAACGATAACAACTTGCTCCAAATACGCTCTTCAAGATTAGCAGAGAATTATGTAGCCGAATTCGAAGAGATGTTCAACGATGACTTCTTCGGCGATTATATAGTCGATAACACCCCGCATCCATCGTTGGATATTCAAGGAATACGCGTGGACACATCTTTTTCCCCCGATGATGGTACTGCTGATGAAATCATAGATCTCATCCAAGGCGCTGAAGAAAGCATATACTTCTTAGCTTTTTCTTTCACATCGGATCCTATCGCCGCGGCACTGATCGAAAAAGCCGAGCAGGGTGTGACTGTTTCTGGCATCTTTGAGGAGAGTCAATATCGTTCTAATCGCGGCGGAGAGTACGAAAATCTTCTCGATGCGGGATTGGATGTTCATTTGGACGGCAATTCAAGAAACATGCACCACAAGTTTTTCATAATCGATGAAGAGATTATGATCACCGGTTCGTACAATTTCAGCCGCAGCGCCGAAGAACGCAATGATGAAAATACGCTGATCATCTATAATGCTGAGGTCGCTGCACAATTTCTCGCAGAATTCCAACGAGTGTTTTCGAAATCTCAATAAAACACACACAAAAATTATGCACAGAAATATTCTTATTTTTATGGTCTGCTAATAAAAATTCACCGAAAGGATTGAAAGATGTATTTTTACGATCCCGCAGAACGTGACCCAAAAGAACTCGTCCCTGGCATCAATGCCCGTACATTTTGGGGCGAGAATATGCTCATCGCTGTGGTTGATCTTGACCCAGATACACACATGCCACGCCACAGTCACCATCATGAACAACTTGGCAATGTTATCCAGGGTCAAATGGAGTTGACCATCGGCGATGAAAAACGTTTAGTTAAGCCTGGAGATGTTTACATTATCCCCAGCGGTGTTGAACACGAGGCTCAGACTTTCGATGAATCCGTCAAAGTCATCGATGTCTTCAGCCCGGTACGTGAAGAATACAAATAGTAAAAATGTACAAAAAGATCACTGAGACAGCAAAAAAGGTAGCTCAAAACAAATACAGCCTTTTCATCGTTCTGCTATTTGCGTGCATCCTGGCGTATGGCATTAACATTCCATGGATGGGGTTTTATTGGGATGATTGGCCCTGGATCTGGTTCTCTAATGTGTTAGGACCCGAGGGCATGCTCCAAATCGATGTAGAGCACCGGCCAATCTCTGGGGTAGTTCTTTGGATTGGTGCGCTCCTATCTGGAGATAATCCCCTGAGATGGCAAATCTATAATTTCATCCTGCGATTTTTGGGCGCTTTGGCCTTAGGTTGGTCTCTAAAAAAGATTTGGCCTGAGCATCGGGAACAAATCACGTGGGCAACTCTGCTCTTTTTGATCTATCCGGGATTTGGGCAGCAATTCGTTGCAGTCAACAACAGCCGCCATCTTTTCCCATTGATCACCTTCTTCCTTTCGATTGGCTTAATGGTAAAAACAGTTCGCGATAGAAATCGCTTCTGGCTGTTCACCGGATTCTCTCTCGTTCTTTCACTAATCACCATGTTCACAACAGAGTACTACTATGGACTAGAATTGATCCGCCCGGTGATCATTTGGATATTAATTCGCAGGGGTGAAAAACGATTCTCACAAACCATCCTTCCAACTATCAAAGCCTGGCTGCCATATGTAATCCCCCTTTTAGGCGTTTTTATCTGGAGATTCACTATCTCGAGGAGTGTCAATTATCAAATCACCTTATTCAATGACATAGGATCATCTTCTGACCAAAACACTCTGCAGCAAATTTGGGGAGGACTCCAAGATATCTTCTCTTCGGGTATTGGAGTCTGGTTCACAGCCTTTCAATTGCCCAATCCTTCACTATTCGGCTTCCGCAGTCGCATGTATTATTTGGGCATTGTACTTATCAGTGCTGTTGGTGTTCTGATTTATCTCATCTTCCTACAAAGGGTAAAAGAGCAGAAAAATGTCTGGGGACAAGAAGCGCTCATAATAGGTGTATCAGCATTGGTCATCAGTCCGATCCCTTTCTGGGTGACCGGACTCGATCCCAGACTCACCTTCCCCAATGACCGTCTGAATCTTCCCATGATATTTGGGGCGAGTCTGCTTTTGACCAGCATCATCAGTCTGGCCTTCAAACGCGATGTCTACAAAGTTCTCTTACTTTCCATCATCATTGGCTTTTCAATTGGCAGTCACAACCAGAATGCAATCAACTACCGTCGTGATTGGAAATATCAAATTGCTTTTTTCCAACAATTTACTACCCGAATCCCCGCTCTTGAAGAAAATACAGCCATCCTGGTCAATGAACTGCCCAACAACCGCTCTACGGATAACTCGCTCACCGCCCCACTAAACTGGACCTATGCGCCAGATTATTCGACTGGCAACATGCCATTGAACATGTATTACATCGAGCTGCGTTTTGGTCGAGAAGAAACTTCTCTTGAAAACACCCCTCTTTCGGGCGTCTACCGTTTCTTCCCTTACGAGAGTTCTCCAGAGCAAATCCTGGTAGTCTATCACCGTCCGCCGGCATGCCTGCGCGTCATGGATGCTGAGCAGCAACATTATTACCCCTTATTGCCATCGTTCGTCAAGGATGTTTTACCCTATTCTCATGCCGACCGTATCATCACAGATATAGAAACTTCAGCAGTGTTACCTGAAATCCTGTCCAAGTATCCTCATCCTGAGAATTGGTGTTACTACTTCGAAAAAGCAGATTTAGCACGCCAACGTCAGGATTGGGAGCAAGTTGCCAAACTTGGAGATATCGCCTTCCATCTGGAAGACTCCCCCAACCATGCGTCGGAACGTGTGCCCTTCATCGAGGGCTATGCCCATGCTGGGCGCTGGAATAGAGCCGAGGAATTAACTTTCGAAGCCCTAGAGATAAACAAGTTCATGGGCCCGATGCTCTGCGAAGCCTGGGAACGCATCGAGGCAACCACATCGCCCTCAACAGAGCGAGATGAAATACTTGATACAATAAATAGTCAATTAAATTGCGATTTATATTAGAAAATTTTAACGCAAAAACGCGAAGACGCAGAGATGCAAAGGGTATAATAAATACCAACAAATCTCTGCGTTTTTGATTCTACTCTCCGCGCGCTCCTCAATTCCGCGGTGCTATTCTAGGAGTTTTTATGCTCAATACAAAAGGGAAATTTTACCTAGGCCGCATTCTCGACCATGATAAGCCTTTACTTTACGATCCTGATGACCTGACCACCCATGCTGTTGTCGTCGGTATGACTGGCTCTGGCAAGACTGGCTTATGTATCGACATCATGGAAGAAGCTGCATTGCAAAATACCCCTGCGCTGCTGATCGATCCCAAGGGGGATATCACCAATGCTCTGCTCCACTTCCCTGATTTGCTCCCTACAGATTTTCAACCCTGGATCAATCCCGATGAAGCCCGCCGTGCAGGAAAAACCGTCGAGGCTAGCGCAACTGAAACAGCTGCAACCTGGAAGAAAGGTCTCGCCGAGTGGGGCATAGGAAGTGAACGTATGCGAGCGTTGAAGAACGCTGCCCAATTTGCTGTTTTCACTCCCGGGTCCGATGCCGGAATTCCAGTGAGCATTCTGGCCTCGCTCAAAGCCCCTGAACTCGACTGGAAGGAGAATACCGAGCTCCTTCGAGAGAAAATCTCCGGAACAGTAACGGCCATCTTGGGATTGGTTGGTATGAGCGATATCGACCCGGTTCGCAGTCGCGAGCACATCCTTCTTAGCAATATCTTCGAGAATGCCTGGAGCCAGGGCAAAGATCTCGACTTGAGCGAACTCATCCTACAAACCCAAAATCCGCCCTTCGATAAATTGGGCGTCTTCGATGTCAGTACCTTTTTCCCTGATAAAGATCGCTTCGAGTTGGCCATGCTGCTCAACAACATCTTGGCCTCTCCCAGCTTCCAATCATGGATCGAAGGCCAACCTCTAGATATCAATTCTCTACTCTACATGCCCAACGGTCGTCCGCGCCACAGCGTCTTCTATATTGCCCACCTGAGCAACGAAGAGCGCATGTTCTTCGTAACCCTGCTCTATTCCGCCGTGGAAACCTGGATGCGCGCTCAATCTGGCACTACGGGTCTGCGCGCGCTCCTCTACTTTGATGAGATCTTCGGCTATATGCCTCCGGTTAGCAACCCGCCATCCAAACAGTTGATGCTGCGCATGCTCAAACAAGGGCGCGCTTTCGGCGTCGGTCAAGTGCTTGTCACTCAAAACCCTGCCGATCTCGATTACAAAGCCCTCTCGAATGCAGGGAGTTGGTTCGTGGGCAAACTGCAAACCGAAAATGACAAGAACCGCCTGCTTGATGGCCTGGAAGGCGCCGCCCCTGGTCTGGATCGCCGCCATTATGATGATCTGATTTCCACGCTTGATAAACGCGTCTTCCTGCTGCACAATATTCATGAGAAGGAACCACAGCTCTTCACAACACGTTGGGCAATGAATTATCTGGCTGGCCCTGTGACTCGCAACCAGATCCCGGCGCTAAACAAACTCGCCGGGGTTTCGGCACCCAAACAGGAAGCACGTGCCGCCGTTGCGGGTGCTACTGTTTCCCAGACATCTTCTACCTCCTCTGAGGAGTTACCTGGCTCATCATCACGTCCAGCCGTCCATTCCGGCATTGACGAATACTTTCTGCCCAACAACCTGACACTCTCTCAAGCTGCCAAAGCGGAGAGCATCACCCTACCCACAGACGCCACACCCCAAGGCTTGATCTATCATCCTGTCCTGCTGGCACAAGCCGAGATCCGCATCTTACAACGAAAATATAACCTTGATTTCGAGACTCAACGCACCGCCCTGATTACCGATCCCGACCGCCGCGGCACAGCCCGCTGGGAAGAATGGTTGAGATCAGCCATCGACGCACGCACCCTTGATCGCGAACCTGCGCCCCAAACACGCTACGCCACATTGGAGGCCCCGCTCTCCGATGGAAAAACGCTGCGCACTCTTAAAACAGACTTCGTCGACTGGATATACCGCAAGATGGAAGTAAACGTACGTGCTAACGAAGCGCTTGGTGTTTTTGCTGGACCAGAGCGCTCGCAAGCCGATTTCCGCCGTATGTGCGCCGAGGCCGCCCGCGAGAAACGCGATGCTGAGATTGCTAAAGTTGAAGCCAGTTATGATAAAAAGCTCGATACCATTGAAGATCGCTTAAAACGCGAAGAGCGCGAATTACGCGCCGACGAGGCTGACCTGCGCGAGCGACGCATGGAAGAATATGGTACACACGCCGAAAATGTACTGGGTTTGCTCAGCCGCCGCCGCCGAAGACTTTCCACATCCCTGACCAAACGCCGCATGACCGAAAAGGCCAAAGCAGATGTTGAAGAATCCATCGAAGCCATTGAAGAGTACGAACACCAGATCACCGACCTCCAGAATGAACAAATCCAAGCTCTGCAAAATGTCAAAGACAAATGGGCCGATATCGCCGACGATATGATCGAAATCCCTGTGCGCCCCTTCAAAAAAGACATCCTGGTCGACCTCTTTGGCGTGGCCTGGATGCCATATCATATCGTCCAGGCAGTAGATCGAACCATAGAAATATCTGGATGGGGAGCAACATAATGAAAACAACCCGCTATTTTCAGGAACAAGTTCTATGAAAACGTAGTTATCTGAAAATTGAGTGGATCAAAATAGCACTTAAAGAACCCGAGCATGTGGAAACGCAACCAGACGGCAGATTCAGGTATTACATTCTCATACCTGAGTTAGGCTCTCATCTTCGTGTGGTAACATTGGATGATGGTGAGACAGTACACAATGCTTTTATCGACCGAGCATTTCCTGGAAATGTTGAGGAGATAAAGAAGTGAAATTTAATTACTATCGCGAAACAGATTCTCTCTATATAGAACTTTCCGAGGAGCAGGCTGAAGATTCCCTGGAAATTACACAAAACATTGTTGTAGACTTTAATGCAAGCAAACAACCTATTGGTATCGACATTCAGCACGCCAGCCATTTTGTAGATTTATCCAAATTAGAAACAAAATCGTTGCCGATCGAAAATTTATCTGTAGCAAGTTGAATTAGAGGTTGCAAATAGCTGCAATCCAATTATTGTCTTACAAATTCGCGAAGCCGCTAATGAACCATTTATTTCTCAGCGTCTTCGCGTCTCCGCGTTAATGATCAAATCATGGCCGAGATAAAGCACACCATCGAAGACAAAGACGGCAAGAAAATTAATGTCACCCTCCGCCGTGACAAACGACTCAAGAAATCTTCTCGCTGGCAGTGGGAATCAGATGGCACGATTCTGATACGCGTACCTTATCGTACACCGAAGCGCGCCATCGCCAACCTGCTCGACCAGATCGCCACCCAATTAGAGAAACAACATAAAATCGCCGAGCGACGCACGGATGCCGAACTTCAGCAGCGCGCTGAACACATCAACAAGAAATACTTTGGGGGAGAAATCCAATGGAATGCGATCCGCTGGGTTGGAAATATGAACACTGTTCTTGGAAGCTGCACCAACGGCGGCACGACTGATGGCCATATTCGCATCAGCGATAAGATCAAACGTTGGCCTCAATGGGTGGTTGACTATGTTATTGCCCACGAAATGGTGCACCGCCTGCACAGCGATCACAGTAAAGAATTTTGGAGCACTCTCACCGATGGCTATCCCCCCACCGAGCGGGCACGCGGTTTCATTAAAGGGGTTGGCTTTGCAGAGGGGAGAAACTACGAGGAAGAATAGTTTACCCACACTGATGCCAGGTCAGCTGCAATAATGCAAAACGGGTAAAATCAAGTTTTCGAGCAATAAGTCAATTTCTATGCGTCAAATCATTTCGGAGTAACTCCATGCCCATTAACTACCCTCCCACACAAAAATCAGACATTGTGGACAACTACCACGGCACTCAAATCCCTGATCCCTATCGCTGGCTCGAGGATGCCGACGAACCCCAGGTCAAAACCTGGACTGAGGCCCAAAATCAGCTCACCCACAAGTATTTGGAAAAAATCCCTGCTCTGGAAAAGATCAAAGCCCGCTTGACTGAGTTGTGGAACTTTCCCAAGTACGAGACTCTCAAGAAGGTCGGCGGGAAATATTTCTTCACCAAAAACGATGGGCTACAAAATCAGGCAGCACTTTACATTCAGGACACTTTCGACGCCAATCCCCGTCATTTAATTGACCCCAATTTTCTCAGCGACGATGGCACCATCGCCCTGATGGAGCAGTATTACAGCAAGGATGGTTCGACTCTGGCATACACGCTGGCCGCCAGCGGTTCAGACTGGCAGGAGATCCATTTACTGGATACCGCCAGTGGGGAAAAACTCTCCGATGTTTTGCAGTGGTGCCGATTCCCCACCATCGCCTGGAAACCTGATAAGAGTGGCTTCTATTACAACCGCCAGCCAGAACCGAGCACAGTCGCATCCGAGGATCAGAACCACTATGTCAAAGTTTATTTCCACATGCTGGACACACATCAATCCAGCGACAAATTGATCTTTGAGAATCCAGCCGACAAATCACTACGCTATTACCCCTTTGCTTCGAACGACGGCAAGTTTCTCTACCTGTTCACCATGCGCGGCACCGACCGCCGCAATGGCCTTTACTTGCGCCCCATGGAGAGCGAAGGCAACTTCCTTCACCTGGCTGAAGATGGCGAGGCCAAATTTATTTATATAGGCAACTCCAATTCAATCTTCTATTTCATGACCGACCTGAGTGCACCGCGCGGCCGCGTCATCGCCATCGACGTTGAGAATCCTGGTCGTGAGCATTGGGAGGAGATCATCCCCCAAGGGACAGATGCCCTCGAAGAGGTCAAGTTGGTCAACCAGCATTTCATATTGTTCAAGAAACACCATGCCCATTCGAGAATCAGCATCCACAATATAGATGGCACCCACATTCGAGATATCCCCCTCCCAGGCATGGGAACGGCGAGCTACCTCTCAGGTGGTCAATCTGACCGGGAGCTTTTCTTCTCCTTCGAATCATTCCTACACCCCCAAACCATCTTTTGCTACAGCTTCGAATCTGGCGAACTGGCACCCTTCCTCGATTCGCCCTTGGGTTTTGATGTTGCCAATTACGAAACCAACCAGGTGTTCTATCCATCCAAAGATGGAACCCAAATCCCAATGTTTTTGACCCATCGCAAGGGATTAGTACTGAATGGCGACAACCCCACCATCCTATATGCCTATGGCGGATTCAATATCAGTCAAACGCCATTCTTCAACGTCTGGAATTTAATATGGCTAGAGATGGGCGGAGTCTTCGCCCTTGCAAATATTCGCGGCGGGGATGAGTACGGTGAAGATTGGCACAGGGCTGGGATGCTCGACAAAAAACAGAATTGCTTTGATGATTTCATCGCTGCCGCAGAATGGTTGATTGAAAACGATTACACCCGTACCGAGAAATTGGCCATCGAAGGCCGCAGCAATGGCGGCTTGCTGACCTCGGCCTGCATGGTACAACGCCCTGACTTGTATGGCGCGATTTTGTGCTGGGTGCCCGTCACCGATATGCTGCGCTACCACAAGTTCACTATAGGTCATTTTTGGACTGTGGAATGGGGTAACGCCGAAGAAAATGGTGAAGACTTCGAATATTTATACGCCTATTCTCCGCTTCACAACGTCAAAGAAGTCGATTATCCGCCGATCATCATCCCCACTGCTGACTCTGACGATCGTGTAGTACCAGCTCATTCCAAGAAATTTATTGCCACTTTGCAAGAGAAGAGTACTGGAGCAAATCCTATGCTGCTCCGTGTGGACACCAAAGCTGGCCATAAACTCGGCAAACCCACCTATAAGCTTATCGATGAACATGCCGATGTGCTGGCTTTCGTAGTAGACGTATTAGGAGTCAATCTCAATCTTTAGCTAAGTCCGGAATGCTGGTAAGAACCTATTCGTTATCCTGTGATCCTGCATTGCTCACAATATTTTCCCATGCCAGAACACTTTATCGTTATCTTTGCAATTTTTTTGGCAGTGTTCACCCAAAGTCTTTCAGGTTTTGGTTCTGCTCTGGTTGCTATGGCCTTACTGCCGCCAGTTCTGGGCATCCAGACTGCTACACCGTTGGTTGCCATTGTGATGCTGCCACTTGAGATATTCCTATTGATGCATTACCGCCATGCCCTAAATGTTTCGGCCATTTGGAGGGTTGTAGTTGCAGCCATCGTTGGGATTCCCATTGGAATCATTTTTCTCAGCCAACTGGATGAAAAAATCGTTTTAACTGTGTTAGGTGTGGTTATCACTGGCTATTCACTATTCGCCTTATTGAACTTAAGACTACCCCAAATGGCACAGCCCGCTTGGGGTTATGTCTTCGGTTTCCTGGCTGGCTTATTAGGCGGCGCTTACAATACATCAGGACCCCCAGTCATTGTCTATGGAAATTGTCTCCGCTGGGATCGAGATGAATTCAAAAGCAATCTTCAGGGCTTCTTTTTGATCGCTAGTCTTGTTATCGCGATAGGCCATGCCTGGAATCACAATTTGACTCCCGAAGTCTGGCGCTATTTCCTGATCTCCCTGCCAGCTATTGCCGTAGGAATTTGGGCTGGTACCAACCTGGACAAATTCCTGAACCCTGAAGCCTTCCGCAAGATCGTTTTGATATTGCTAATTATTATGGGCATCCGATTGATTTTTGCATAGATTATGAGTACATCCCCTAAACGAATAATTTATAGTCAAGCACCCATACGCATTTGTGACAACGGTGGCTGGACCGATACCTGGTTCGCCAAATATGGTCGCATTGTCAATATCGCCGTAGCGCCCTACGCCCAAGTTCAGATCGCTGTATTCGATCGGGTTGAACATGAGCATCAAGTTACGATTCATGCTGAGAATTTTGGGGATAAATACGCTTTCAATCCAGGTGAAATATCCGATTGGTTGCTACATCCTTTGCTGGAAGCATCCATCAAACGCATGGGGATTCCAGAAGATCTCGCCATCGAAGTAATTCTGTATTCCGACGCCCCTGCTGGGAGCGCGACAGGCACATCGGCGGCGATCACAGTGGCATTGATTGGGGCTTTGGATGCACTCACAGAAGATCGCATGTCACCTCATGAAGTTGCTATCACCGCACAAGTTGTCGAAACCCAAGATCTGGGTTTGCAATGTGGAATTCAGGATCAACTCTGCGCGGCCTATGGAGGCATCAACGATATCGAGATGGTCACCTATCCACACGCGCATGTTTCGCGAATCAAACTTCCACAGGAAACTCTCTGGGAACTAGAAGAACGACTGGCTTTAGTCTATCTTGGTAAAGCGCACAGTTCATCCCACGTGCACGTAAAAGTCATCGCCGAGTTGGAAGCCGCCGGACCAGATTGCAATCAACTCAACGATCTGCGACTGACTGCGCCCAAATCAAGCCAAGCCCTGAAGGCCGGGGATTTTCAAGCTTTAGGGCAAGCTATGATCGAGAATACCGAGGCCCAGAGAAGACTGCACTCTGCGTTGATCAGTGCCGATGCAGAACAAATTATTACAATAGCTCGGGAGAATGATGCCCTAGGGTGGAAGGTCAACGGCGCGGGCGGCGATGGCGGCTCTGTAACCCTACTATGCGGATCTGACCGCGCTGCCAAGCGTCTTTTGCTTCGTGAGATCAGGGATGAAAATGAAGCCTTTCAGGAAATCCCCATAAAATTAGATCACCACGGTTTGCGCGTCTGGGAGAGCACATGAGCCAACCTCTTGAAGACTGGTTCAAAGTCTCCTTCGATGATTCAGAAATCAACCTTGACGTCCATCCTGCTGAGCAAGATATCCGCAAAACTCAAATTCCTTGGGCTGATATCATCCGAGTTTGCTTCAAGCCCGGGGACTTTCTTTCCTCTGATGAAATCTATATCTTCACGAACCAACGCCCGGAGAGTTATCTAATCCCCACAGAGGCTTTTGGTGGTTTTGAACTATGGGCAGAGATCATAAACCGGGGGTTATTCGATGCTGAATTAGCCATCGACGTAGTTTCGAAAAGTGAGGGTGTTTTTTGCTGGCCTGAGGAGTAAAATTAATACAATTTATTAGTAGAGGAGATTTTTCATGAGAACGGACGAAACCTTATGTGATCTGGAAAGCAATGGCTTCATTAAATCCAATTTCAAAGAGTACAAAGAACTCGTTCGGCGAGGTAAATTTGTCTGCAAAGGATGCGGTAGAGTGGCACGCAAGAAGAAAAACCTTTGCGAACCAAAGCGACTTTATCCAAAGAAGAATGAGTAAGACTGCTAAATATCAAACAATCCGTATAGCATACATTTATCCGTTTCAATTATTTGCAATAACCAAAGGAGACAAGTGATGAATATTTCGGTGAAATTTCTATTGCAGAGAAAAGGCAGCGACATTTGGAGCACAACACCAGATGCAACGATCTTCGATGCCCTACAATTCATGGCCGAAAAAGATATCGGCGCGTTGATGGTGATCGAAAATGACAAACTGATAGGCATATTCTCAGAGCGCGATTACGCCAGGAAAGTTATATTGCATGGGAAATCTGCGCGTGAAACGCTGGTACAGGAAATCATGACCAGGGATGTGATCACTGTTCAGGCCGCGCAATCAGTCGTGGACTGCATGAGTTTGATGACAGAAAAACATATCCGCCATCTCCCTGTTCTTGACAACGCTGAATTGGTCGGGATGATATCTATCGGTGATGTGGTAAAAGAAATAATCTCCGAACAAGGCTACCTCATCGAGCAGCTTGAGAACTATATTTCTGGTAATCGATAATTCGAATACAGGACTCAGTACCCAAATCATTGTTTTTGAAAGGAGTATTCCTTGAGTAAAGACGCGGAAAATCGCTGCCCCTGGCCAGGGGATGACTCGAAAATGATCAAATACCACGATGAAGAATGGGGAATGCCTGTATTTGATGATCGCTTGTTATTCGCTAAATTAATCCTAGATGGCGCTCAAGCTGGTCTGAGTTGGAGCACTATTTTGAATAAGCGTGAAAATTATTGGAGTGCATTCGATGATTTCGATGCTGAGAAGATTGCATGTTATGATGAAAAGAAATTTACTGAGTTGATGAACAACCCAGGTATTGTGCCAGGGTTGTTCAGTTCTGGTGAAAATATGGTACCCTCCGGCGATCAAACAAAGCTATGGAGGCCCAGATGCTACACAGTTATCTATTTGAAATCAAAGACCATCGCCGTGCTCAAGGGAAGCGTTATCAGCAAGGCCA
>JADHTJ010000143.1 GCA_016785015.1 Anaerolineales bacterium
ATACCTATACTGATCGTCAGGGGTACTGGGCCGACATCTGTTTCGATGGGGTTTTCGTGAACTTGGATTCGGAGACGTTCAGCCATTGTTAGCGCACTCTCTATATCGGTCTCGGGCATTAGAATGACAAACTCTTCACCACCATATCGGGCCAGGATATCAGAGGTTCTAGTGTGCTCTTGTAAGCGTTCGGCAAGGGAAACCAGTACTTGATCGCCGATAATGTGTCCGTGTTGGTCATTGACCTGTTTGAAATAGTCCAGATCGATCATTAAGGTAGTGAGATGGCGTTGGTAGCGTTTAGCCTGCTGAAAAGTGGGACGTGCCAGGGAGAAGAATTGTCGCCGGTTGAGTACTCCAGTCAGCGGATCGGTGATAGCCTGTAGGCGCAGCTCATATTCGGCTTGTTTGCGGGCTGTTATGTCGTAAAACATAATGATACGCCCCTGGGATGCTCCACCTTGGTCTGTGATTGGTGTAGATTGAATTTCGAAGTACTCATCATCTATTCGAATTTCAGCTCTAGTCTCAGACGAATCTTGCACCCGCTTGAGAATTTCTTGATATTTTGGAAGTACTTCCCGAATAGATTTGCCAAGGACATTATCTTGATTGAGACTCAGGACTCTTTCTGCAGCTGGATTCATTTCCTGAATATATGAACGCTCATCGATGATAATCACGCCGCTTTCTACATTCTCAAAAACCAGGTGGTGAGCTACAGGAACAATATCCAGGAATCTTAAATATCGGATGGTGATGAGCAACAAGATCCCCGCGATCATAAACATCAAACTGGTAGGGTCATAAGGAGCTATCGGATTTGCGCCGAGGATATAAAGTATGTTTGGGGAAATGATGGATACAATAACTAATATCAGCGGGATAAACTGAAAGCGGTATTTTTCTGGCATATTTATCATGCCAAGGATCAACATGACAACGCCGGCTAGGGTTACTAGATATGCATACCCCACCCAAAGATAGAAACCTGGCCCATAAACCTTGTTGAAGATTATCAAATCGCCTATTGTTGAAAACTCGAAAGAGCGATAAAAGAATGTGTGCCCCTGGATGAGTAATACCTGGAGAAGGGTGATGGCAGGAACAATGGCGAGTAAGATGATCAACCTGCGCGAAATGCGATGTTTGAAGTTGGCATAGCTGGCTGCGAAAAGCAACCAGAAGAAATCTGCGCCAATGATGCCTAAGTATTCCACCCGCAGCATAAGCAGCTTCCAAGCAGGGTCGGTGTTAAAAAATCCCAGTAAGTATCCTAGGGACCACAGCCCAGAAGAGAACGCCATCAGGCTGAAAGTTTTTGTACCTTGAACGGGCTGCATGCGCCATCCAAGATATGCCAGGAAGAAAGAGATCATCGTGGCGGCGAGATAAAGGGTGGCGTAGGGGGTGAACTGCCAGGTGCCCATCACTTGTTAAATCGTTCCTTTAGCTTTTCGCTTTTTATCCAACCGGGTGGGAAAGGTGCAACATCATCAAGCAACACTTCCAGCCCCTTACGCACGCGCGTGCGCACGGCGATGCTTTTATCGCTTTCAAGGGAATTTATTTCCCTAATTATGGCTTCTTTTTTGTCGGGGTAAAGCCTGGCGAGTATGCACAAACTGGCAATGCTCCAGCTTTTGACGAAGGCGGTCTTGTCTTTTAATTGTGCCTTCAGCGTCGCCGTGATTTGGTCGGCATGATCGTCGAACATCGCCATATGGCCCAAGAGCATTGCCAGATGAAAGCGCACTTCGAAGTTGCTATCCTCTGTAGCCGCCTGGATGATTTCCGGAAAATAGGAGATAAACAATTCGGGTTTTTGCCGCCCAATTTTCTCGGCTGCATCCGAAGCGCGACCGCGCACCACTCCATCCGAATAGGAGAGTGCCACGTAAAGGTCATCGACGATCTCTGGGTTCTCCAAGATCAGCGCGACCACCTCGTCCGAGGCACCATCCGAGCGCCGGTCTCCCCCGGAGAGCCATTCGATAATTTGGTTCATCTTTCTTCTTCCTGTATTGCATATAAAGCATAACATTAAATTTGGTTTGAAGAAGCAATGTGTTTTGAGATTAGTTGGACAGCACCCGCGATGCCATTTTCCTGGCGAATATGTTTCCCCAGCACCTTAGCACGCTCTCGGACTCCCTCATTGGTGATCCCCGTGTTGATGGCTTGGATTAGCCTTTGGGCGGTTAACTGTTTGTAGTGGATCGGCTTTGGGCCTGCACCGAGTTCGTGGACGCGCTGTCCCCAAAAGGCTTGATCTGAAGCAAAGGGGATCACGATATTAGGAACCCCAGCTGCCAGGCCAGCCGCGGTCGTTCCTGCGCCCCCGTGATGGATGACGGCTTTCATGTGCGGGAAGAGCCAACTGTGGGGCACATTATCGATGCAGAAGATGCGCTCGGGATATTCAAAATGATCTTCGCTTATCCCTTCGATGGCAATAACTGCGCGTTGCCTGGTTTGATTGATTGCCTGAATAAATATCTCACTGAGTTTTTGACCATATTTGGATGGGATGCTGCCGATCCCGATGAAAATGGGTGGAGTCCCAGCAGAGATGAACTCAACCAGGTTTACCGGTGGAGTCCAGTTTGCAGGTGGATCGAGCATCCAATACCCTGTGATGATCGAACTGCTGGGCCAGTCACTGGGTCGTGGCAGCACGGTAGGGCTGATGGCATACAGGATGGGCGTCTTGGGGCGCAGTTTTTTTATAAACGGCCATTCCGCCAGCCTGGGAAGATCCGGTTGTTTGCGGCGTAGATATGCGTAGAGGAGACGGCCGCTGTAGCGAAATATGCTGCTTGTCAGCAAGTGGGTTGCGCGCCTGTAGCCACGCCCCAACGGCAAATTGGGAAATGTCATGCCGGGGAAATCTCCAGTAGAGGTGAAGATGGGAAAGAACTGCCCAGATATATCGGGTATGCCTTGCTCAAGGGCGATGTGATGACCCGCATCGGTCATCAGAAAGGAGTGGATGATGGCATCTGCGTTTCTGCATGCTTCCCTGCTGGCGAGCATCGTTTCTATGGCCAGAGGCAGCACAAACTCTCCCACGGCTTTGACCATCTTCAGCGGGTTGAATCCTGCGTATTCGACTAATTGATTGGCTAAGATACCCGGATCGCCGGGCAGAGGAGCGAACTCCAGTCCAAGGGTTTGGATGAACTCACCGTATGCACCTGGTGCAGCAATGCGAACTTTATACCCAGCATCTCGTAATCCGACCCCCAGGGCGACAAAAGGCTGCACATCCCCGCGTGTGCCATATGTCAGGATGACGATTTGTTCGGGTTTTCCAGACATTAAAAAGCTGCTATTCCACTCAGGACGGCAATTGCTAGGAAAACAACCCAGGAAAGGTGTCTGCCGCGGGTGAATATAAAGGAAAATGCGGCACTTACCAGGAAAGTAAATCCCACAGTGAGAATGACTCCCCGCCTCAGGTCGATCTCTGGGAGCAAGCCCCCGCTAATGAGCAGAATCAAACCCAACCCCCACCAGGCAGTCGTGGTCAGATGCCAGCCATATCTTAGGGTCTGTTTGGTGAAGGAATCATCCCCAAAAAGCTTGGGGAGATTATCCCTGCGTAACAACCTTGAGATGATATAGCGCTCACCCAGCCAGGAGTGAGCTACACCGATGGCGATTGCCAGGATGGCAGCAAGAATTAGCATGCTATTCATACGCCAATTCTAACGCTGAAGCGAAGCTATTCAGTTTGGGATCATCGCCGCAGAGATATTCGTATATTTTGTGAAGTTTCTCCGTTGCCAGGGCGATGAAGTCGTCCATTTCACCCTCGGAGAGATATTTATCTGGCCGAACCCCGTACACGTCTTCTAGTTTTTGGTCTGTGCGCTGGTAGAACTCTTTAATATACGCGATTCGTTCCTGGACATTTCCAGGGGGTAGAAAAGGTAGATAATTCTGCGTGTAGTCACAGTTCAGGAATGTACTCCAGAAAATTGAGTCAGGGTTACCCCGCACATGCGCGAAATCAAGGCCGTACCAGTCGCGCTTGACTTCCCAGATGAATTTGGGATCAGCCTCAAATTCGGCAGAGAAGTGCTCGCGGGTGGGCTGATCGATCTGATCATCCCATAGGTTGTCCACCAGCAGGTGGAAGAAATATCCCCATACGAACGAAGCGCGCCGTGTATCAGTCTCTTCCGTTTTTGTAGTTTGGATGTGTTGGCGGTAGAAATCCAGATCGGCGAGTTTCCATGGCGCGTCTTCTTGACCCTTGAAATGTAAAATTTCGGGAGGCGGCTCGAAATTCTCCCAATTTTCGTCGGGGATGCCTGAATCGGGGGCGACATTTCCGACAGCAAAATATTCTGGGTCTAGGCCGTCGATCCGATCCAGCAAGCCCTCAGCAACGCGTAAATGTACAATCCAAGATGCCATGGATGCCTCCTGTTAGGAAGTGATTCTTTCGATTTTGAATACGACGGGCTTGATCCCGTCTGTACAGCAGGTGATGAATTGATTCTCGTTTTGCATCCAATTTTTAAAGCTGCCTCCGGTCATCAAAATCATTATAAGCTTGTGGATGTCATCCCAGGCCCAGTCGCAACCAAACCCCTCGGGTCGTTCAGCGAGGTAATTGACCGTGAACTCATCGCCCTCTGAGAAGAAATGGCAGGGACCCTGGCGTAGATCCTGACGACGATATTCTTCAGCTAGGTCTTGATGGTGAAGCGTCTTTAAAACCGTAATCTTGCAAGTGGGGATATGTGTCATTATTTTCCTCCTAAGGGAAATGAAACGGGCAGGACTGCCCCGTGAGAGTATATCATGAGGTGATTCTCCCAAAATGTATTAGATTTTCATAAGAATTGGAAAGTTGGTACTAAAAAACTATTGCAATTTTGGGAACTATTTGGCATAATATAGATGCTCTTCCCAGGGTGCCCCCCTCACTCTGCGAAGGGCATTTTTCTTTAATGCGCTGAACGCCATTGGGGTTGCTGATCTACCTGAAACTAGTTCCCGAAATCCCGGCATAAACTACCAAGAAGTGTATAAAGAAGAGTATCGCCAGCGGAAGATATGTCCATAATTGGGCGGTCTGGCGCAGGGCATTTTCACTCTCGATCTCGGATAATTGTTGAGATCTTTGCTTATTAACCTCTAGCCCAGCAGCAACCAGCGTTCCCAATAGGAATAGGAGATTCCAAACCAGGATCCAAAGTGGGTACACTCCCCAGAACATCTCCTGGGCTTGAACATCAAAGAGATGGATGCACATAAATACTGCGCCAACCACACCATACAGGATCAATCCAATGAGTGCTCGGAATTCTCGAAGATGTCTCCGCCATCCCCAGTCACCTAATTTTCTCTTTGTTAGTCCCATTAAGGTGAATATTCCGATCAGCGTCGATGAGCTGTTGACGGCCATGTCACTCCAACCGTAGAAGCGCTTGGGGTGCAGACCCTGCTCTATCTCATCAACCACACCCAACAAAGACCCGCAGATAAAGATCAAAATCAAGATCCCTTTTCCCTGATAATCTTTAGATAAAGCGGCATATAGCAGCCAGGCCATCAGTACATATTCCGGGATGTGGATATGCTTGTTGGGGTTAGGTTCGTAGCGTATGATTATATAGGCGATGATGGCTCCAGGGATCAGGTACAAGAGATGCGTGAAGTTCCTATTTTTGAGAAAGCCATATACAGTATAGGCGATGCCAATAATGATCACCCCATAGAAGGGGATTTTCCCGGTGGCCTCTTGCCCGATAACACTCTCCAACCTGCGGTAGATCAGGATGGCGGAGGGGAGTATGAGCGTGTAACCAACGATCAGACCCCAGGTAATGATTCTGCGAACTAAGGGGGAATGCTGGATTTGATTTTTCATATCAACCACTGCTTGTTTCTTGGATGAGAAAGTTCTTCATAATTATATCTGTATCTAAAGAAAAAGCGGGTGCTTATCAGAGAAAAAAATTAAAATTCGAATCCCTCTCTTTGCATGGTGTAATTGAGAGGGAAGGATAGAAATTGCTGCTAGATTCGTTTGAAATACAATGCCTTATTGTTCGAAAGTCCCAATCACTTCGACTTGGTCACAGCGTATGAACCAACCACTAAGATTAAAATCGCCTGGATGACCAGCAACCGTTCCGGAACCTGTGCTGATGAAATACACTGGATTGTTTTTCCCAAGCGACGCGCTCCAAATCCCTCCCTCGACGCCCGTTTCTTTGTCCCATTCGGACTCTTGGTGTTCTAAGTTTACTACCAGCCGATTTCCATAAGGCACCAGGGGACGGTCAGCAACAGGAGGATGTGTGATGATGGGTTTCCCCTGACCGTCTTCGCCTGTCAATTGGAAGGGTGACGCCGAAGGTTTACGGATAACCTTTACTCTGGCGTATTTTATAGTTTCTACCGGTTCCGGTGAGGGCTCTGGCGCTGGCGTGGGGCTTGGTATAGGATTGGGCGTCGGTGTAGGTTGACCTGGGTCAGGGACATACGTTGACTGCCCTGTCAGATACACGTGAATATTTGCGCCCAGCATTGCTAATTCCTTTAGATTTTCGAAGGTTAATTCCATATTTGCTACTCCCGAAAAGAGAAACGAATAAAAAGTGAATTCAATTATCATCAGAGGTATTTGCAAGATTTGGGCCAACAATGTAATTTGCTTCTTTCTCTTCATGCGGGAATTTTGTTAAATCAAAAAGGCACATCGATGGGACGTACCTTTTTAAAGTGGTAATTTGCAAATTTGGCAATGGTCCTACTGGCCTGTTGACATCGTGTACCAGGTGTTTGAGCAGTTTTGGTGCAGAGAAGATGCAAGATTTTGATTGTCTGTTTCAGTTTGTGACGATTCTTTAGATATGGATTTCGCTTTGAAGTCAGCAAGAATTCTTTCGAGTGCTTCTTCCAAATTGTCATCTGGCAACTTCGAAAAATTTTCTACATCCAATATCACCGTAGTCCCCCACTTATAACCTGGAAGATCCATTTCAATCATAGCGCTTACAAACTCTCTGTCTTCAGATAGAGCTTCTATTTTGTGTGGTGGTTTGTATTTCAATATTTCCAGTTCTATGCCCATCTCATTGAGCTTGGTCCAAATGATTTTATTCTTTTCGACTTTTAACAAATTATGTTTAATATTTTTTGTTTCGCTTGCTTGTTTGAATGGAATACCGCTTTTTTCATGTACAAGATACATAAGCTGCACGATTTCTTGATATAGTTCACGCAACATCTGACCACTGATCACCAAATCTTTATGAGCAGTAGGTTGTGGTTTTTTTCGGTTGTCGAGCAATGCACCAAGAGTGCCTTCTCCTCCCACCGAAAGCCCTTCTACTTTACGCATGTAGGCTTCCTGATCGAGCATGCCGCCTTCGAAACCTTCTTCTCTGGAAAGAGAATCGATCACCACATAGGAAACGCCATTCTCTTTGAGCAGTTCTGCCATAAGGCTTGAGTGGGTCGAGCCAACATGTACAGCCAGAGGACCCTGGAATTCCTCAGTGGCCAATAGTGTCAGAATATTCTCGACCATGGCTTCGCTGCGCTGATTGACCACATCCATTTGACCGAGCATCAAATCCATATCGCTCTCAAGTTCTGGAGGAATTTCTACTTCGTTGTCATCTGCATACGCGATGATCTCTTCGTATTTGGCGATGAAATCATCGGCTGAAAGATCTTCCATGAATCTGTCCTTCATTTCGGTGGTATATTCATCGGTCCCCAGAGCGAATTCAAAGGCTTCTTCGAAGCGCTCTTGATCCATATAACCATTCCACAGATTCATCTCTTGCTCATCCATTTGAGCCAGCGCGATGTAGTAAAGATAAAGGTCGGGTGCCATATAAACCTGCATTTCCACATCAATTTGGTAGAGATCCATGTCCTCAACGCCATGAACGACTACATCTTCGTAGATCATGCCGAGAAATTCAGCGGAATTTACTTCTCCTTCTGCAAGCATGTATGACATAACATCCTCGCGACTGGTGATGGGAGTTCTAGGTACATATGCTGGAGGCCGGTGCGCCCATGTTAGATCCAGGGGTTCTTCGTTGGCGTCATATCCTTCAATGCCCAGATTGCGCAAATCATAATCGGCATACAGACGATTGAGCATTATGGCGATCTCGATCTGACCGATCAGGAAAGCGTGATTTTCCTTGAAAATGAAAACCGTATGATCTGAATCGCTCTCGTAGACATCTTCGACGAAGCCCACATCCTCGCTGATTTCTGCGGCAATTTCAGAAAGTGATGGAGTTTCTTGAGATGTAATGGAGAACGGCGCAAAGGAGCTGGTCAAAAGACAGACAAGCAACAATGCAGAAATTATCCGCATTTTTTGTAATGGATTCGTATTAGTATTCATCATCCCTCCCAAAATAGATCTATTTCGTGATTGACCTTATCTCAGTATAGGAAAAATTTCACTAAAGTCAATCATACTTTTCTTAGGTTGGGACAAAAGATCGGACATTATTTCCAAAAATAAGGGAGCAGAAGAGAGAAAAAACTCTGGAAACGATTTTCCGCAAAATATCATGTCTCAAACGCCTGCGTTGGCGAAGCAAAACAAAGGTTCCTGAGAAAGAATGCCAGCGAGAATTTTTGGCCACATCGGGTAAATGCTTGAGATCAATCTGATCAGGAGAAACACCAGCATAGCGCACATCCCGGATGGCTTCCCCAATCAATACGGTGATGGTAAAGGTCAACAACATCAAGGCGATCATCTGTTCAAGATATAATCTTGACTTGTTCATGATGGTATCTAGTTGCAGAATGCTTTTGAGTTCTCGAAAGGTCTTCTCAATGGTCTGATCACAAATGACAAATTCTGTTTGGCAAGAAGGGGCGAACTGCAATTGACGTGGTGGCGTCGTCCGCTGCGATTGCGGGAATAAGAACTTGGGATACGCTTCTCCTAAATGACAAAGGATGTTTAGGAGAAGGCATGAAAAAAGAATGGCAAGTTCGTCGCACAGTCGTAGAATGTTCCGATGGACAGCGTCGCTGGGACTATGCCTACCAGTTTCTTCTGCGCTGGACGATGGAACAAACCATGAACCAACCGTCAACAGGATTACCCAGTCAGGAGAATGACCATGAAGATCGCCCTCTATGCCCGAGTATCGACCAACCGCCAGATGCAAAGTCAAAGCATTGAACAGCAGCTTGAGCGTCTGCGAGAAGCCGCTGCCAAACAGCCCGAGTGGGAGTTGACAGATGAGCACATTTATCGCGACGATGGATATACTGGTGCTAAGCTCAATCGTCCTGGTTTGGATCGGTTGCGGGATGCCGCCAGTATGGCAGCCTTCGAACTGGTCTTGGTAACCGCACCGGATCGCCTGGCGCGCAAATATGTTCATCAGGTTTTGCTGATCGAAGAATTGCACAACCTGGGTTGTGACATCCAGTTTCTGGAACGCCCGATGAAGGATGATGATCCCCATGATCAACTCTTGCTGCAGATTCGTGGAGCGGTGGCCGAATACGAGCGCAATCTGATTGCGGAGCGGATGCGGCGTGGACGCCAGGCCAAATTGCAAGCCGGAACACTGTTGCCCTGGACGCGAGCGCCTTATGGGTATATCTTGGACCCGGAGCGTCCCCGTGATCCTAGCCGGGTACAGACTGATCCCGTCAAAGCGAATATGGTTCGGCAAATCTTTGCCTGGTATACTGACCCAGAAATACCTGTCTCGCTGCATTGGGTTGCTAAACAGCTGACTGAACAACAAATCCCTACACCGCGAGGAGGAAAGCGCTGGAACCCATCCACTATTCGGGGTATTTTGCGTTCGCCGACGTATATAGGCACAGCCTACAGTGGGCGCACCCGACCAGTCCCCGCACGCCAGCGCAAATCGGCCTTGTTGCCGGTGGGACGGGGCGAAAGCGTCCAGCCAACCCCGTCGGAGGAGTGGATTGCAGTTTCTGTACCAGCCATCATTGATCAAGAAACATTTGATGCTGCGCAAGCTCGTTTGGATCAAAACAAACAAATGGCACGTCGCAATAACAAAAGCTACAATTACCTTCTCCGGGGTTTGATCAGTTGCGGGCAATGTCGTTTGTCGTCCACCGGTCGCACACAAGGCAAGTATCACTATTACATATGCCGGGGACGCAGTGACGTTCTGCGAGCTGCTAAGGGCGACCGTTGCACGGCCCGCTATGTGCCATCCCGGGCTCTTGATGAACTCGTCTGGCAGGATCTCTGCCGTATTGTAGCCAACCCAGATTTGATTACCCACGAACTGGAACGCGCCCAAGCTGGGGAATGGTTGCCGCAAGCTCTGCAAGCGAAACGCAACACTGTCCGTCAAGCCCTGGCAAGTCTGGAACGTCAACAAGAGCGTCTCCTGGAAGTGTATCTGGCTGAAATTATCATGCGAGACGAATTTGAGCGAAAGCGCCAGGAACTGGCTCGAACCCAAAATGGTCTCCAGCAACAATTGAGACAACTGGAACACAAAGCCAAAAAGCAAATTGAGACCCTGGCATTGGCAAACAACATCCAGGAATTTTGCCAGCGAATTCAACCAACCTTGGATAATTTGAATTTTGAACAGCGCAGGCAACTGGTAGAATTGCTTATTGATCGAGTGATCGTAGACGACGAAAATGTTGAAATCCGCTATGTCATTCCAACCAGCCCCAACGGTGAAAACACGCGCTTTTGTCATTTGCGTACAGACTATCTCAATTTTCATGCGCTGAAGGTAAATCTTCAATGCAATTTCCGGGGGCATGTTGGTAATCACCCACAAGGGCTTGCGATTGCCTTTCTTCCATACGCCAATGACATTCACAAGCACTTCGCCCTTGTAGTAAATATCCCGATAAATTTTTGGCTCACTATCTGGAGCAACTAACAAGGTCAGTTCCCTGCATTTGTGTTCATCGTAATAGAACTTAGGTGGTTTGCTACCCTGGTTGAGACGAATGACAAACTGCATCTGACTGTCAAGAAAGTGCTCAAACAGCGTCTGATAAGAGAATTCTCGGTCTAAAACCAGGGGGCGATCTCCAATCGTGGCGGCAATTTCATCGATCACACGACGGTGTTCAAGGTTGCGTGAAGTGTTATCACTGCCAAGTGTGCTGGATGAATAGGTCACAAAGTTGCAAGGCAGGGCACAACCCCGCAGGGGTGTTCCCAGTGTCAACATCCAAAAACCACGTTGCTGCCCATCATGTAATCGACCGACATACTCTGTTTTTCTTGCTCCTGCCCGCTCAATTTCTGTCGGATCACCTATCACAAATTCCGCTTCGGCATCAAAACAACGTTGCAGCGCTGTTTTTACATCAGCACTTTTTAGAAACCGTTGGATCATTTTGTAGTTGGCTTCATACCCGCCTGGCATCGCATCCGCAATCCGACTGATCCGTGGTGATTTAGCCTTCAAGATACCCAGCATAATCCGGCTGGCTTTACTAGCTGTTTTATCATCGTCAAACAACTGGTTGGCAAATCGCTGAATTTGGATAAACTTGTACATGAAGAACTCCTTACTCAATCTTTGATGGCCTTATCAATTTTGAGTTTAGGAGTTCTTCCTCTTTCTTGTCAATTGTCCGATCTTTTGTCCGGAGTTGAGTACTTTTTTCCCACTTACGAAAAACCATGATCAATAACTCAAATAGAGCCAGAGAGGATTTCAGATAAAGGAATTAACTTTTCAATCTCTTAAATTAAAAAAACGGCTTTTGCCGTTTTTTTGTCAGTAGGGCGGGTGGGGGTCGAACCCACACGGTATTACTACCGAGGGATTTTAAGTTGGGGCCGGACGAGTCTATACCGTATATGCAGTCTATTATGTCTACAGACCCCTTTGCTGTCTAAATATCACATATTGCAGGTTTAGATTGATTTGTGCGGTCAACATAAGTGGCCACTAAACGCTGCAAGGTGCCTTCTGCATTGCGGTGAAGACAGTGCATAAATCGCCGAGTGGTCTCCGCAGATTCAAGCTGTTGACGATGCTTGAGATATTCATCTAGCGGGACGGTGCGGAGATGGCTGAGTAAATCTGCTTGACTATCGGCGGAGAAAAGGACTTGATAGTGCCCGAATTCGCGTAGTGGACGAGTAGACTTGCGACCACTCACCCGACGCTGGTGTCGTCGCAGCCGTCCGAAAAGGCTCTCGATTTGCAGGTT
>JADHTJ010000015.1 GCA_016785015.1 Anaerolineales bacterium
TATCCCGATGTGGTCATTGGCTGTGTTGGAGGTGGCTCTAACTTTGCAGGGATTGCCTATCCCTTCTTAAGAGAGAACCTTACTAACGGCAAAGATACGCGGTTTGTCGCAGTAGAACCAACTGCCACCCCCACATTGACCAAAGGCCCATACGCCTTCGATTATGGCGATACTGCAAAAATGGCGCCCATCGTCAAGATGTTCACTCTGGGCCACACTTTCGTACCACCACCCATCCACGCCGGCGGTCTGCGTTACCACGGCATGGCACCCAGCATCTGCGCCCTGCATGATGCCGGATACATCGAGGCGGTATCCACCCCGCAGTTGGACACCTTCGAGGCCGCGGTCTTGTTCGCCAAAACAGAAGGCATTGTCCCTGCTCCTGAGACATCGCACGCAGTGCGCGTTGCTATCGACGAAGCGCTGGATGCCAAAGAAAAGGGAGAAAAGAGAGTGATCCTTTTCAACTTATCCGGGCATGGCCACTTTGATCTATCCGCTTATCAGGCCTATTTGGGCAACCAGTTGCAGAACTACGAATACCCCGAGAAAGCCATAAAAGAAGCCCTGGAGCATCTGCCCCAGGTTAGTATGTAGAAAAAACTGGAAGTCTTTTCTCCTCCTATGTAAGTCAGCCCCCAAGAAACCTTGGGGGCTGACTAATTTACTCATGTTACGCTGTAAAACAAAAGAACTACTACAAACCTTTCGGTATTTGTATTATGTACATTGTCCAACGATCTCTCAAAATTGGTGTCCAGCCTCTGCTCGGGCATCTTCATGCAATAACTCTACCGCATGAGGGAGCACCGGAATTATCACATTCAGGTTTTCCAGCGCAGCTTTGGGGCTACCAGGCAAATTGACTATCAACGTGCGGTCTCGAATACCTGCGATACTCCTTGAGAGCATGGCGTGGGGCGTGATCTTCAAGCTCTCTGCCCGCATAGCTTCTACCAAGCCCGGTGCGGATCGTTGAATCACCGCCTGAGTAGCCTCGGGGGTGACGTCCCTGGGGGCGAATCCTGTGCCCCCGGTAGTCAGGATCACGTCAAATTCCCGTCCATCTGCCCACCGAGCTAGGTTGTCCTTCAAAATCAGAATATCGTCCGGGACGATGTCATCCTGTAAAACTTGCCATCCCTCTGCAAGAATTTTCTCTTTGAGCGCCGGCCCAGATCTGTCGGGACGTTCACCACGTGATGATCTATCAGAAACTGTAAGAATGCCAAATCGCAGGGTCACGCTCAATCCTCACTAATACCCACAACTTTCCGCCATTTTTCATCCAGCCCATCCTCGGTGACGCCGAAATAGAAGCGGTAATTGCCTTTTGCATCCCGCTGAACCAAATCGAAGCGGCTGAAGTTGCCAATTTTTTGTTCGTTCAGAACACTAAGATCGCCCTGCCATTTAATCCCTGATTGCGGTTTTTTGGACATTTTGTCGTAGTGGGTGACAGCGTAATGCCACAACTTGCGGGCGGATTTGCGGGTCACATTTTTGACCACGTTATTATTACGCAAATCACGAACGGTGTAATAACGAACACCCTGACGTTCTTCAACAGTAACGACCTCCACACCCGTACGTGGGGCTGCATCCGCATCAGGCTCAGCATCGACGCCATCTGCCGGAATGGGTGCCGCCTTTGATTCACCTTCGGACTTAAGCGGGACAACCTCTTGTGTACGGTGAGGCTTACCCCGCAAAACCAATTCGACAATCTCATCTCGCACAGCCATTCCCGTTTCAGATTCTGTGCGCAAGTAGATCTTGCTCTCGTCCACTGCATAGGGAGGGTCATCGCCACGTGGGATCAGCACGCGGACAATATCTTTGTCACGAAATTTATGCGCATCAAGGCTGCAGGTTAATTCAGGGCTGATGCGGTCGCTGATCTCTTTTTCCAGTTTGGCAATATCTTGGCTTTTTGATGACACTCCGACAATGCTGCGTTTGGGATCACGATTCATGCCTATATAGATCGTGCCACCATTGGTATTAGCAAAAGCGCAAATGTCGGCGATGACCGCGTAGAGTTTGCCACCGCGCACGGTCATGCTTTCATGGAAATCTTGAACGATATTGGCGCCTTCCTCACGCGCTGCCTGAATGAAATCAAAGGCGGGTTCGGCTTTTTGGCGGTGTGGGCGAGTGCGGGCAAAGTCATTGCCCATGAAGAGATTTTTCAGCGCATCAAAAGATAATTCGGAAAGGCGAACATCTGTGGCTCGATCTCCAACACCGAGATTCTTTCGACGAGATGAGTCTGTATCCACTCGATGGGCATCTGAGCCCTGAATGCAATGCATCCGGCGCGGGTATTCAGGTTTCGCACCACTGAAAAACCCCGCCGTACTGTGCCGCCCTTTTCGATCCAGATCGGTCACTTCTAAGGCATGAAGATTCGGGTCTTGGGTATAGGCAATCTTGGTTTGGCCGCCGAAGCGGAAACCGCGCATCGCCACCCCATTATTCGAGTTGGCATGTGCAGCGATAGCCAAGCCTCCCGCGGCATTGATCTTTTCATATGCAGTCAATACGTCCGCACTGGCACCTACGGTAACAGAGCCTTCATCTAGTTGATCTGCAGGAATATTTAAATCTAATAGGATGTGCTCGATTTCTCGCAGTGGTTTATCTGGGGCGAAAACAGCCAAAATATGGAAGCCGAAGGTCGCCGTAAACTCAAATCCTGGCAACACCATCACTTTTTTTGATAAGCGGTGGTATTCATCCAAACGGGATTTTTCCTCAGGAAGCAAGCGATTCAATCCCTTGAGCATTTCCAACTGCTGGATTTCTTCATTCATCCTGCGGAAACCCGCCACCGTATTATGATCGGTGATTGCTAATATATCCAACCCGCGAGCAGCTGCCCTGTTTAAAATATCAAGAAAGCTTGTATTGGGCTGCTGATAATCGCTCGAGGCTGGGGTATGTGTATGTAAATCCATGGTGTACCACTTCATCGTGGTACGTGAACGTCTTTTCGTCACAATATCACTCTAATTTTTTCTTTGCCATCTACGATGACAAAATCTGTTTTAATAAATTAATTAATTCTTCGGGCATATATGGTTTGTGTAAAAATCCATCGGCGCCCGCCTGCTTGCTCTCAACATGCAAATCGATCCCTGAAGTCATAATCACCTTGGTCTCTGCAAGATCAGGAATATCGCGAATCTGAGCCAAGAACTTTAGGCCTTCCTTGTCACCGCCTGGAGATGTTCTCAAATAAATATCCATCAATACTACATCAGGCTGATTCTTTTGGACGGATTCGACAATATCTTCGTCCCAAGAAAAAGTGAAAATCTCATGGCCTTCCATCTCTAATAGTGTTTTCAAGAGATCGAGAACAATAAAATCATCATCGATGAGCATCACTCTAGGCATAGTAACTCCAAATGTTTATGGCCCACACTCTTATTTAGTTTTGGCACTCTTTTTAACCGGAGTGGTCTTTTTGGCAGGTTTCTTCTTTGGCTTCGGCGTGGGCTTCGGTGCGGGCTCAAGTGCGACATCCAGGGCATCATCAGCACAATCCAAGAGCACAAACTTAATCGCATCGCGAACCTCGTCGGGCAAGTCTTCCAAATCATCTTCATTGCGCTTGGGCAATAAGACAGTCTTCAATCCAGCACGATGGGCGGCTAGAACTTTTTCTTTAATGCCACCAACTGGCATTACTTTCCCTCGTAACGTGATTTCTCCAGTCATACCCACATCGGGTCGAACTGGGCGGCCGGAAACCAGGGAAACAATTGCCATGGCCATCGTCACACCCGCTGAAGGACCATCTTTAGGCTGCGCACCGGCAGGAATATGCAGATGGAAGTCTGCTTCGGAGAAAAAGTCCTCTTCCAATCCTAAATTCGAGGCTTGTGATCGCACATAGGATAGCGCGGCTTTGGCCGATTCCTTCATCACGTTGCCCAACGATCCGGTGAGCTGAAATCCCTTCGCTCCTGGCATTTGTGTGGCTTCTATGAAAAGAACATCTCCTCCAGTGGGGGTCCACGCTAAACCTATTGCCACGCCCGGGAGAGAAGTGCGCTGGGCGATCTCTTCCATATCACGGAATTTTTGCCGGCCTAAAAATTCATTGACGCGTTCGGGTATGATCTCTACCGTGCCATTGCCTTTGCCCTCAGCGATGCGCGTTACAACCTTGCGACAAACTGATCCGATTTCGCGCTCAAGATTGCGCACACCAGCCTCGCGCGTGTAAAAGCGAATGATCTCTTCAAGCCCTTCATCGGTGAAGCTGACTTCGTTTTCGCGCAGGCTGTTCTCACGCAACTGGCGCGGAATCAGATAGCCCTTGGCAATTTCTTTCTTTTCGCCTTCTGTGTACCCAGAGAGTTGGATTATCTCCATACGGTCCAGCAATGGTCGCGGGATGGTATCCAGACGATTTGCCGTGGTAATGAACATCACCTGGGACAGATCATAGGCGACTTCCAAATAGTGATCCCTGAATTCAGAATTCTGCTCCGGATCAAGCACTTCCAACAAAGCTGAAGCCGGGTCGCCCTGGAAACCCTGTGACAGCTTATCGATCTCATCTAACATGAAGACCGGGTTATGAGATTCGACTCTGCGGATGGCTTGCAAAATTCGCCCAGGCAATGCTCCAATATAGGTGCGGCGATGGCCGCGAATTTCCGCTTCATCTCTAACGCCACCTAGGGAAATGCGGACAAATTCACGCTCCAAAGAGCGGGCAATGGAGCGGCCCAAGGAAGTTTTACCAACCCCGGGCGGGCCAGCAAAACACAGGATCACGCCTTCGCGCAACCGGCGAATTTCATCATCGTACTCGCCATCCTCGGTGGCGAATTCTTCGAAGCGTTCCTGTCGCAGTTTGCGTACAGCCAGGAACTCCAGGATGCGCTCTTTGATGTCTTCCAAGCCAAAATGATCCTCGTCGAGCACATCACGAGCGTGGACAATATCTAGATTGTCTTCGGTCGATTTTGACCAAGGCAAGCTCACCAACCAATCCAAATATGTACGGATCACGCCATATTCCGCGGCCGCTGAGGGAAGCCGCGACATACGATCCAATTCTCGACGGGCTTGCTTGTCGGCCTCTTCGGGCATCTGAGCTTCGTCGATCTTTTCGCGAAATTCATCGGCCTCGACAGTCTGCTCGTCTCCCTCACCAAGTTCGCGCTGAATGGCTTTGAGCTGCTCTCGAAGGAAATATTCTCGTTGAACTTTTTCGATCTCCGAGCGGGCTTCATTTTGGATCTTCTGGCCAATCTCCAACACTTCTGCTTCTCGGGCGAGGAGCGAGATCAGCTTCTGCAATTTGTCGGAAACCTTGTCTAACTCCAAGAGCTCCTGGGCTTTTTCGAGCTCGATGCGCTGGAAATTTGCAATGGTATAGACTGTTTGCAGAGGGTCTTCCAGCAGCAGCACCGATTCAACTAACTCGCGCGGCAAAGAGGGGATCATATTAGCAATGCGCTCAAACTGGTCTCGGGCATTGCGCGCCATGGCTTCTACTTCAAGATCATCCTCCACTATCTCTGGAATTAGTTCGACCTTAGCTTTCAAATACGGATCGGTTTGCACAAATTCGCTCAGCTTGAAGCGCGAAATTCCCTGCACCAGCAGCCGAATGGTGCCATCGGGGGCACGCAGCATGCGGTGAACTGTGGCCACACTTCCAACAGTGTAAAGATCTTCAGGTTCAGGGGATTCCAACTCTGGTTTACGAGAGGCAACCAGGCCAATCAAGCGGTTATCTTCCGAAACAACATCGTCTATCAAACGAATAGAGCGCGGCTGACCAATGGTCAATGGCACAGCTGTTTCAGGGTATACCACCAGACCGCGTAAGGGCAAGATTGGCAACACATCAGGGACTTGATCAGTATCCTGAAGCGTATCAATTTCACCTTCAAGGCCATCTTCATCTCCGCCCACCCGCGTGACGATAGGGCTGAGAAGGAAATCTTCCAGAGTGATATCGTCTTCCTTAAACCAAGATAAAAGTACCATGAGATCTGTGTTCCAGCGAGATGCAGGCATTATCAATTACTCCTTTATCTCAACTTGGTGTGGTTTAGTTTTTGGCAGGGCAATTCGTAAAAAGCCATCTTCGTATTTGGCGTCGATCTTATCTTGATCGACTGCCCTATGCAACCCAACCTGGGAGATGAACTCGCCAAAGCGAATTTCCATCTGATGGTACGCCCGGCGCTCAGGAGGATCAAAACGAGCTCCCTGAATGGTTAGGATCTGATCCTCTAAAGAAATGGCAAATTCGCCATTTTCCATGCCAGCAACTTCAACTCGCACGATAATGAAGTCATCTGTCTCGAAGACATCCGTAGGAGGGCTCCAAATACTAGAGCGAGGGCCTATGCGAAAATGGAAATGACTCACCCCACCCTCGTGATCGTTCGCAGCAAACCATTTGGGCGATTTATTAGATTTTAGATCAATATCTTTCATAACAAACACTCCGATAAAACAGGATCAAACCTAAAGCGCCGATCTAGCTGCATGTAACACTTCTTCGTAGTTGGGTTCTTCGCCGAGAGCCGGCATATATTCAACATAGACGACCTGGTCATCTCGGTCAACGACAAAAACTGCTCGGCGTAAAATTCGTTGATCCTTTAGCAGGCAGCCATATTTAGCTCCGAAATCGACATCTTTATGATCTGAAAGTACGATCACCTGCTCAATCCCAGCAGCGCCACACCAGCGCTTCTGCGTAAAGGGTAAATCAGCACTGATGATCAGAATCACCACATCATCAGAAAGTGCAGCTGCTTCTTCATTGAAGCGGCGTGTCTCTCTATCACAAACGGACGTTTCCAAAGATGGGACCGCGGCAATGATACGTACCTTGCCCTGCGTTTCTTTCAGCCCTAAATATAGCGACCAATCTTGTGCTTGAACTTCGAAATCGAGCGCTTTATCCCCAATTTCAATATCTGGCCCGACCACGGTAGCATCCTTGCCACCGAATTGAATCAAGCCTTCACGTTCAATAACCATAGGCTTCCTCCAAACAGTACTTTCACTAAATTCGAATTCCCCGTTACACATACCATTAAACCAAGCAACCCCTTATGAGCGGGTGAAAATCCATCAAATATTTAACTTTCTTATTGTCTTACACGCCGCAGATTATATCATTTGGGGAAGGTTCAATCCAGTAAAAGGGACTCTTGGATTTAATCAGGGATTTACACCAAAAGATCGAAGGATATCTTCTGTCCTTTCAATAAGTTCAGCATCCTCACTGACTTCCAGTACCATCTGAAAATCTGAGACTGCTTTGCTATCATAGCCTCGCCGCAAATATGAAACGGCGCGGTTGAAATAAGATTGCCCGGGTTCCGTATCCAAGCTGATAGCCATGGTGTAATCATCAATGGCTGCATCAAAGTTTTGTAGGGAAATATTTGTATTCCCACGGAAATAATAGGCGTGACCATACTTTGGATCAATATCAATGGACTGGCTAAAGAAATCAATCGCTGTTTCTAAATCTCCTTGGAAGTAATACGCCAATCCCGTGCTGTAATACGCCTGGGTGTATTCAGGATATTGTTCGATCACATAAGCCCAATCATCGATGGCAGATTGATATTGATCTTCCTGAAAAAATGCCAGGCCGCGTTGATAATATGCGTCCAATAATTCCGGATTGATCTCGATTGCCCGACTTTGATCAACAATTGCCTTTCCAAATTCTCCGAGATTGTAATATGCTAACCCCCGGTTGTAATAGGATTGATCATTTTCAGGTTCTAAATCGATGAAATCCGAATAGTTTTCGACAGCCGCCTGGAATTCCCCTATTCGCAATGCCATTTCTGCGCTGGCGTTCAGAGCTGCAGCAAACTCAGGATCTACATCAATTGCCAGATCGAAATATTGTTTGGCATTCTCAAAATTCTCCAAGTTGGCGTGGGCTCTACCAAGGTTATAAAGGGTGATCACATTCTCAGGATTTTGGTCAAGCGCCTGAAGATATTCGAATATCGATTTTTGGAAATTGCCTATCAAAAAATAGGAATCGCCCAATCGGTTGTGGATTGCCTGGGTATCTGGAGCTAGTTCTGCAACTACCAGAAAGTCGGCAATGGAAGCCTCGTAATTTTCTAATTCAAGATACGCCATCCCCCGATTGTAATAAGCAGTCGGGCTCTCAGGCTCCTGGGCAATGGATTGAGTGTACTGCTCAATTGCATCGTCAAATTGCTCCAACTGCATATAAATATCACCCAGATTTTTGTAAATAAATGGGGAATTAGGCTCAATCTCCAATACCGCTTGATAATCCAAAATCGCGTTTTCGAAATCTTCTATTATCTGATAGGCGAAAGCCCGGTTCTGTAGGGCATCAGGATTTTCTGGATCCAGGGCGATGGCTTGGGTCCAATCATCTATTGCTTTTTCGAATAGTTCTAAATGAAAATAGCAGCTACCCCGGTAAAAGTAAACTTCAAAAGTACCCTCTTCACGCAATAACCATGCACTAAAATCTTGTGCAGCTTCAGCATAATTTCGCAAAGCATAATATGCCTGAGCACGTAAGCCATAGGCGGTCTCAATCTCATGTTTGAGGTCAATCAAACGGCCAAGATCCTCAATCGCCAGATGGAAATTACCACTGTTGAACAATAAGTAGGCACGCGTAAGTAAGGCTTCGGCGTAATCTGGCTGAATGTCGATTGCGTCATTCAAATCTTCAACCGCTTGGGCTAATGGATTTTCCACCCGTTGTTCCACATCAACCTGTTCTCCTGTCAATATTGGCAATTCATCTTCTGCAAGTTCTTCGTCACCCAATGTAAAAACCTGCTCTTGAAAATCAGTTGCCAAAATATCCTTTAAATTTAAAAGCGGAGGGGGTTCGATGATCGTGTCAAAGTTGGCAGGATCTTCGTTTTCCGATTGGATTTGACTGATCAAATCGGCAATTGTCAGATAAGAAAGTGCTCGATAATAAAACGCCTCCTCATATTCTGAATCCCGTTGAATGATGAAGGAGAATGCTGCACTGGCAGCGCTAGGCTCCCCCGCCATCAAATAAATCTTACCAAGTTCAAAATAAGCTTCAAGGTAAGTTGGATCACCCTGAATCGCTTGATTGAACTCATAGAAAGCGTAATTATATTCTTCATCATCTAAATATTCTTTGGCAGCTAAAAAATGCTCTTTAGGAGTTTGGAGTGTTTCTATCTCCTGAGTTCGAATTGAAACAATGGTCTGCACAATAGGGAAAAGTAACGCAATGATGATGAAGATAGAGATAATCAGCCAAATGGTTTTGGTTTTTGGGGTCAATTTGTGGCGCAGATTTCTAAGCATAATTTGAATTATACACTTGATTTTCTCGGGAGCCGATCACATGGTATCACGGTAGTTAACCGTGGAGTTTATCAATATGTCATGTCCGGAGGCCCGCCTGTGGCGTGAGCGACAAAAGGAGCGAAGAATCTCTAAATTTGTCACTCAAAGAGCAAGATTCTTCGTCACTTCAGCCGCTTCGCTTCCTTTGCTCCTCAGAATGACAACTTTATAGCAAATTTTAGTGTCCACGTTTAAGTACCGTCCTACCGATCACATCTTTACAGAGAAGAAATCTTTGTTTTTCTTTCGGAACCGCCCCAGGGCAATCGCATTTAGAATTAGCAATCACGGATGAGAAGGCCCAAACCAGTTTTAAGGGTAGCGAGCCAACCGCGTTGGCTGCCAAATCAGACTAAATATATCTTGCCAGGCACGCCCAACGCGCCTGTCCTGAGCGTGTCGAAGGGGTTGGGCTTCTGACCCAGAAGGGCTTTTTCCTGAGAGAAAATCCATATGCGATTGCCCTGGGAACCGCCCAAGACGCACTAACTTTGTCAATAAAATAATGATACAATCCCCCGGCACTATTCAAAATAATCTGGAGGAACTTAATGTCTGAAAAAAAACCTATTGGGGAAGAACGTAAAGTTGAATTTCTAAGTGGTTCAGCTATTGATGGTGCCCCGTTATCGTATATGGTTGTACTGGCATCTGTCGTAGTTGCGCTTTCATTCTTCCCCATGTCTGCTATCCTGTCAATTGGCGGCAGCTTTCCCATGAGCCAAGGAGTTCTTGGACTAGTGGGCTGGGTGCTTGGCCCTGTCGCCGGTGCAATTTCATCCGGTATTGGAGCTTTGATCGGCATTTTCCTTGCGCCTCATACCGCGGGCATTCCTTTTATTCGCATTTGGGGATCCGTGGTCACATCGTTTGCTGCAGGCACAATGGTGTTGGGTATGAAACGCAAAGGTTGGTGGTTCTGGGTATGGCTATACGCTGTTCTTTCTTTCTTGTATTTTATTGGCCGAGCTATTTTCATTAATGGCGTTGGCCTTTGGCCAGCAGTTGCTAATTCATTTGTCGATTGGTCTGCACTGATCCTTTTCGCATTACCAACGCGAACACTGTTTGCCAAATGGATCAACAGCGAAAAATTAGGTTTGGTTCTCGCTGGTTTGGGTCTGGGTACCTGGACCGTTTTTGGTCTCGCTCACGCTTGCCTGGCTGCAATCACATATCACATGTTCAATTGGACCGAAGAAGTATTTATCATGTTGATCCCCCTGATCCCATTCGAAAATCTGATGCGCTCGATCATCGGTATGGTAATCGGTGGCGGTGTGATCGCTGGGCTGCGCGCAATCGGGCTAGTCAAACCTGAAAACGCCATATATTAAAACCAACAAATTTGGTTCTTTGGGAATTGCCGTGAGAGACCTGACATTTGGGGGTACAAATGTGACCTCTTACCACGGCGATTCCTAGAGACCCACAAATATCTTAGGCTTCAATCTAATACGGGGTAGTAAAATCCGCCTAGTTTTGGAAATGCTGGCTCTTTTGGATCGCCCAAAAGGGCCTTCGTTTTGTAACCAATTACCTCAGGCCTACTCTAATATGACTGTTGTCATATAGCCGATGGTTGACAGCATCTCTACAGATTCTGACAGATGCATATAATCAACGACAGCTATGATCGGTATTGGTTCCAAGGAGAATTTCAATAATGATGATTTACCTCAACCTCCTCAAGGAGGTTTTTTGCTGTGACTGAAAGAAAAAAGATTATCAAGCTAAAAGATGTTATCAAAGCCTACACGACCAGCAATGGCCCATTTATAGCCTTGGATGGTATCAATTTGGATGTATCTGAGGGCGAGTTCTTGGGGATCACCGGGAAATCTGGGGCTGGGAAAACCACCCTGCTCAATATGATCTCTGGGGTCAGTGAGCTATCTTCGGGAGGAGTGCTTTTTGGCGATCATGAGATTTCCGTCCACAAAATGGATGAAGACGCTTTGGCCGTCTGGCGTGGCCGGAACGTAGGGATCGTGTATCAATCCTTTGAGCTGATACCAACACTCAATCTGGTTGAGAATGTCATGCTGCCCCAAGATTTCTCTGGCGATTATCATCCCACAATCAGCAAAGAACGCGCCCTTGAACTGCTCGAGTTGGTTGATATTGTGGAACACGCATATAAGATTCCCGCGCACATTTCCGGTGGGCAGAAACAGCGTGTGGCCATCGCTCGAGCCCTGGTCAACGATCCCCCCTTGATACTTGCGGACGAACCCACAGGCAACTTAGATACCGTGACCGCAGATACCATTTTCCAAATCTTCGAAAGGCTAGTCTCCCAAGGTAAAACCATCATCATGGTCACCCACGACGCAAGCTTGGCAGAACGCTTCTCCAGGCGATTGGAAATCATTGACGGTGTCATTGAAATCCCTTCTACCAAGGATCATTCGATGAGGTCTCAAACACAGGATTCTCAAAATATTGAAATAAAGTCTGGAGAGAACCCCTTCGGCGAGATCGTAAATCCCCATAGTCGTAACATAACAAAAGAAATACCAGCCATTCTGCTTGAAAATGTAGTTAAAACTTACGAGAACGCGGCTGGAAAATTCTCCGCCCTAAAAGGTGTCGATCTGCGATTTGAGTACGGTCAGTTCATCTCCATTGTGGGTAAATCAGGCTGCGGCAAATCGACTCTGCTGAATATGGTCACTGGGATCGACCATCCAACATCGGGTAGGGTTTTAGTAGGCGATGTTGACATCTACAAAATGAGCGAAAGTCAGCGGGCTCTGTGGCGTGGCAAAAACATGGGCGTGGTTTTCCAATTCTTCCAGCTACTCCCAACGCTGACATTGTTAGAAAATGTCATGCTGCCCATGGATTACTGTGATGTATATTCATTCCGTGAGCGTCCCGAAAAAGCTATGCAACTGCTCGAAATGGTTGGTTTAGGTGAACAGGCGCATAAGCTGCCAGGAAATGTGTCTAGCGGGCAGCAGCAAAGCGCGGCCATCGCACGAGCTTTAGCCACCGATCCCCCTATCATCTTAGCAGATGAGCCCACTGGAAATCTTGACTCACGCTCTGCGGAGATCATTCTCAGCCTTTTTGAAAAGTTGGCTTACGATGGCAAAACTATCCTGATCGTCACGCATGACCCATCTTTAACCAAACGCACAGACCAAACTATCATCCTCTCCGATGGAGAAGTAATTGATCAGAGCGTAGTATCCTCTCTGCCATTCTTGGATCACCCCCAAATGTTGTCCGCTACTCAACACTCAAAAAAGCAGACCTACTCTCAAGGCTCCACAATACTTCACCAAGGGGATCCGGTCAATCATTTTTATATGGTCACCAATGGCGAAGTGGATATCCTGGTCAACACAAAAATCCCAGAAACCCGGGTTGCTCGGCTTGGACCCGGTCAGTTCTTCGGGGAAGTCGAGTTGATCCAAAACTTAGATTCAATCGCCAGTGTGCGTGCTTGTTCAAAAAAGCCAGCCGAATTGGCAATGATCTCAAAGACTGAATTCTTAAAACTTCTTGATACATCATCTTTGATGAAGGGCGCTTTAGATAAAGTCGCACAATTCCGAATAAACGAGAATCGATTATTGATAAACAACCATTAGCGATAATTCCCAGGATGAGGACTTGCAATGGGCTGCGACCCTTGCAAAACCTTATCCTGGGAATTATTTGGTGTAACTGACTGTTTTAATTATTGATGTTACGCAACCTAAAGAGAAATATCCCTGGAAATAGGGGGTGGGGCAAAGCCCCCACCCCCTATTTCCAGGACTTTCCCGCTACGCTTGCGTAACATGAGTTAAATAACATATGAAAATAAAAGCTAATCTACTCAAACCCCGTTGGAGCAAAGTCCTCTCCGATTTATGGGATAACAAACTCCGTACCTTATTGGTAGTGGCATCGATCGCCGTAGGCGTGTTCTCAGTAGGCACAATCGTAAATGCCTATGTGATCTTGTCAGAAGATATCGGTGTCACCTTTGCTGCAAAAAATCCGGCCAATATTGATATCACAACCGATCCCTTTTATGAAGATTTTGTCCGTTCTATTGAAAAAACGCCCAGCGTCTTAGATGCCGAAGGAAGACAGGTTTTAAAAGTGCGTGCCCGCAAGGATGGAGACACCTGGCAAAACATTCGCATCATCGGCACTAAGGATTTTCAAACAAACAATATCAATCTGATTTCTGTAATTGAAGGCACTTCCCTACCTGATCGGCGTGAGTTACTCGTTAGTGATGATTTTTTAAATAGCACCGGTTTCCAAATTGGCGATCTAATTGAGATCGAAATGCCTGATGGCACGACCAATGCTTTACCTCTGGTCGGTCTGGTATCTGATCAGGCCACTAACGGCGGAGATTTCATGGGTGGTGCCAGTGGTTATGTCTCAATGGGTACCATGGAATGGCTGGGCAGTGGAGATTATTTCAACCATCTCTATGTACGCGTAAGCGGAGATAGCAACAACGAAGATCACATTTCAAATATAGCTCTCGCAATTGAAGATAAGATCGAACGAAATAACCGCCAAGTTTATCGTACGAAAATTCAAGAATCGAATCAACACCCGCTTGGATCAATTGTATTAGCACTCTTAGGTGTACTTGGTGCCCTGGGGGCATTGATCTTGATTTTGAGCAGCTCTCTAATTGTCAATACCCTCAATGCCTTGCTAACGCAACACCTGCGCCAGATCGGCGTGATGAAACTAGTCGGTGCCAAGAGTGCGCAGATTTTGGGAATGTACTTGATCTTGATCTTAGCTTATGGGTCAATCGCACTAGCGCTGGCATTACCGCTAAGCGGAATGACGGGCTATACCTTCGCCAAGTTCATTACGGGGTTCATTAATGCAGAAGTACTGGGCTTTCGGGTAATTCCTCTATCGATTATTTTGCAGATTGCTATCGCCTTGCTGATACCGCTCATCGCCGGATTTGTGCCCGTTAACACTGGTTCCAAAATCAATGTCAGACGGGCTATCAGCAACGATCGTCCTGGTGCTCAATCTTCAGGAGCCAATTGGCTGAGTCGAATTTCTGAATGGATCAAGTGGCTTTCACGCCCGATCTTGCTCTCCTTCCGCAATACTTTCCGTCGAAAAAGTCGCCTGATATTGACCATCTTTACACTGACCATTGCCGGGGCGATCTTCATTGGTGTGTTCAACGTGCGCGCTTCGATGGATCATTTCATGGGCCAGATTGCAGAACATTTTAAAGCGGATATTACCTTGGGATTCAGTCAGCCATATCCGGTATCCAGAATCGAACAAGCCGTACTACCTATTCCCGGTGTTGTGGGTATGGAGGGTTGGGGTGCGGCTAGTATAGAGGTTCTTGCCCCCGATGATTCCGTAATCGAGAATATCAATATCATGGGGCCCCCAGCCGATACCGAATTGGTCGAACCAGACATGCTAGCTGGCCGCTGGATTCTCCCTGGCGAACGTAAAGCTCTGGTGGTGTCCGACACAATCTATGATATCTACCCTGATTTACTACCCGGTGACACCATTCGTGTCGAGACCCCCGACGGCCAAGATGAAGATTGGTCCATTGTAGGTATATTCCGCTTCAGCGGCTCAATTGATGATACATTAGCCTATGCAGATTACGATTTTATTTCTAGCGAACTCGGTATGCCCAACCAGGCACTGACCTATCGAGTCGTCACCAGTGAACACAATATTGAACACCAAGAGCAGGTCAGTAAAACCTTAGACAAATATCTGCGCGATCGCAATTTCATGGTCAATGAAGTTGAGGTTGGGGCAGTGACCCGTGAGCAAAGTTCAAAGGCAATTAACATTCTGATCATCTTTTTGTTGTTGATGGCCTTGCTAACCGCCTTTGTCGGCAGCATCGGTCTGACTGGCACCATGGGCATGAATGTCTTGGAACGCACGCGCGAGATTGGCGTGATGCGCGCCATTGGTGCAGTAGATCGCGAGATCATCAAATCTGTAGTCATTGAAGGTGGTTTCATTGGCGTGATCACCTGGTTCTTCGCCGGGATCCTTTCCTTCCCCATCAGTTATTTCTTGTTGAAGATCGTCAGCGAGGCAATGATGGGCTCTCCTATGCCCTTAACTTTCACCTACCAAGGATTCCTGATTTGGTTGTTGGCGGTGTTGTTGCTCTCAGTAGTTGCGAGCATCTTGCCCGCTCGCAACGCGGTCAGCTTGACTATACGAGAAGTCTTGGCATACGAATAAGACCCAACAAGGGCAATCGCATTTAGAAATAGCGGCTATGGATGAGAACACGCAAAACATCCTTTTGGGTAGGGAGCCAACCGCGTTGGCGGCTGAATCAGGCTAAATACATCTTATCGAATCCGCCCAACGCGCCTGGCCTGAGCGTGACGAAGGGGTTGGGCTACTGACCCAGAAAGAATTTTCACAGAGAGAAAATCCATATGCGATTGCCCTGCTTGCTGGAATCAACTCCCTTGACACATTCACCTCAAGCACGTAGAATTCGGCCCAATATGCACAACCAAATATCTGTCCGCTTTTTTAGCTACTACTATTTTTACGGCTCCCAAACCAAGGACGCCGTTGGTGGTGCTTAAGTAGACTGAGTAATTGCAAATGTCAACTGAGAAGCGAGGCCCAACGGCCTCGCTTTTTTTGTTACCCCTGTTGGGGTCTAAAGGAGAATTATGCCAGTTCGAGGAATTCGCGGTGCCACTGTTGTTAGCGCAAATTCGGAAGAAGCCATCTTGTCTGCAACGCGCGAATTGTTGGTTGCAATCTTGGACGCCAACTCCACACTTTTGTCCAAAGATATCGCCAGCGCCTTGTTCACCGTCAGCGACGATTTGAGCGCCGCATACCCCGCCAAAGCAGCCCGTCAGCTAGGTTGGACAGAAACACCCTTGATGTGTGCCCGTGAAATCCCTGTCCAGGCGAGTCTGTCCCTCTGCATTAGAGTCTTGCTTCACTGGAATACCGATCTACCCCAATCTGAAATCAACCACGTCTATCTGAGAGAAGCCGCCAAACTGCGATCAGATTTATCACCACGGAGACACGGAGAACACTAGATAGTTTAATATTCTCTATGCTCTCTGTGGCTCAGTGGTTTTTTAGTAAACAATTAATTTAGGAGAGAGAACCGTGATGATCATAATGAGAACCGAGGCAACCCAAGCCCAAATCGCCACTGTCGTCGCCCGCGTCGAAGAAGAGGGCTTGCGCGCACATATCTCCCGCGGCGCCGAAAGGACTGTCATTGGCGCTATTGGAGATGGACGTCCTATCAATCGCGATCCCTATATGCTGATGGCCGGTGTAGATCGCGTAGTTCCCATTTCGCGATCCTACAAACTGGCCTCGCGAGAATTCCATCCTGAAGATTCAGTTTTCCCTTTGGATGGTCTCAATCTCAGCTCTGGTGAAGTTCTGCTGATCGCCGGTCCATGCTCAGTGGAGAGCCGCAGCCAAATCTTAGAATCCGCTCAAGCTGTGCGCGAGGCTGGCGCTCATGCACTACGCGGGGGCGCCTTCAAACCGCGCACTTCCCCTTACTCCTTCCAGGGCTTGGGGGAAGAAGGACTGGAAATGTTAGCCGAAGCTCGTGAGCTAACTGGCCTGCCTATCGTCACCGAAGTTATGGCCCCAGAGCAAGTGCAGTTAATTGTGAGCTATGCCGATGTCCTACAAATCGGAGCACGCAACATGCAAAACTACGCCCTATTGCATGCCGTTGGAGAGAGTTGCCATCCTGTGCTGTTGAAGCGCGGTCTGAGTGCCACCATCGACGACTTGTTGATGGCCGCCGAATACATTCTCTCCCATGGCAATGAGCGCGTAATGCTATGTGAGCGTGGCATCCGCACCTTTGAAACTGCTACACGCAACACCACCGACATCAACGCCATCCCCGTACTAAAATCCCACACCCATTTGCCAGTAATTCTTGACCCAAGCCACGGCACCGGGCATTGGGAATATGTCAACGCCATCGCCCGCGCTGGCATCGCTGCCGGGGCAGACGGCTTGATCGTCGAAGTACATCCTAACCCTGACGAAGCCTTATCTGACGGCGGTCAATCGCTCAAACCCGAGCGATTTGCGGAGTTGGTCACGCAGGTCAAAGCCATTGCTGAGGCTACCGGTCGACAACTGTCTCCGCAACCAAGTCTCAAGGTCGCTCGATAAGTAATCATCATGGAAGATCCTGATTTTTTTACCAATACCCGGATCGCAATTGTCGGACTTGGCTTGATGGGCGGGTCGCTTGCACTGGGTTTGCGTGCTCATTGCCAAACTCTCATGGCCGTGGACCCAGATCCCATCGCGCACGATCTGGCTCTGGAGAGCGAAATTGTAGATCAGATTTCCACCGATCCGGCGGACATTCTACCCCACGCCGAGATCATCATTCTGGCCGCGCCGGTGGGAGTAATCCTTGAATTCATCCCGCTCCTACCTGATCTCACGCCTGAGTCATCTGTGATTATTGACATCGGATCGACCAAAGCTCAAATTTGCCTGGCTCTCAATGAACTACCATCCCGTTTCGAACCCATCGGCGGGCATCCAATGTGCGGCAAGGCCATTGGCGGTCTATCTCATGCAGATGCAGACTTATTTCACAACGCACCCTTCGCCTTCACGCCACTGCCGCGTACAACCGAACGCGCCCGTGAAACAGCCGACCAATTGGCCTACGCCCTTGGAGCCCAACCGCTGTGGGTCGGTCCTAAAACGCATGATAGCTGGGTGGCAGCCACCAGTCATTTGCCCCATCTTTTGGCCACCGCCCTTGTACTGAGCACTGAGACTGAAGCTTCGCATCTTGTCGGCCCGGGTTTTCGCAGCACATCTCGTCTGGCAAGCAGTCCTTCGTCGGTGATATTGCCAATCATGGAGTCCAATCGGCCACAAATTCTCGAAGCCATCACTCGTTTTCGCCTTCACTTGGATAATCTCGAGGATAGTCTGACCCAAGGTGATTATAATGCCCTAAAGAATAGCCTCGACCTTGGTGCGGATCATAAGGCGCTGTTAACTGGAAATCAGGCCTGAGAGGCGCAAATGAGTTTGGCATACACCCCAAAGATTACCATTACCCCAATCACTCATCCCTTAGCGAGTCGCGTCGAAGTGCCTGGATCGAAAAGTCATACCAACCGAGCTTTGTTGGTTGCTGCCCTCGCCGAAGGGGACACCACCCTTCATAACGCCCTTTTCTCCGATGATTCAATATATTTTGCAAAGGCATTGATTACATTAGGTTTTGATGTTCACCTCGATTCCGAGGCAAAAACCATGACCATCTTCGGCCATGGTGGACACATACCCAACGCCACAGCTGACCTGCTGATCGGCAATGCCGGTACCGCGGCCCGTTTTCTTACGGCAATGCTGTCCCTCGGTCATGGCGAATACAGCATCGAAGGGGTCAAGCGCATGCGTCAAAGGCCCATCGCCGAATTAGTTTCGGCACTGAACCGCTTGGGAGCTCATGTCGAAACCCAATCTGGCTGTCCCCCAGTTTATGTCCATGCCGATGGATTGCCTGGGGGAAAGGCATCTATGCGCGGTGATGTCAGCAGCCAATTTCTCAGCGGGCTGTTAATGGTCGCACCATATGCTCAAGAACCTGTCGAAATCACTGTAGAAGGTCCGCTCAACTCAAAGCCTTACATTGATCTGACTTTGGGGGTGATGACCGATTTTGGAGTGAGAATTCAACGGGATGGTTATGAACATTTCAATGTGATTCCACAGCGGTATCAAGCCCTAGGGGTGTACCCCATCGAAAGCGACGCATCCGCGGCATCTTATTTCTTTGCTGCTCCGGCGATTTGTGGCGGTTGGGTCGAAGTTTCCGATCTATCACGGGATGTGCGTCAGGGAGATATCGCCTTCCTAGACGTCTTGGAAAAGATGGGTTGTGTTGTAACCAAATCTGAAACCGCCCTTCGCATCACAGGTCCCAAACGCTTGCAAGGTGTTGACATTGATATGAGCGATATTTCCGACACATCCATGACCCTGGCCGCTATCGCCCCCTTTGCTGAAACGCCCACTTCCATTCGAGGAATCACATCCTCTCGTCTCAAAGAAACCGACCGAGTTGCCGCCACCTGTACCGAACTCCGCCGGTTAGGCGTGCAAGTCGATGAGCATTCCGATGGCATGACCATCTACCCAACTGAGAACTTTAGAGCGACCGCAATCCACACTTACGACGATCACCGCATCGCCATGGCCTTTTCCTTGATCGGTTTGCGCGTCCCAGGGATTGAAATCGAAAATCCGGGATGCGTAGCAAAAACGTTCCCTAATTTCTTTGACGTTTTGGAGCAACTGGGATGAAAGGTGCGCCTAACCCTTCAACAAGCTCAGGGCAGGCAGTGAAACGTTCAACGTTGAACGTTCAAACACGAGCTATCTCACTTGGTCTGATTGGGTATCCCCTCGGGCACAGCCTCTCGCCCCAAATCCACAACGCAGCCCTAAGGGCGATGGGATTGGAAGGAAAGTACAATATATTTCCTGTTCCTCCCTTCCCAGAAGGTCAAACAAAATTGATCGAAGTAATAGATCAATTTCGAATGGGCGAGATTCATGGGCTAAATGTCACCATTCCTCACAAACAGACCGTTATCCCCCTACTTGATGATCTGACACCAACCGCGAAAGCTATCGGCGCGGTCAACACAATCTACTCCGTTCGTAGCGATGACTTAAGTCATCTACGACTCATAGGTGACAACACGGACGCATCAGGTTTTTGGACAGACGTGCAGAAGCAAGCGGGGAGCGGGGAGCAGATAGCGAATAAAAGTGCCCTAATTCTCGGCGCAGGTGGAAGCGCACGAGCCGTGGCCTATGCCCTATTGTCAAACAATTACTCCATCACCATCGCCGCCCGTCGGATCGAGCAAGCCAGAAAGCTCAGTGATCAGTTGTCAGCAACCAGTAACCAGATAAAAACAACTCAACTAAACAACTCTCCACTGACCACTGACCACTGCTCACTGATCGTCAATACTACTCCCATTGGCATGCGCCCCCACATTGACGCGTCTCCCTGGCCAGAAGGAACCCCCTTCCCAGAAAACGCCATACTTTATGATCTGGTTTACAATCCCCGCGAGACTGCCTTAGTCAAACAAGCCAAGGCCGCTGGATTAAGTGCCACAACTGGGCTTGGGATGCTGGTAGAACAAGCCGCTCTAGCCTTCGAACGTTGGACGGGCTTGGAAGCACCACGCGATGTAATGCTGGATGCGGTGAATGGTAAGCAATGAAACTACCCAAAAAACTCAATCCAAACTTCTTTGCCACGCTCAACGAGAAGATCGCTGATCTAAAATCTGCCGGCGCTGACATCATCCGACTCGATATCGGCTCACCAGACTTGCCCCCAGCTCCCCACATTGTCGAAGCTCTCAACCGGGGGGCTTCATGCTCAATTAGTCATGGGTATCAATCGCATCGCGGCACATCTGCCCTCAGGGAAGCATGGGGGGAAATGTACCAGCGAGTCTTCGATGTTTCTCTAAATCCAGATAAAGACATTCAGCCTTTATTAGGTTCTAAAGAGGGTGTATTCCACCTCTCTCTGGCTTTGCTGGATCCTGGCGATCTTGTGCTCGTTCCTGATCCTGGTTACCAAACCTATGCTCAGGGGGCATTATTCGCAGGAGCCGATCTTTTCACCATACCCCTGCTTCCCGAAAATGATTTCCTTCCAGACCTGTCTACCATTCCAGTACAAGCCGCTCAACGAGCAAAAATCCTTTGGCTCAATTATCCTAACAATCCCACAACTGCTACTGCCTCCCTGGATTTCTTTGTCGAGGCTGTAGATTTCTGCCGACAATTCAACATCTTGCTTTGTCATGATGCGGCATATACACAGGTCACTTTCAACGACTGTCGCGCCCCCAGCGTGCTACAGATACCCGGAGCGAAAGAGATCGCAATCGAGTTCAATACCCTCTCAAAATCTCACAACATGGCTGGCTGGCGTTCAGGTGTCGCTGTGGGGCAAGCCGAAGCACTGGCGGCGCTGCTCAATATCAAAACTCACGCCGACAGCGGTCATTTTCTGCCCATTACTGAGGCTTCTGTGGCCGCGTTAATAGGAGATCAATCCTGGTTGGCTGAGCGAAACGCTATCTACCAGGTGCGGCGTGATGTTGTAGTCTCCGCATTGCGGGATATGGGCTTCAGTCATCAAGTTCCGGAGGCTTCCCTATATGTTTGGTGTCCATTGCAAGATGGCACGACTGCAGATCAATTTGTGTTGCACCTCTTGGAAAATGCTCATGTCTCCTTAGCACCTGGAACGGTGTTTGGTGGTTATGGTGAAGGCTTTGTGCGGATTTCATTAGTACAACCTGTAGAACGGATAACCGAAGCTATGGAGAGAATCCGAAACAAGTTACAAGTTGCACGTTAGCACGTTGAACAAGTTGGGAGAAAAACAATGTTTACTACCAGATTACGTTATCTAACTGCCGGTGAATCTCATGGACCCAATTTGACGGCTATTTTAGAAGGCATTCCAGCTGGGTTAAAACTCGGTATTGAACAGCTCAATCACGAATTAGCCCGCCGGCAGCGCGGCTATGGCGCGGGACCGCGCATGAAACTCGAGCGGGATCAAGTAGAGATAACCAGCGGTCTGATGGCAGGAGTCACTATTGGTTCTCCCATCGCTCTGCAGATAAATAATCTCAATCACGAGCGTTGGCGCGGAAAAGATATCGAACCTTTCACCACGCCCCGCCCCGGCCATGCCGACCTGACCGCGGCAATCAAATACGGCTACCGCGATCTGCGCCCATCACTCGAGCGAGCTTCTGCCCGTGAGACGGCAGCACGCGTCGCTGTGGGTGCAATATGCAAGCAATTCCTGGAACAATTCGATATCCAAATTGGTGGGTATGTAACTGAAATTGGTGGCGTTACGGCGGATTTGAGCGAAATTCCACTGGCTGCGCGATTTGAACGCGCTGAAGATAATGATGTGCGCTGTCCTGACCCGAGGGCAGCTGAAGCCATCCGAGACTGCATTCGAGAAGCCATCGAAGCCAAAGATACCCTTGGCGGTGTTATTGAGACTTTGGCACTCAACTTGCCCATCGGCCTGGGATCTCATGTTCACTGGGATCGAAAATTAGAAGCTCGTCTGGGTGCTGCCGTTTTGGGCGTTCAGGCTATCAAAGGCGTCGAGTTTGGTCCAGCCTTTGATAACACACGACTTACCGGCACTCAGGTTCATGACGCTATCAGGGTTCAAAATGGGACACGGATTAACACGGATTCAACGGATAAAATAATCAGGGAAAATCAGCGTGCATCCGTGTCCAAAAACTTATTTCGACCAACTAATCGTGCTGGCGGTATCGAAGGCGGCATCAGCAATGGGCAGCCGCTCATTATTCGAGCGGCGATGAAACCCATCGCCACTACACTGACTCCCCAGCAAACTGTTGACCTGGCCACTGGAGAGCAGACTCCAACCCAATATGAACGCTCCGACTTTTGCCCTGTTCCCCGCGCCGTGCCTATCATCGAGTCTGTGGTAGCCTTCGTGTTGGCGGATGCCCTGCTCGAAAAACTCGGCGGTGACTCACTGGACGAAATACGCCCCCGCTTTGAGACTCTGCGTCAAGCGCGCTTGGATGATTTGACAATGGATAATCTTCCACAAATTTGGTGGCCCAATGAATAAGCAGTCAATATTCCTTTATGGCCCATCTGGCGCGGGAAAAAGCAGCGTTGGAAAATTATTGGCTGAAAACCTGAAGTTACCCTTCGTCGATCTAGATCAAGAAATCGAGGCTCATAGCGGGTTATCAATCCCGGAAATTTTTTCGAAGGAGGCAGAATTAGGTTTTCGGCAAAGAGAACAGCTTGTATTGCGTAATGCTATATCATCTATAGATCAAGTTGTCGCCTTGGGAGGCGGCACACTGACCAACCACGAAAGCCGCCAGTTGGTCGAATCTTTGGGTCATGTGGTTTTATTGAATGCTCCCCCAGGGATTTTGCTCAAGCGTTTGAAATCTGATGACAATCATCGTCCCTTGTTGGCTGGCGATTCAGAAAAAAAATTGGCGGAATTGCTGCTCAAACGCGAGGAGCATTATGCTTCATTTCCGCTACAGGTTGATACTGCCAATAAGACACCTGAAACTATTGCACGGGAAATTCAAACGCACTTAGGGATGTTCCACCTAAAGAGTATGGCAACGGTACAACTCCCTGGCTATGATGTGCGCGTCCAAGCGCGTTCGCTGGATCACTTAGGTGAAATGCTGGTAACACGTGGTCTGCGCGGGCCAGTGGCTGTCGTTACGGATGAAAATGTTGGGGAATTGTATCTTGCCCGGGTGAAAGAAATCCTCACAAACTCCGGGTTCGAAACCCGGGGGATCATAATCCCACCGGGGGAAGAGCACAAAACCTTGGAAACTGTGTCAAACCTGTGGGATGCGTTTTTATCCACAAAAGTCGAGCGCGGCAGCACCGTAGTGGCTATGGGGGGCGGCGTGGTCGGAGATTTGGCCGGGTTCGCCGCAGGGACATTCCTGCGCGGTGTGCCATGGGTTGCGGTGCCGACAACGCTCTTAGCGATTGTCGACGCCAGCCTGGGGGGCAAGACTGGGGCCGATTTACCCCAGGGTAAGAACCTGATCGGCGCTTTTTATCCACCACGCCTTGTGGTGGCGGACCCTCAGGTGTTGGCAACATTGCCAGAAACAGAGTTCATCAGTGGGCTTGCGGAAGTAGTAAAACATGGGGTAATTGCAGATGCATTATTGCTAAACCTTGAAGGTTTAGCTCCTCGCAAGCTCGGAGTGCTGCGCGAAGAGCTTCAAGGTTTGGAGAAAATCATTCGCCGGGCGATGGCAGTAAAGATTCGTATTATCGAGGAAGATCCTTTTGAAAAAGGCGTCCGGGCGGCGTTGAATTTCGGTCACACCGTAGGGCACGGTGTTGAACTGGTGTCAGGTTTCAAAGTACGCCATGGAGAGGCTGTGGCCATTGGTATGGTTGTCGAGGCCCAAATGGCAGAAGAAATCGGTTTGGCATCAGCTGGGATAGTCAATGTAATTTCCGCAGTTTTAGAAAAACTAAAATTACCAACAGAGATACCGCCCCACCTAAACCGAAACGCAATCATCGATGCTATGAAACGTGACAAGAAGAAGGCCGATGGTATCGTGCGATTTGCCTTACCGGCAAAGATTGGAGATGTGCGGGTGGGAATCGAAGTGGAAAATTGGGAAGAAATGATCAGTGTGAATATTTCTATCTGATCACTGGTTACTGATTACTGATCTCTGAGTAAAGAGAGCAATTTCATGAAGAAAATTCTGGTATTACACGGCCCAAATCTGAATTTACTTGGCACTCGCGAGCCAGAAGTTTATGGAACATTGACGCTAAGTGAGATCAATGCGCGCCTGGTCGAAACAGCCAAAGAATTGGATACTGAGGTACGCACATTCCAATCAAACAGCGAAGGCGCATTAATAGATGCTTTGCACGAAGCTCTTGAATGGGCGTCAGGGGTGGTATTCAATCCTGGTGCCTATACGCATACTTCCGTGGCCTTGCGCGATGCTATTGCAGCCATTGGCATCCCTGTGGTTGAAGTGCACCTCTCGAATGTTTACGCGCGCGAAGAGTTCCGACACAAATCGCTGCTAGCACCGGTCTGCTTGGGGAAGATTACGGGTTTCGGATGGCGGTCTTATCTACTGGGGTTACAAGCTTTAATTGGTTCATAGAATCAAAAATCAACCAGAGATGAATGGGATGAACATTGATAGGGTATCCTATCCCTGTTCATCTGCGTTTATCCGCGGTTCCTTACTATTTACTCGATGACGGGCATAGGAGCCCAGCACTTTCATGTATGCGGCGAGTTCACCCAAATGCTCTAGCGCGCGATCACAATTCACAGCCTTTCGGTGTCCTTCAAAATCGACGTAGAACATGTACTCCCAAGGTTTCCCCACAATAGGGCGGGATTCAATTTTCGTCAGGTCAATATCGCGTAAGGCAAAAACGCTGAGGGCTTTGAACAAAACTCCGGGTTTGTTCTTCAAACTAAAGACGACTGAAGTTTTGTAGTCCCCATCTTCAGGATCTTCTACTAACTGCGGCTCTTTGGCCAGGGCTAAAAATCGGGTAAAGTTGGCCGGGTTGTCTTCAAAATTTTCAATCAGAATTTCTAAGCCATAAACCTCAGCTGCTCTTTTTGATGCGATGGCCGCCGTGGCAGAGTTGGCTTTTGCTTTCACAAAACGGGCGCTTCCGGCAGTATCCGTTTCAGCAATGGTATGCACACCGAGTTTTACCAAACTTCGCTCGCATTGTTGAAGGGCTTGTGGGTGCGAATGCACGACCATAATCTCGTCCACATTGACACCCGATAAGCCCAATAAACAATGGCTGACTCTCATGTGATATTCACCAACAATGTTGACATCGTGACGGGTAATCAGGTCAAAATTGCGGTGAATACTCCCCGTCAATGAATTTTCAAAGGGTAACACGCCATGATTGCATTCGGCATGGATGATGGCATCGAATACGTCATCGAAACTGTCACACGGCAAAGTTTTGATTTCAGACCCAAAATGCTCGAAGGCAGCCAATTCACTGTAAGCGCCAGGCTCACCTTGAAACCCAATTTTTAATTCGCTCATAGAAGGGTGTTCCTCAAAAATCTCTAACAACTATTTTCAGATTATTGTTGGAGCCATAACACGAACATAATCTAACCATTCGACAGAGCGCTGTCCTTCTCCGCGAACTGTCTGGAAGAATGCTTGTTGGATGTAACGCGTGACTGGCCCCATGCGGCCCGAGCCAATAGTGCGAGTGTCGATTTCGCTGACAGCTGTCACCTCAGCTGCCGTACCACAGACGAAGACTTCATCGGCAATATAAAGCTGATCGCGAACCAGTCGCTCTTCAACAACTGTATAGCCCAAATCACGCGCCAGGGTAATTACCGAGTCACGTGTAATACCTTCAAGTATGGTTGTCCTGGGCGGAGTGTAAATGACTTCATCCCTTACAGCAAAAATATTCATCCCGCTGCCTTCAGCCACATAACCTTCTGGATCAAGCATGATGGCGTCATCATAGCCCATGCGATGAGCCATAGTTTTGGCCATAATGGAATTGACATAGTTGCCGGCGGCTTTGGCTTTGGTCATGAAACTATTGGGGTGCAAGCGTGTCAACGATGACACGGCCATACGCACACCTTTTTCGAGAGCGTCTTCACCCAAATAGGTACCCCATTCCCAAACTGCGATACCAACGGATGTTTTATAGCCATCGGCATTGAGTCCCAAGGGTCCATTCATGTAGAGTGCTGGGCGGATATAACAAGCGCTGAGTTCATTGGCGCTGATCGTTTCGTGGACAGCATCGCGTAGTTCTTCCACATTGTATGGAAAATCCTGAATACCAATGATTTTGGCTGAATCTACAAAACGTTCCAAGTGTTCGGGTAATCGAAATGCCGCTGGACCATTTGCAGTGCTGTAGCAGCGCGCGCCTTCAAAGACTCCAAATCCATAATGAATTGTAGGGGATAGGAAATGGACGGTCGCTTTTTCAAAGGGAATTAATTCTCCATTCATCCAAATATATTTTGATTCCATCTTTTTTCTCCTATTGAATACAAATAATCTCTTAAAAACTTACCGCAGAGACGCAGAGTGCGCTGAGAATATTTTTATGAATTCGGTTTCAAATTCGCTCAACGATCAACGCTGTCATATCTTTTGTGTTGAGGGCTGTTTCTCCGGAGTTAGCTAAATCTTTCGTACGATGACCAGAAGAAAGTGTCTTTTCCACAGCTCTCTCAACTGCCTGAGATTCTTTTTCAAGCTGCAACGAGTAGCGCAGCATCAACGCCATCGACAAGAGCGTCCCAATGGGATTAGCGATTCCTTGCCCGGCGATATCTGGTGCAGAACCATGAATAGGCTCATACAGCCCGGGTCCGCCGTCTCCAAGAGAGGCAGAGGGGAGATTGCCCATTGACCCGGTCAATACTGAAGCTTCATCGGTGAGGATGTCGCCAAACATGTTTGAGGTCAGGATTACGTCAAATGAGGCTGGGCGCTGGATCAGGAACATGGCTGCTGCGTCGACCAAGATGTGCTCTAGCTTCACATCAGGGTACTCTTTAGCAACTTCGGAGACAGTTTGCCGCCAGAGGCGCGAGCTTTCCAAAACGTTGGCTTTATCTACCGAAGTTACTTTACTCCGTCGGGCACGCGCCAACTTGAATGCCAGATGGGCCACACGACGGATTTCGGCATCAGTGTAGGACATGGTGTCCACGGCTTGAACTCCGCTCTCAAGTTGTCTTCGCTCACGCGGCTCTCCAAAGTAAATCCCGCCCGTGAGTTCGCGCACCACCACAAAATCCACCCCGCCCAACCGCTCGGGGCGTAGGGGTGATGCATCCAACAAATCTGGGTGCGGCTTCACAGGGCGTAAATTAGCAAAAGTCCCCAACCCCTTTCGCAATGCCAATAAACCTTGCTCGGGGCGGACTTTGGCTGTTGGGTCATCCCATTTTGGACCACCCACTGCACCAAGCATAATCGCATCAGACTTTTGACACGCTACCAATGCTTCATCCGTAAGCGCAGTTCCATGAGCGTCAATTGAGCATCCGCCGATATCATGTTCACTGTAAGTAAATTGGTGATCGAATTTCGATGATACGGCATCCATAACTTTCTGCGCAGCACGGATGACTTCAGGTCCAATGCCATCACCGGGAAGTAGAACAATATTTGCTTTCATGCGAGAGATAATCCATATTCCATGCTGTCGGCTAGAGCGAGCCAACTGGCTTCGATAATATTTGCGCTGGCTCCGACGGTGCTCCAGCGATTGTGGTGGTTCTGAGTATCGATGAGAACGCGAGTTGTCGCGGCAGTACCGCTGCTACTATCCAAGATACGAACTTTATAATCGGCTAACTGAAATTCGCCCAGGCGTGGATACACGGGTAACAAAGCCTTTCTCAATGCTGCATCCAATGCGTTGACCGGGCCGTTGCCATCAGCCACTGTATGAAAGACCTCACCATCCACACAGACTTTGACAGTCGCTTCTGCAAAGAGGCCCCTACCCTGACGATTCTCTACCGTTGCGGAAAAATCGATCAACTCAAAGGGCGGCTTGTAATCCGGCTTCTGACGATGAAGCATCAGGGCGACCGATGCCTCCGCCGCTTCAAAGGAGAAACCGCGCGCTTCTAAAGCCTTGATCTCTTCCAACACTTTTGCCACTGCTCCGCCATCATCGACATCTAAATCAAGTTCTTCAGCCTTAGAGAAAAGGTTGCCGCGCCCTGAAAGCTCGGAGACGACTGTGCGCATTTGGTTGCCAACCAAAGTTGGATCAATGTGCTGGTAGCTGTTGACATTGCGCCGCATGGCCGCCACATGGATGCCACCCTTATGAGCGAAAGCGCTTTGCCCTACAAAGGGCATATGCTCATCGGGAGCCAGGTTAGCCACCTCGGCCACAAAATGGGAGACATCGGTTAGATCGGGCAGGCTGCCCTCGGGTAGACAGTTGTAGCCCATCTTCAATTCCAGGTCGGGGATGGCGCTGCAAAGATTTGCGTTGCCGCAGCGCTCGCCGTATCCATTGATGGTGCCTTGAATGTGAGTGGCGCCCTGATCTACAGCGACGATAGTGTTGGCTACGCCGCATTCACCATCATTGTGAGCGTGAATACCCAAGGTCACATCTGGAAAATTTTCCCCGATCTCTCGCACGAATTGAGCCACTTCCCAGGGCATCGCACCACCATTGGTATCACAAAGCACAACTGTTTCAGCGCCCCCTTCCACCGCCGCGCCCAAGGTTTGCATGGCATAGTCAGGATCGGACTTATAGCCATCAAAGAAGTGTTCTGCATCGTATACAACTTCTCTACCCTGCGAGATGAGATAAGCTACGCTCTCGTTGATGATGCGTAAATTTTCCTCTGGCGTAGTTTTGAGCACGTCTTTAACATGCAAACCCCACGATTTTCCCACTACGGTACACACTGGCGTGCCTGACTCGAGCATTGCCTGGATATTGGCATCCTCTGCAGGATTAGAATCCACCCTACAGGTTGAACCGAAGGCAGCTATTTTTGCATTGACCAAATTCAATTCGCCGGCGCGTTCGAAAAATTCGACATCTTTGGGGTTTGATCCCGGCCAGCCTCCTTCAATATAGGCCACACCCAAATCATCCAATTTCTGGGCTATGCGCAGCTTATCATCACACGAGAGCGAAATCCCTTCTCGTTGGGTTCCATCTCGTAAGGTTGTGTCGTAAACGAATATTTGTCTGCTCATATCTCTCTCCTTGTCAGGTGATTAGGTACTAGGTAATGATTTTCAGCACATTCACATCTTAAGTGGACTCCGAAAAACTTATATAAACCTGTCATTCTGAACCCCGTCAGGGGTGAAGAATCCCTGCCCAAAGGGCAGGAGACTCTTCGCTTCGCTCAGAGTGACACTACTTTCAGAGACTTTCCGTGAAATACTTATCTAATACCTGATACCTTCTTTCAAGAATTCACCGAAACCCAGGTTTTGAGTTTCGGAGTCACCTGAGTTCGGAGTAAATTAACGAATAATAGAAATCCCTTGCTCAATCTCGTAAGCAGAGATTTGATCTTCAAAGGAACGGATATACCCTAATTGGTCGACCCCCTCCAGCAGGCATTGGCGCGCAAACGCGTCAATGGGAAATTCGACAGTAGAACCATCAGGCAAACTCAGCGTTTGGGTGCTCAAATCAATTGTGACTGCTGCATTTGGGGCTTCAAGAGCTAAATCAAATAGGGAGCCTAGCATCTCTTCATCAACAACAATGGGAAGCAGTCTATTTTTAAGGGCGTTATTGCGGAAGATATCTGCAAAAGATGTGGAGATCACAGCTTGGATACCCCAGCCAATCAGTGCCCAAGGGGCATGCTCGCGAGATGAGCCGCAGCCAAAATTATCGCCCACTAATAGTATGTTCGCTGTCTGGTAATCAGGTTGGTTCAAGACAAAATCGGGATTCTCTGTTCCCTGGGGGTTATACCGCCAATCATGGAAAAGGCCCTCAGCCAACCCAGCCTTGTCGGTGACCTTGAGATAGCGCGCCGGGATGATCTGGTCGGTATCAACGTTACGCTGGGGCAAAGGAATAAGCTTGGAAGTGATAGTAGCGAAAGGTTTCATAAATTAAGTTTTATTTAACGTCCGAGGATCAGTAATTTTTCCTGTAACAGCTGAAGCGGCTGCAGTCAATGGGCTGGCAAGGAAAGTCCGCCCACCTTTGCCCTGGCGGCCTTCGAAGTTGCGGTTACTGGTGCTGACGGCGTATTGTCCGGGCTCGAGTTGATCACCGTTCATGGCGATGCACATACTGCATCCAGCGAAACGCCACTCACCACCCGCTTGGCGCACAATCTCATCGATGCCTTCTGCTTCAGCCTGTGCACGCACTTTTTCTGAGCCTGGCACTACTAATAAACGAACATCATTTGCTACTTTTCGCCCTTTGAGCAGCGAAGCTGCTTGCCGCAAATCAGAGATGCGGCCATTGGTACAACTGCCTAAAAAGACAACATCAACCTTTTGACCATCCAAAGATTTCCCTGGGGTTAGATCCATATAACGCAGCGCACCCTCAAGAGCTTCACGCTGTCCGGGGTCAGAAACAGTCTGGGGATCAGGTATGGGGCTTCCCACGGAGACGCCCATGCCCGGATTGGTGCCATAGGTCAACATAGGTTCAAGACTCGAAACATCAATGGTTATCTCTCGGTCGTAGATGGCACCAGGATCAGAAGGCAAGCTGCGCCAATATTCCACTGCAGCATCCCAATCTTCCCCTTGGGGGGCGTGAGGGCGACCCTTGAGATATTCAAATGTAACCTCATCCGGAGCAATCATCCCAGCGCGGGCGCCAGCCTCAATTGTCATATTGCACAAGGTCATGCGAGCTTCCATATCCAGAACACGTACTGCCGAGCCAGCATACTCAAAGACGTACCCTGTGCCGCCCCCAATGCCGATCTCGGCAATCAGCGCCAGGATCATATCCTTGGAAGTCACACCGGGTTGAAGCTCGCCATCGAAGTTGACCAAACAAGTCTTGGGGCGATATTGCAATAGACATTGGGTTGCTAAAACGTGTTCAACTTCGCTGGTGCCAATACCGAAGGCTAAGGCACCAAATGCACCATGCGTCGAGGTGTGGCTGTCACCACATACGATAGTCATTCCTGGCTGCGTAAAGCCTTGCTCCGGCCCAACTACGTGCACAATGCCGCGCTCGTTGCTGTCCATATCGTACAGGGGCACACCAAATTCCTGGCAGTTTGTCTGGAATTGGCGAATTTGTTTGGCAGCCATATCATCAACCAACGAAAGACTCAATCCTTTGGTCGGTGTGGAATGATCCATGGTAGCAACTGTGCGCTCGGGCCTGCGGACTTTCAGGTATTTCTGACGTAATCCGCTAAAAGCCTGGGGCGAAGTGACTTCGTGTACCAGGTGCAAATCAATATAAAGTACAGCAGGGGAATCTGGCTCTTGGGCTACAACGTGGCTCTGCCAGATTTTTTCGAATAGGGTTTTAGGCATAAGGCATAAATAGCTAGTTAGTAATTGGTGCCAATCAAAAGGGTAGCAGGCCAACCGCGTTGGCCGAATGACTCTTAATCATTGATCCGCCCAACAAGGTTGGGCTTCTACCCGTAAATTATTTGATTCAGGATATTTAATGTCTGTCGTCTGAGTGCCAATTTTCGGGAAAAGCACGTGGTTGGGGGAATTTCTCAGGCTTCCAACCATGGTCATCATCTTTTTCGGCATTCTCTTCATTGGTTTCCATCAAGCCAGACATATCCCACTCTGCAGGGAATGTGCGTGGTTGGGGAAACTTTTCGGGCTTCCACTCTTTTTTTTCTTCTGGGGTCATGATATTTCTCCTTAAGTAATCAAGTGATTTATTTATGCTCACGAATGGGTACGAATTTCCCAAATTTCACGAATGATTTCACTGAAAAACTGCCAGACGAGGGCTTCCGCTTGGTGGCTTTTTGCAGTAGAGTAACGAATACATATTTTTATCAGAAGAAATTCGTGTTATTCGTATCATTCGAAATATTCGTGATAAATAATTTATCTATCGGTTTTCGAAAGGATTTAAACGATTGCAACATTACACATTTAGGGAACCGGCTCAGCTATGGCGACCTCGGTGGACTTTTCAGTGCGACCATAACGACCGCTGGCGGCCAAGAGCTTGTTGATCGCGGACAAATATGCTTTCGCACAGGCGACGATGGTATCTGTATCGGCACCGTGCCCGCCAAAAGTTAGGCGCCGCGTGCGGCCGCTTTGGGGTGACATCCTGCGCGGGATGGAACCATTCTCAGCTTTGATGCGCACAGTTACCTCGCCTAAGGCATCGATACCTTCTGTAATCGCTCGAATTGAAAATTCCAACAATGTGTTTGGCGCTTGAACTATGGCGTCGATGGCTTTGTATGTGGCATCCACCGGACCTGTGCCAATGGCGGCCTGAACATGCAGCTCGCCATCCGGATCGATCAGGCGTACTGTAGCTGTGGGCATGCCAATCGTGCCGCAGGCTACCTGTAAGCCATCCAGGCTGAATATCTCGCGAGGTTGGTAAATCTCATCAGAAACCAGGGCTTCCAAGTCCGCGTCGGTAATGGTTTTTTTCTTATCGGCGAGGTCCTTGAAGCGGACAAAGGTCTGCTTCAATTCATCATCATCCAGATCGAAACCTAACTCGCTTAAACGGACTTTTAGAGCATGACGGCCAGAGTGCTTTCCCATGACCAATCGGGAGTGACTCAACCCAACGGTCTCCGGACGCATAATCTCATATGTAGATTTGTTCTTTAGCTGTCCGTCCTGGTGAATCCCAGCTTCATGAGCAAACGCATTAGCGCCGACGATTGCCTTATTAGGCTGTACTGTGATACCTGTATAGTTGGAAACCATTCGGCTGACGCGTGAGATTTGCGTCGTATCGATACCCGTCTCCAACCCAAAGACCGCTCGACGAGTATGCAGAGTCATGGCGACCTCTTCAAGAGATGTGTTGCCAGCCCGCTCCCCTATACCATTGATGGTCACTTCTGCTTGGCGTGCACCTGCCTGAATACCTGCCAAGGCGTTGGCTGTTGCCAGTCCCAGGTCATCGTGACAGTGCACTGCGACTACGGTATTCTCAACTCCCGGCGTGTTGGCCATAATGCCTTCAATCAACTTGCCGAATTCATTGGGAGTGGTGTAACCAACGGTGTCGGGTATATTGAGCGTGGTTGCTCCGGCTTTGATGGCTTCACCTAGAACTAGATGCAAAAATTCAGGGTCGCTGCGACCAGCATCTTCCGGAGAAAATTGGACATCGTCGCAGTATGATTTAGAATAAGCGACCATTTCACGCACCTGTTCGACGACTTCCTCGGGATCCATCTTGAGTTTGTACTCCATATGGATAGGTGAAGTCGCCAAAAAAGTATGGATGCGCGGGCGTTGAGCATGTTGTACGGCTTCCCAAGCTTTATCGATATCTGATTTGGTGGCGCGCGCCAACCCACAGATGATGGGCACCTGGCGTGAGAGCGCAGATTCACCATCGACTGGGTTGCCAACTTCAGTAGCGATGCGCCGTACGCCCTCCAAATCATCAGGAGAGGCTGCCGGAAACCCGGCTTCGATTACATCTACGCCAAGACGTGCCAGGCTGTGAGCGATCTCTAACTTTTCAGCAGAAGTCAACGTGGCACCAGGAGACTGCTCACCATCTCGGAGTGTAGTGTCGAATATTCGCACATAATTCGGGTTGTTGTTCATGGTTTACTCAATTCACTCGTTTGAACGTCACACATAGGAAGTTCAACGTGTAATACTATTCTCCTGGCTTGATCGTCACCGGATCAACAAAGGGCATCATCTCACGCAGGTCAGCGCCGACTTTTTCGATGAGGTGATCCTGACCCATTTGACGCTGCTTATTGAACCAGGAGCGGCCGTTCTTATTTTCTGCAATCCAATTCTCAGCGTAGGTACCATTTTGAATTTCTTTGAGCAGCTTGTTCATCACAAATTTGGTCTCCTCCGTGACGATCTGTGACCCCGCGGTGTAATCGCCATGTTCAGCCGTATCCGAGACTGAGTAGCGCATATAGTTCATGCCACCGCGGTACATCAGGTCGACGATGAGCTTCAATTCGTGCATAACTTCAAAATAGGCCAATTCTGGTTGGTATCCGGCTTCCACCAGTGTCTCAAATCCAGCCTTGACCAGCGCCGTGACGCCGCCACAAAGCACGGCCTGCTCGCCAAAAAGATCGGTTTCTGTTTCTTCGGAGAAGGAGGTTTCTAGAACTCCCACCCGAGTTGCACCAATGCCATACGCATATGACAGGGCTTGTTCCTTGGCCTGCCCGCTGGCATCCTGATGCACAGCCAGCAATGATGGAGTTCCACCACCTTCTTTGAAGATCTCGCGCACGCGGTGGCCTGGGGCTTTGGGGGCCACCATGCTGACATCCACTTTCGGCGGGGGTGTGATGGTTCCATAACGGATATTGAAACCGTGGGCGAACATCAAAGTCTTGCCTGCTTTCATGTGAGGCGCAACATATTGCTCGTAGATAGCGGGCTGCTCCGTATCGGGTGCCAGCATCATGACCACATCGGCCCATTCTGCAGCTTCCTCTAAGGGGATTGCCGTCAGGCCATCGGCTTCAACTTTGGGAAGAGATTTACTTCCCTCACGCAAACCAACACGAACCTCGACACCACTTTCCTGCAAATTCAGGGAGTGCGCGTGACCTTGCGAACCATAACCAATGACCACGACCTTCTTCGATCGGATCAAGTCAGGTACAGCATCCTTGTCGTAATAAATGACTGCCATTTTTACCTCTTCTCCAGTAATCAGTAACCAGTGTACAGTTTTCAGTGGATAGTAAAAGCTTACTGCTTACTGCTTACTGATAACTGTTTACCGTTTTTCTTGTGTCCATTTGTGCCAGGGGTGTGACGAACGCCGACGTTTGAGCCGCGCATCATCGCCACCTGTCCTGTACGCACCATTTCCATAATACCGATAGGACGCAATAGCTCCATCAGGCCTTCGATCTTGTCTTCGGTGCCGGTGATCTCCACAACCACAGAGTCAGGTGCGACATCAACAATTTTTGCTCGAAAGATCGATGCTAAATTAGCAACTTCAGTGCGTTGCTCGGGCGAACATTTGACCTTGATCAAGGCTAGATCGCGGGTGATAGCAGCCTGGTTGGTCACATCCTGCACATCGATGACATTGACCAATTTATACAGATTGGCTTCAACTTTTCGAGCATCAACAGTTTCGCTGTCCATAACGATGGTCATACGAGAGACATCGGGTTTTTCGGTGCGCCCAACATTGAGCGACGCAATATTGAAGTTGCGACGTCGAAAAAGGGATGCGACCCGGTTGAGCACACCAGGTTTGTCTTCTACTAAAGCGATAAGTGTGTTCTGCATAATCTTATCCTCCTAAGTGCAATGCGGTATGTGGTTTTTTGTAAATCATCATAAATTCCCGCATTGCCTGTCAATCTGCCGCCGCGGTCTGATTGACCACCGGGCGCCGGATCATGGCATCCAGATCGGCACCTGATGGCACCATCGGATAAACAGAATCTTCTTTTTCAACCACAAATTCGATCAACACCGGACCAGGTGTCTGGCTGGCAAATTCAATTGCAGGTAAGGCATCTTTGCACTCCGTCACGCGTCGAGCAGGGATGCCATGCGCATCTGCCAGCTTGACAAAATCAGGGCTGGTGATCGGCGTGGCTGCATAGCGGCGGTCAAAGAAGAATTCCTGCCACTGACGCACCATGCCCAGGAATGAGTTGTTCATAATGGCAATCTTGACGTTGGCACCTTCTTGTGCAAGGGTGGACAACTCCATCGAGGTCATCTGGAAACTGCCGTCTCCGTCAATCAGCCAGATATCTTGATCTTTATGAGCAAACCAGGCCCCCATGGCAGCAGGCAACCCAAAGCCCATCGTCCCAGCTCCGCCTGAAGTTATCATGCGGTTGGGTTTTTCGAAGGGGTAATACTGCGCCGCCCACATCTGATGCTGACCAACGCCGGTCACCACAATTGAATCTCCACCTGTTGCTTCCCAAATTTCACGGATAGCATGGGCAGTATGCAATCTGTCCTCACTGGGCCAGGCCATAATACTGCGTTCAGCAGACTCTTCTTTCCACTCGCTGATCTGTTCCAGCCACTCATCGTGATCATATTCATCAACCATGGGGATTAAATCCGTCAGCACGGTCTTGAGGTCACCTATTAGAGCCACATCGACATCTACATTCTTATGCACTTCAGATGGGTCGATTTCGATATGAATCTTGCGCGCCCTAGGAGCATAGGTTCGCAATTTGCCCGTCACACGGTCATCAAAGCGCATGCCGAAAGCCAGCAGCAAGTCCGCATTTTGAATGGCATTGTTGGAATATGCTTCGCCGTGCATTCCCATCATGTCCAGACTCAAATCATGAGAAGCTGGAATAGCACCCAAGCCCAACAAGGTCATCGAAACCGGCGTGTGGGTCTTTGTGGCAAAGATTTGCAATTCTTCGACCGCATCCGACATCAAGACGCCATGCCCCGCCAGAATCACAGGGCGTTTTGCTTGCTCAATGAGTTCAACGGCTTTTTCCAGGTCTGCCTTAGGGGCGTGTTTTGGGGGTTGGTATCCAGGCAGTGAAAGGTGATCGGGATATTCAAATTCTGCTTCTTCAATTTGGGCATTCTTACAAATATCGATCAGCACTGGCCCAGGTCGGCCGCTGCGGGCGATATGGAAGGCTTCACGGACAACTTCGGCAATTTGATCGGCACTGGTCACCAAATAGTTATGCTTGGTTATCGGCAATGTAATGCCGGTAACATCAGTCTCCTGAAAGGCATCACCGCCAATCAAATGGGATGCCACCTGCCCGGTGACACAAACAATGGGCGATGAATCCATCATCGCCGTCGAAATACCCGTGACCAAATTTGTTGCACCGGGTCCAGATGTGGCCAGGGCAACACCGACTTTTCCGGAAGCGCGCGCATAACCATCCGCAGCGTGGGCGGCGCCTTGTTCGTGGCGCACCAAGACATGATGCACCGGGTATTCGAGCATGGCGTCGTGGATGGGCATGATGGCACCACCAGGGTAACCGAAGGCCAGTTCGACACCTTCACGAATCAAGCACTCCCAAAATATTTTTGCTCCAGTCAATTTCATTCTTCTTCTCCTTTGGGCCTTTCTTCAACCGCTAATTACTTCTTCGAAAACTATAGACAAGCCGGTTGAGGCTCTCGAAACCGGCGACGGGCTTCGAGTGCCTCAGCCCACCGATATAATTTTCGGATAGTCACTAAATCAAGACGGCTCCCTGGCTGGCACTGGTCACCATGCGAGAGTAGCGCCGCAGCCAAGAACTTTCGTTTTGCGACTCAAATGGGGACAGCGCGGCCAATCGCTCTTCGATTTGTGTATCACTCAATTGCACATTGATCGTGCGAGCTTCCAGGTCAATATCGATCACATCGCCATCAACTAATGCCGCAATAGGGCCACGAGCGGCAGCCTCCGGGCTGATATGACCAATGCAGGCACCGCGCGTGCCACCCGAGAATCTTCCATCGGTGATCAAGGCGACTTGATCGCCCAAGCCCATGCCCATAATGGCAGAGGTGGGCGAAAGCATTTCCTGCATGCCTGGGCCTCCACGAGGGCCTTCATAACGGATGACAACAACATCCCCGGGTTGAACTTCGTGATTGAGAATGCCAGCCATGGCATCGTCTTGACTTTCGTAGATGCGTGCCGGCCCGGAATGCTTTTTCATTGCTGGGGAGACTCCACCCGTTTTGACCACACCACCCTCAGGGGCGAGATTTCCAAAGAGGATCGACAGCCCCCCTCGGGGAGAATGCGGACTCTCGAGAGGGTGGATCACATCGAAATCTTGGATACTGCACCCAGAGATTGACTCACCGAGTGAAGCTCCAGAGACTGTGGGACGATCTAACTCTATAGTGTTTCCACCTCTGGCGATTTCGTTTAAGATCGCAGGGATTCCGCCAGCACGATGAATATCTTCCATGTGCCATTTCCCCGAGGGGCTAACCTTGGTCAGATGGGGCACTTTGTCGGCAACGGCGTTGATGCGCTCGAGAGAATATTCGATGCCAGCTTCATGGGCCAATGCCAGGGTGTGCAGCACGGTATTGGTGCTGCCCCCCATGGCCATATCCAATGCAAAGGCGTCGTCAATGGCTTGTTCCGTGACAATTTTCCGAGGTGAGAGATCCGCTTCAACCAAATCCATGATCTTGTGGGCAGCCTTCACAGCCAGCGCTTCACGCTCCTCAGTCTGCGCTAAAGCCGAGCCGTTATAAGGCAAGGCCATGCCCAAGACTTCCATTAAGCAATTCATCGAATTGGCTGTGAACAACCCCGAGCAGGAGCCACAGCTCGGGCAGCCATAATCTTCCAGCATCTTCAGGCGGGCTTCATCGATCTTGCCTGCACGATAAGCGCCCACACCCTCGAAGACGGATACCAAATCGATTTTCTCACCTTCGGGGGTTACCCCAGCCGCCATTGGACCACCGGAGATGAATATCGCCGGGACATCGACCCGTAAGGCACCCATGGCCATCCCGGGAACGATCTTGTCGCAATTGGGGATGCAGACCATGCCATCAAACTGGTGCGCCTGGATCATAGTCTCGACGCTATCGGCAATCAACTCGCGCGAGGGCAGGCTGAACTTCATACCAGAATGTCCCATGGCAATGCCGTCATCAACGCCGATGGTGTTGAATTCGAAAGGTACGCCCCCGGCAGCGCGCACAGCGTCTTTAATCAGGCGTCCGAAATCCTGTAAGTGGACATGGCCAGGGATGATATCCACATAGGAATTGACAATGGCGATAAAGGGCTTGGCGAAGTCTTCATCTGTGACGCCAGTGGCTTTGAGTAGTGATCGGTGGGGCGCTCTTTCGTAGCCCTTTTTGATTTGGTCGGATCGCATAATTTTTTCTCTGTAACAATGAAGTTTCTGGCCTTACCCCAGTGCCCACACACTGGGGCGCTTTCAGGGAAATTGGAATTTTGTCCTTGGCGTTTTCTCCGATGCAAGAGCATCGGAGTGGTTCAATAGGCGCTAGGAATACGCCTTTTGAACCAAAAAGGGCTGCCCGTTTGGGCAGCCCTTTCAATCTTTGTCAGGTTTTGGTTGCTATCTTTTCCTACACTTGCTCCTTACCGGCCTGACGGCCCAAACACGACTTTGGTTCTCGACAATAAGTACAAGAACCAAAAGGCTAATCAGGATAAGAATAAAGAGGAACAATTGAATCATAATTTCTTCTCTTTTAAGAATTTGGACAAGTGTACGGCTGGAGGTACTATTTGTCTACCGGCATTTCTCACAATAAATCTCCCTGGAAATTGTACAAACTGCCCAATATATTTCCGTGTGTTAATTTAGGAGAATCTACTCGGAAGCGGTCATTTTATGGATTCGTAATGCCAATTGTGTTGCCAGGCGGGTTTCCGGGTTGTGCAAGTCAATGCCACAAATTTCTGCAACGCGCTCAAGTCGGTAGGTCAGGGTATTGCGATGAATGAATAACACCTCAGCTGCCTGGGAGAGATTGGCATTGTTTTCAAAATAGACTTCCAGGGTATGAATTAGTTCTCCCCCACCTTCTTGCGACAATAATGGGCCTATGACTCTGCTCTTAAATGCACTCAATTCAGGGTTATGTTCTAACTGCATCAACAGGCGGTAGACGGATAAATCCGGATAATAGAGTGGCTGTTCTCGTCGCAAGCGACGTGCCATTTCCAAGGATTGGCCTGCTTGCTGGAAGGAGATGCGCCAGGCGCTGATATCTGAGGCCTCGACTCCAATTCCGCAGCGCACAAAAATCTCTGGAAACTCTTCTTTTGCGCGTTCCACAATCGACTCGGCAAATTTTATTGCGCTAGATGGGCGACCTGGTTCAGGAAATAGTTCAAAGATACAAACGATTTCTACGTCAATGGTGTCAACAATGACTCGACACTCTCGATTCTGGACTTCTCCATTAACAAGGGTTTCCAGACGCCGCATCGAGGGAGCGGGTGTTGATAAGGGCGCGTCCCACGCAAAACGAAGGGCAACATGTGCTTGATCTAAATCCAAGCCCATGCTCTGCACCCAAAGGTTGGCATCACGCGGTGCGATGCTCTCTTGCAAGAGTGCCGTGAGCAGGCTGCCTTTAAGCCGCTTCTCGGCTTCACGCACTGCTTTGGCGCGGGCCATCTCCACCGCACAAACTAATGCGCCTTGCTCAGCCGCCAAATAATCCAACGAATCGAGCGTGCCAGTCATATCTACCAGGGATAAATATCCACGCGCCACACCGCCTACAGAAATTGGAGTGATAATACGCTCAATTTCACCCGGCAGAAGCTGCTTCTTTATCGTGGCTTGCTTGCCGGCCTTTTTTCGGTCGCGCAATTTCTTGGGCAAGTTATCTTTTTCTAATAACTGCGTCAGGATATCTCCCCAAATTGCACGAAGTGTAGACGATGGAAATTCTGCCAATACCCCTAAACGCTTATCCTGGACGAGAACCCCCCGACCAGACAGATCGTGGATAGCGCGGGCAAGGCTGCTGAGACCATCCCCTTCTGCAGCGATCTGGGAAAGTTGGGAATGAATGCGTACTCCACGTTCCATAAAGTGAGCACGCTGGTTGATCAAGATGGTCAGCATGGTGCGGTAAATCTCTTGGAGATCATCATCTCCAGGAACAGCCACAACATGGATTTCATCGGGAAACTGCGACCCTCTATGGGGATAATCTCCCACACAAATTACTGCAACCCCACCTTGTTTCCAGGTCTGTTCAACCACTCCGGGAGAAAGTTTGTCCCCAGAACTCAAAAGAATTTCCCCCGCGCCGACATCATCCACGGATAATACCACCCATTGAATAGGAATGTCCTGTTCTGGTTCTGGAGTTATCCATTCAACAGATCCGGCAAAATTCAGCCGAAGTAATTCCCTGAGAGTCAAGCTGGGATCCTTCATCAAGCACTATTGTACGGTAAAGGTGTGTTTTGGACTAGGAAACCGCCTAGGTTGAAGAGGAGTGATATACTTCAGTGATCCTATACAGAAACCACAAAATTTCACTATGCATGAACTACCCATCACCCAAAGTATTCTCGATATCGCCCTCCGCCACGGAGAATCAGCCAAAGCCAAAAAGGTAACCCACCTGTATATTGTCATTGGTCAGCTCTCTTCTGTAATCGATGATTCTATCCAATTCTATTGGGATATTCTCACGAAGGATACCATTGCTGAGGGATCCCAACTTCACTTTGAGCGTATTCCAGCGAAACTTGCCTGTCAGGATTGCAATACGAATTATGCCTTGGAAGACGGATCCCTAATGCCCTGCCCTGAGTGCGACAGCATTAGCGTACGAGTCATAGAAGGTAAAGAGTTTCGCCTAGACAGTATTGAGATTGAAGAGGAGTAATCCCCACAAAAGACAGTGGGGATTACTTTAACGAAAAAAGTGTCAGGTGGAGAACGCCCTGACACTTTTTTCGTATCCAAGCGGCGAAAAACCAAAATAGAGTGCCCTTTTCACGCGTTCATACCCATTTTGTCTAAACTCGATTTATAATTATCAAGCAAACTAGATTCCTTTAGGAGGTTTCATGTCATCCCCACATTTTCTTCAACGTCATCAGAAACTAGCTCAAGTTTTGAAACAGCAAGAGTTGGATGCCTTAGCACTCAACCCCGGTCCCAGCTTACCATACCTGACTGGGATGCACTTTCATATGAGCGAGCGTCCGGTAGTTGTTATTTTCAGTGCCGATCAAGACCCCATCATCGTTCTACCACAGTTGGAAGCTCTCAAAATTCAAAATTTACCCTACAAGATTCAGGCATTTCCCTATGATGAAAACCCATCAAATTGGGTAAAAGCCTTCCGGGGCGCTATCGAGGCTGGGGGTTTTGAAAAAGGCCGTGTGGGTGTCGAACCGCGCGCTTTCCGTGTTTTGGAGCTAGATTTTCTTAAAGAAGCTGCCCCCGAAGCACAATTTGTCAGTGGAGAGGCTGCTGTCGCCGAACTTCGCATGCGCAAAGATGCGAGCGAAGTTTCCAATATGCGTGAGGCTGCCCAGATCGCTCAATCTGCGTTGCAAGCCACTTTGCCGATGATAAAACCTGGTGTGACTGAGAAAGAGATCGCCACTGAACTTATCATGCAATTACTGCGACATGGATCCCATTCCAAAGTACCCTTCTCTCCCATCGTTTCGGGTGGGCCCAATAGCGCCAACCCCCATGCTGCTCCATCGGACCGAAAACTGGAAAATGGCGATCTGCTGGTTATCGATTGGGGTGCCAATGTGAAGGGATATTTCTCCGACATCACGCGCACTTTCGCCATTGGTGAGGTTGATCCTGAATTGAAGCTCATAGCCGAAATCGTCATGAAAGCTAACGCCACCGGGCACGCTACCGCTAAACCCGGCATTCCAGCTGGTCAAGTTGATGATGCTACCCGCGCTGTAATCGACGAAGCTGGATACGGCGAATTCTTCACTCATCGTACCGGTCATGGGCTAGGTCTCGAGGGGCACGAAGAACCTTACATCCGCTCGGACAATCAGATCCTATTGGAAGTGGGCATGAGCTTTACCATCGAACCGGGAATCTATCTCCCTGGGCGCGGGGGTGTCCGAATCGAAGACGATGTGGTCGTTACGGCTGATGGGCTCGAGAGCTTTACGGATCTTCCACGTGAATTGATCCAACTGGAGGCATAATTGATCATACCAACTGCTGAACCCTTCTTTTTCCCCGGGGATGATATCGGCTGCTTGCTGATACACGGTTTCACTGGCGCGCCCAAAGAAATGCGCTGGATGGGCGAGTATTTAGCAGAAAGAGGACATACTGTCTTAGGAATACGCCTAGCTGGGCATGCTACTCGCCGAGAAGACTTGCTGCGCACAAAATGGACCGATTGGGTAGACTCGGCTGAGGATGGATGGCACATGCTCAATAGCGCATCCAAACAAGTTTATGTCATTGGATTATCTATGGGTGGAGTATTGTCATTGCTGCTTGGATCGCGATTTCCAGTCAAGGGAATAGTGGCTATGGCTACGCCCTATGATCTACCTCCTGACCCACGTATCCCCTTCCTAAGACTTATTCATCTTTTCGTACCTGTGGTCCCCTCGGGCGAATCAGACTGGCATGATCACAAAGCTGAAGAAGAGCATATCAGCTACAGCGGGTATCCAACGCGGATGGTTTTAGAGCTAAAACCCCTTTTTGCTGAAATGCGCGCTGGCCTCCCTAATGTTGGCGCGCCAACTTTGTTAATGCACTCCAGACAGGATGGTGGTGTCGATCCGGAAAATATGCCCAAGATATATAACGATTTGGGTTGTGAAGATAAATCCATGTTATGGGTAGAAAACAGCGGACATGTGCTCACCCGCGATGCAGCTAGAGACCAAATATTCAAGGCAGCGGACGATTTCATACGCCGGGTGAGTGCACCTTGAAGTCTATTATTTTTTATTGAGGTTTTTCAAATTGCTCTGACAATTGAGCATCGCCCTGGAATTCATTCCAGGGCTACAAAATAGCACTGGATAAATCCAGTTAGCCCGATCGCCACGGGCGTGCCGGCCGCAGGCCCGTCTTCGACGCCGGCAATCGGGAAGAAAGGCTTATCATGAGATATAGTTTCATTTTGGCTCTTTCCTTTTTATTTTTGGTGACCCTAGCTTGCGGCACGTCAACCAGCACTCCGCCAACGGTAACGTTGGATCAGAGTATGGTCGAGACGGTCGTCGCCGGTACTTTCGAGGCGATGCAATCTGCAACAGAGCTGCCGTCCGACTCAGCCGCTGAGCAACCTACTGATCCCCCTCCCACAGAGATTCCGCCTACAGCAGAACCCACTGCGGAACCCCCCGCGCTGGTGTGTTTGGCACACCCTGGCCCGCACATTATTCCTCAGCCTGCGGGTTTCGGCGCAAACATAAACACCCTAGCGATCAGTTTTTTTGATGCGGTTGGTCAAAACCTAGGCAATATTCAGACTGCGGGCATGACCTGGCTGGCCCCAGATCAAATCCACATCGGCGGTTCGTTATCGTTGGGGATAGCAAATATCCCCCTTGTTTATCACAGCCTGGAAAACAGCGGCATGCTCAAGCGCAGTGAGTTTGGCATCGCCAACCAATTGGCATTAGCGCCCAATCTAGTAACTTTGACTGGGGGCGAGGGCAGTTCTGTAATTACTTTCAGCACCAATGACAGCGACCAAGCCGCCGGGGGTTGGATCAGCTACCTTTATGCCGGAGATTTGGAAGCCATTAATGGTGCGCAGCCCTTACTGACTCGTTCCGAAGGGGATGGTTTCGTCATATACCCCCTGGCGGTTAATTATCAAGATGGTATTGCGCAAGGCGTTTGGTACACGCTCTCGATGTGGGGCGTTGGGAATATCAACTTCGCGCCATATAATGGGCTTTATTACTTCAAATTTTTCGATGCCAGTGTGACTGAATATCTTGAATTTTCCAATCGGTTGGCCGGATTCTCTCCCGATCAAACTAAGGTCGCCCATATTCAAGGAGCAGGCGGACAGCCCGGGGGTCCGGGGAACAGCCTGACAATTCGGGATCTGGTCACCTGCCAGGAGACAGTGATCCCCTTCAATCCAAGTACCAACCTGGGGGGTGGATTTGTAACTTTTGCTCCCAATAACACAAACCTATCCTGGCTGGAGGCAAACGGTCCCAGCAATATGGAAGCACAAATGCGTTTACGTATCGCCGATATCAATGGGGTATTGCTGAACGACTCCGAATTTCCTAATTTGAGTGGATTAGCCGGCGGTGAAATTCCCTCTTATATTCGACCGGTAGGCTGGTTGGCAGATCATCTCCTGCTCTTGGAAATTGGTGTGCCATCTCTTGCATCTCCGCTGGTTGTGGTGTGGGCGCCAGATCCCAATCAGCCATTGAATCCGGCTTTAGGCGCAAACCAATCAGCGCCCTTGGCCGACGGTGTTTTTGGCGGATTCTTGTATCCATAATTATGAACAGAAATCTCCTCATAGTTGCCATCGCCTTATTCACCTGGGGAATTGGTGAAGGGGCGTTTTTCTATTTTCAACCCATTTACCTGGAAGAGCTTGGGGCTTCCCCGATTGAAATAGGGTCGATCTTGAGTATGGTTGGCGCAGCAATGACCATCGTTCACATTCCCGCGGGGCATCTAGCAGATCGTTTTGGACGGCGTAGAATGCTCTGGGCGGGGTGGTTGTTTGGGTCAATTGCAACCTGGGTTATGGCCCTGGCACGCTCTTTACCTATGGTTATCTTTGGCATGATTCTCTTTGCCCTGACCGCCTTTGTCATGTCCCCATTAAATAGTTATATCACCGCAGCACGAGGCAAATGGTCAGTTGCGCGCGCGATCACATTGATCTCAGCTTCGTTTAACGCGGGTGCAATCATCGGTCCGTTGCTAGGCGGCTGGATTGGAGATCATTTTGGATTAGGGAAAACATACCTATTTGCTGCAGGGATATTCGCAATATCTACCCTGATAATCTTTAACATTCAACACCAACACATCGAACCCCGATCTACTGTCGGGGGAGGCATTGAATTACTCAAAAACCCAAACTTCAAAAGGTTTTTACCAATTATCTTCATAACCATGTTCTCCATGTATTTGGCCCAGCCTCTGACACCGAATTTCCTACAAACCCAACGCCAACTCTCTTTAGACCAAATCGGTATCATTCTCTCCGCAGGCAGTTTGGGAAATGTGGTGCTAAATTTGGTTATCGGCCGAATATAAACTTTGCATGGATATTTACTCAGCCATTTGAGTGTCGCATTATTCGCAACAGCGATATGGCAGGGCTTTGGCTTGCCCTGGTACATAATCGGGTATTTCTTACTGGGAGGATATCGGGTCGCTCGTTCGCTGGTTGTCGCTCAGGTTCGTGATTTAGTGGCATTGGCTAATATGGGCCTGGCCTTCGGTGTCGCTGAAACGATATCTGGGACTGCTCTCATCCTGGCAGCGCCATTAGCAGGGTATCTATATGATATTAATCCGGAGATGATTTACCCCTTAGCTATTATAATGGTAGCAGTTTCGATGTTGGTCAGTTCAGTCACAATTCCACAATTAGCTGTTCAAACCAATCACACAACGTAAGGAGGAAATAATGGATATCATACTTTTTTTGCAGAACCTGGGAGACTGGCTCAAGCCTATCATGAAATTCTTTACCTTTCTGGGTTTTGAAGAATTCTATTTAGCAATCATGCCGGCCATTTATTGGTGTTTCGACACAATTATGGGTGCAAGATTAGCTATCATGTTGGTTGTCACAACGGGTGTCAATGCCGTTTTGAAAGTGATGTTTCGCTCTCCGCGTCCTTACTGGGTTTCAGACAAGGTTACTGCGATGAGTTCAGAAACATCCTTTGGCATCCCCTCTGGGCATGGCCAGAACGCGGTTAGCTTATGGGGCACTTGGGCATATTCCGCCAAGCGCCGCTGGGCTTGGATCGTAGCTATAGTTGTTGCGTTTATGATCGGCTTTTCACGGCTCTATCTGGGAATGCATTTTCCCATCGACGTGCTCGCCGGTTGGACGGTCGGCATAATCTTGCTTTGGAGTTTCGCGCGTCTTGAAGCACCGCTAGTGAAGTGGATCAAAGGTCAATCTGTAGTTGGGCAATTAACCACTTTCGTACTGATTACATTAGGTATCCTATTAATTGGGAATCTCGCTATTTGGGCAATAAGCGGCTGGCAATTGCCCATTGAATGGATCCAAACTGCGACGAAAGCTGGCACACCGCCGGAACCGTTCAGCCGGGATGGTATTACCACCGCGGCAGCGATATTCTTTGGGCTGACCTCAGGGTTGGTTCTGATTAAACAACGCGGTGGATTTGATCCCAAAGGTGTCTGGTGGAAACGAATTGTGCGCTATTTGTTGGGAATGGTAGTCACGGTTGGGATCTGGGCTGGGCTGAAAGCCATTTTCCCCACTGGCGAAGAATTCGTCCCCCAGGTTTTCCGCTACATTCGTTATGGATTACTTGGCTTTTGGGTCGCTGCAGGCGCGCCACTGGTGTTCCGCTGGATGAAATTGGCCGATAGAGCAAATCAATAATGCCGTTCAAGCCTCAATAAATTTGTGCGCCGCAGAGACGCAGAATTCACGGAGATATCATAAATAATTTTCTCAGCGTGTTCAGCGTCTCAGCGGTGGATTTTAAAACAAATAGGATTATTCATGTCCCCTCCGTTTCCACCATCCCCATCGCTGACCATTGACAAAACCACCGCGCGACGCTTCATGTTCGCTCATCATCATCTATGGCCGCCGCGCCAACTCCAAGGCAAGCAGGGTGTGCGCCAATACATCCGCCATGTTGGGGGGATTCAATTTGATCCTATCAACATCGTCGGGCGCAACCCAGATCTGGTGCTGCAATCGCGGGTGGTGGATTTCAATCTAGGAATGTTGGACGAGTTGCTCTACGAAGATCGTCAGCTCCTTGATGGCTGGGATAAGATGGCCTCGATCATCTCTGCTGATGATTGGCCATACTTCAGTCGCAAGCGTGGGCGTATGCAGGATATCTTCGGCGTGCCGACAGAAGTTGTCATGCAAGTGGCTCCAAATATCTTAGAGAAAATCCGTCAGAACGGCCCCCAATCACCACTGGATTTCAAAGGCAACGAGAAAACAGATTGGTCATGGGGACCTACAAAGGTATCCCGCGCAGGGCTGGAAGGCCTTTATGCGATGGGGAAATTGGGAGTGCATCACCGGGTCAATAACCGTCGTTATTTCGATTTCATCGAAAATCTCTTACCTGCTAAACTCTTAGATGCGCCCGACCCCAATTTGAGCATTGAAGAATACGAAGATTGGCATGTGCTCCGACGGGTGGGGGGCATGGGGCTGGTATTCCCTAACGCTGGTGAGCATTGGTATGGCATCATCGGAGTAAAAACTCCCGAGCGCAAGCAGATTATCTCTCGATTAGTGGAGCGTGGCGACTTAATCTCTCTTACCATCGAAGAGATTCCAGACAAAGTTTTCTACATCCGTCAGGCTGATATGCCAACACTGGAAGCAGCACAAAATACTAAACAATCCCAACCGGGTGCTGCATTCTTAGCACCCTTAGATAATCTGCTTTGGAACCGTAAGATGAACGGTTGGTTGTTCGATTTCGAATATATTTGGGAAGTATATAAACCCAAGGCAAAACGTCAGTATGGTTATTACGTCTTACCAGTAATATACGGTGACCAATTCATCGCCCGCTTCGATCCAGCTTTTGACAAAAAATCTCGCCATCTGACAATTCAAAATTGGTGGTGGGAGGAAGGTATAAAGCCTGATGAGATGATGGAGGCGGCATTGATCGATTGCTTGCAAGATTTTGTGGCTTATTTGAACGCTCAGGGATTCGAGATTGGAGAAGTTATAGAAAAAGAAGTATCTATGAGATGGATGAAATCCTTAGAGGTTTAGCGTCCCTTTTCCCCTTCCTTTAACATCTCGATTGTTTTCCCGACCCGTCTTTGACGTGTTTCGTCGCGCTTAGCTTCGTTGATCCAGTTGACGTATTCTCGCTGATGCGTGTAGGATAATTTTTCAAAAAAGGTTTGTGCTCGTGTTTTTTCTGCTAAGGCAGCCTTAAAATCTGGGGGAACTTCAACAACGCGGGGCTCTAAATCTTCCTCGACAACCACTTGCACTTCATCACCGAAAGTCTTGCCAATAATCTCCCGGATGGCTTTGACAACAATCAAAATATGATATGGAGAGCCCATACGAACTAGGGTGCCGCGATAAAGTTCCCCGTCGATACTGGCTTTTATCTTGACACGTTTCTTACCAAAGGCTTCTTCAACATTAAAGGGAATGCGTACAAAAGCTCCGCCGCCACCGGGGTCTTCGATCACTGCCCGAAATGTGTGCTTCTTTGTCATAATCTGTAATGGTCAAGGGTAGATTGAACACAATTCTGATGCACTTTCACCGCTGAGACGCGGAGTTCGCAGAGTTTTTCTCCTGTAAAATGCGAGAATCTCCGCGTTCTCTGCGACTCTGCGGTGTTCAGCCTTCTATTGACTAATACATTCTTTGTCATAATCTCCTCTCTATGTCGAATACCGTTTCGCATTACGAGCACGTGCTTTTGACCGTTCAACTTCACGATTCTTCGGGGGTGAATTAGTTTCTAATGTATCCAAAAAATGACTGGAGACTTCTGCAATTTTTTCAATCGCATCATCGAAGGCCGCCTGATTTACTAGTGAAGGCTTGCTGAAACCACTAATTTTTCGAATGAATTGTAACGCGGCAGCGACAATCTCTTCGTCTGTCGCTGGTGGATCAAAGTTGTACAATGTTTTGATGTTTCTACACATATCTCACTCCATTGGCTCAATCAAGGTTGATTGTAAAACATCATTTTGAATTTTGCATTAGAATCCCTTCTATGCTTCGACGCTTCTTAATTATCATAACTTTACTTTTACTCCTGACTGCCTGTACACCCTCACAGTTCAGATCATCTGCTACTCCATGGAAATACATGGATCTTCGCGCACTGGACCCTGCGGATGCGGCACAGCCAGAGTTGGATTTGATCGCCCTATATTCTCGCTCGAAAACCTACGATCTCCAAATTCGTTTGGATTTCCTTGATCTACCCGAAACTTCGCAACCTGACATTTACATCGCCTTGGATCTGGTTCCGGGAGGCGATGTCGGCCTACCGATCAACGCTGAATCATCCAGACCATGGGATATCCTAATCTCGATCCCATCAGAAGGTACAGCTTTATTGTCTGAAAATCAGTCATCAATCTCCAATCTTCAATCTCCAACATTCCTCATCCCCCGCGTTGTCCGTGACCCCATCATGGACACCGTCACCATCAGCGTAAACGCCAATTTGCTACCTATTCAGTCAAGCGTATTTTACATTCAGGTGCTTACGACTGCACCAAACTCACCAACTGTCTCAGATGTTATCGAAATGATTTCATCGGAAGCTCAACCCCTAGGACGCGCGCCCCTGCTGATCTCTTTTTGGAATTCGCTCCCAGCGCACACACCGGCCCAGGCACTGCGACGTTGGGATGGTGCACATACTGGGCCATTAGGCCGACGTCACGGATTGAGACACATCGTTGATGCAGCACAACGCTATCAGGTTCCGATCACCTTATTGGACTTGAAATCTCCATTTTCGTTGTCAGCGCTGGATCTCTTGAATGTCATGCCTGGTATTGCGAAAGCTGAATCGGATGGCATACTCA